>NZ_JBEYRK010000019.1:0-164785 GCF_040704065.1 Streptomyces sp. NPDC047869
CTCCGTCGCTCCCATGGTCATCCGCCGTCTGGTCCAGCGGCATCCCGACAACGCCGACGCCGTCTTCCGTGCACTCCTGCGCAAGCCCACCTTCGCCTGGGAACGGGACGGGGAGGAGCTGCTGCGCCGCCGCAAGGCGAAGCACTTCGCCCATGAGCGCCTGCCCAGCGTCACCCCGGTCGGCGCCCGCCTCGCGGAACTCCTGCGTACACAAGGGAAGAAGAGGCGATGAGACTGTCCACCGCCGAACTCGACGCCATGGTCGCCGAGGCGATCGTCGATGCCTACGGCGAGCACGAACAGCTCGCCGCCTTCCAGGCAGTCATCGAGGACCGCCTGGCCCTGCCGTTCACCACCGTCGTGCTCGGCATCCCCGTGACCGTCACCGCACTCCAGGAACAGCCCGGCAGCGGCATCGCCGCCCTGTGCGCTCACTCGGCTCTCTCATACACCCGCTGGAACGTCCATGATCATTTGCTCTCACATCAGGCCTCGGGATGCTAGAACGTTTGGGGTCTGGAGGGCTCAGATGGCTACCTTCTGGGGCGTGAAGACGACGACGCCCGCCGAGCGGGACATGCAGGAGACCGCGACCGGGCGGGACACGCGTACGGCGGTCCTCACTCCGGCAAGGCCCGCCGGTGCCGGACGGCACCGGCATGGCCGCGCCCCAGCACGCGGACGTGCACGTGTGCCGGGGCGACACCACGGCCCGTTTGGGGGCGCCTGCGTCAGGACCACCGACCGCACACTGGGCACCCGTGCACGACGACCATTGCCATGTCCACCTGGCGTACCGGCCGGGCGTCCCGCTGGTCGCGCGGGTCTGGCGGCGCGGCGTGCGCGTGGTCTGACCCGCCCGGATGTTCGGCGACGACCAGTCCTGACGGCGGCGATCCAGTACGAGTACGCGGGTTTCCGGACGTCGTACGACGGCGTCAGGAGGGGCGGGTCCGGCTCGGGCTCCGCGTGGGAGACGGGGACCTAGAGGTCCGGGACGGCGACGGTGTCGCGGACACCGTCGCCGTGACCGTGACCGGCGGCGCGGTCGTGGGCGTGCCGCCGGCGCCCGCTGAGCTGTGGTCCGCGGAGCCGCCCGAGGGCAGCATGAGGATCGCCAGGGGGACCAGGGCCACGCCGAAGGCCGCGGAGGCCAGCAGTAAGCGGCGGGACGGAGGGCGCCGCGACCCCGTGCCGCCGGCGACGACCCGAGGCTCGGGGCCTTGCCGGGTCGTGTACGCCGAACCGGACCAGGGCAGCAGGCCCTCCGCCAGGGCCGCGCGCGGGGTGTCCCGCAGGGTCGTCAGCTCCTCGTGTGCGGCCGTGCAATGCGGGCATTGCGCCATGTGCGCGTGCAGGTCGGCACTGTGGCGGGGGGCGTCCGCCCGCGTCGACCACTCGATCAGGCGGCGGAAGTCCGCGCAGCGCGGGTCGTCGGAGGCGGCCAGGCGCGACCTGAGACAGGCCTGGGACATCGCCTGGAGGGCCTGTGTTGTGCCGTACACCACGTCCTGGGGGGCGAGGTCGAGGAAGGCGGCCGTGCGGCCCGCGGGCTCCTCGTCCACGACGGCGTACCAGAGCAGGCCCTGGGTGCGGGAGGGCAGGGCGTGGAACGCGGCCAGCAGGGGCGGCAGCGGGGCCCCCGGGATGCCGGTGGTGTTCAGGACCAGCAGCAGGCCGGGGTCGAGGCCCGCGGAGCGGTCGTCGCGGGCCCAGGAGGCGGCCAGCCGGGCGGTCAGCAGCAGGAGGTGGTGGCGAAGCGGGACGCGGGGTTCCACACCGTGTGCCGTCTCGCGGGCCGCCGCCGTGAAGGTCTCGGCCACCAGCCGCCGGGCCGCCGACTCGCTCGCGGTGCACAGCCGGGCGTAGCCGAGGGCCGCCGGGCGGTGCCGTCGGTGGAGCTCCCGCAGCGCCGCGTAGGCGGTGGCGGTGTCGCCGCGCAGCAATACGGTCAGCCGCGCGTCCGGAGTCTCGCCGTACGGCCCGCGGCCCGCGTCCCCGGCAGTGTCGCCGCCCTGAGCCATCCTCGCCCCTCCTCGCCCGCCGCCCATCCCCTGTCCTGACGTACCAGCCAGTTTGGGGTGCCCATGGTGGCGGAGGCGGCCCTTTTGGAAAAGAGAGTTACCTGAGGTAACTGAGCGGGGCTTCGGTAACCGGGAAGCGGATCTCCGAAAAGCGGAGCGGTCCGGCGTCGTGGGCCGGACCGCATCCGCTCGTGGAGGTCACCCGGAGAATGCCTGTGGCTCCTCGACGGCGCCGGACGCAGCGAGCGCCGACGCCGCGCCCTGTCGCGGTGGGACGAGGACATGCGCAACCGCCAGCAGTACGAGACGGACACCGGACACCTCCCCTCCAGCGGCGGCATGACCGGCGCTCAGCGCCGAGCCGAGATCCGCGCCATCCCCGACCAGCTCTGCCTCGCCCCGCTGACCGCACCCAGGACCCACCAGATCCTGCTCACGGCCGCACCGGCCGCGGGCCTGACCGCGGTGAAGGTATGCGCCGCCTGGCGCGCAGCCTCGGGTTCGCACACGGCCGCTACTGGCCCAACCTGCGCGCATCCCAGCCCCGCGCGGCGAAGGCGGGAGCCGACGGCGTCCACAACCCGCGTACGCCTTGGGCGTCAGGGTAAGCAGGTACCGGCCGGTGGGGTGGGCGGGGGAGGGGCGGGCGGCGTGGATGGCGTGGACGGCGGCCCAGGAGTGTCCGAACCGCAGGAGTTCGGTGGCGGTGACCGCGGCGTCGGTGTCGAAGGCCTCGATCCGGATGAACCGCAGGCCTTTGATGTAGCCGAGCAGGCCGGGCCGTTCGGTGTCGCCGGCCGTCAGGGAGGGCACCGGCGCGTACAGGTCACCGAGCCCGCCGGAGGCCTGGACGTAGAACGCGGCGACCGCCTCGTTGAACGGGTCCTTCAACAGTGCGTGGCGCCGCCGGTGACGACGCGCGGACAGTCTCGTGCCCGAATGCATGGTTCCCAGGCACGGAGTCGGTGGCGGATGCGGGGCCGACGGCGGGTGTGGGCGGCAGTCGTACCGGGTGGCCCGGGTGCGGTCGTGCTGCCGCCCGGCTGACTCCCCGAGGACCACGTGCAAAACAGCTTGGTCTGCTGACGGAATCATCTCCGAGATGATCCCTCCTGACCTCGCCCCGACCACGCCCTTGTTGTGACGCTGTCCCCGTAGCAGACCAGGGCTTGATCAAGTTCCGGAGTCGTGTGGCTGGTCCGGGATGTGACCGGTTGGGGTGCACAGGAGAGCACGGGTTTCGTGATCATTGGGGTGTCGAAGCTCAACGATCATGAGATGGCCCGTGCCTGCCGTTGTATCTTCCCTGCGGTGCTGGTGAAGCTGGGGCCGCTCGATGCCGGCCGGGTCGCCGACCTGCGTCCTTACCTGGATCTGGTGCCTGATCCGCGCGCGCGGCGGGGCCGCTGGTACTCGCTGACCGCCGTCCTGCTCATCTGCGCCTGCGCGGCCGTTTGGGGAGCCAGGAGCCTCGACGAGCTCGCCGAATGGGCGGAACGTGCCCCGGACACACTCCTGACGGCTGTCGGCGTCCGCCGTCACCCACTTCGCTGGCGGCGTGCTCCCTCGCGGACCACGATCGGGCGGGTCCTGGGGGCCGTTGACGGTGACGCCCTGGACCGGGAGGTGGGCGCTTACCTCGCCGACCTTCATGACGCCTCCGCGCGAGCCGTGTCCGGACAGCGGCGCGTGATCGCCGTCGACGGCAAGGCCCTCAGGGGCTCCGCCCGTCTCACCGCCGCCCGCCGGCACCTCTGCGCGGTCACCCATCACCGGGCCGTGACCCTCGCCCAGGCGGAGGTCGGCGCGAAGACGAACGAGACCGCGCACTTCCAGCCCCTGTTGGAGCCACTGGACCTGGACGGAGCCCTCGTCACCTTCGACGCACTGCACTCGGTCCAGGCGAACGTCGCCTGGCTGGTCGAGACCAAGAAGGCCCACTACATCTCGGTGATCAAGGCTAATCAGCCGACCGCACACCGCCAGCTCGCCGCCCTGCCGTGGCGGGACATCGCCGTCCAGCACACCACGGCCTCCACCGGCCACGACCGCCGCGAGTCCCGCTCGATCAAGACCTGCGGCACCGCGGACGAGCTCGGCGGGATCGCCTTCCCCTACGCCTGCCTGGCCATCCGTGTCCACCGTCGCCGCAGGCAGAGCGTCCGACGCGAGAGTCGCGAGACCGTCTAGGCCGTCACCAGCCTCGACGCTCACCAGACCACCCCCGCCGACCTGGCCACCGCGATCCGCGGCCACTGGACGATAGAGGCCCTGCACCATGTGAGAGACGTGACCTTCGCGGAGGACGCCTCCACCGTCCATACCGGGACCGCACCCCGCGCCATGGCGACCCTCCGCAACCTCGCCATCGGCCTGCCCAAGCTCCTCGGAGCCGACAACATCGCCAAGACCACCCGCGCAATCCGCGACCAACCCGAACGAGCACTCCCACTCCTGGGCATCACCAACAACCGCGACGTCTGCAGAACTTGATCGAGCCCTGGTACGGGTAAGGAGGCGGTGTTGGCGGTCCGGAGGTAGGTCTGTCGTTCACTTGCCCTACTCTTCGTCTTCGATGTGGTGTGCGCCCGGCCCGGCGACGCGGTTGCTGTTGCCCACGACAACAGGGCACAGGGCACAGCAGCTTGGGGCCTTTCAGTCGGTCACAGCTCGGTCAGAGGCACGTGGCAGTGTGTCCAGTGGATGCTCCAGTCGCTGTCGAGCGGGGTGTAGCCGGCCTCTCGCACTCGTTCCGTCGCCTGTGCCAGGTGGCTCCGCAGTTCTTCGAGACTGCCGCTGCCCAGCTCCTTGCGGTCAGCGTCCAGCTCCAGCTGGAGGTACATGACGTGGTCCTCTCCCCGGTGCTCGGCACTGAACTCGACGGTGTAGTAGCCGTTGCTGCCCTGGCTGTAGATGGACACATAGTGCTGCGTGATCTCGTCCGGATCGAAGCCGTACTCTTCGAACACTTCAAGGGTTTCGTACGGCGGGTCCGTGACGTCGCACGAGCTGCACCACCACTGGATCTGCCATGGACCGTTCGGGGCCCACCCCTCCGTTTCCAGCCTTGCCTGGGCGAGTTCGGTGAGGGTGGTGAGCGTTTCGAACCAGTCTCCGTCGGTGTCCGAGGTGATGTCGCCGCCCAGGTGATAGGCCGACTCCTTCCCCGTGCCGTCGGCGAAGTCGTCCACGACCGTCAGAACGCAGCCGGTGTCCTCCTGGTACTCCACCTTCGCGTACCGCCGCTTGTCCGCGTCTCCCCGGTGGATGCCGGGCATGCCGGCACCCGTCCGGGCCTCTGTTCCGTCGGCCTCCTCGCCTTCCGCAGACACCGGGTCCGGGTTCCGGGGCCCGACGGGTGCGTGCCGGTGAGGATTGAGGCAGACCGACTCCAACCGGGCCTTTCCGATACGGCTGCTGATCAGCGATCCGGGAACATGCTCCCCCTGGCTGACAGCACGTGCCTGAAGGGGTCGGTCCTCGCTGCGGTAGAAGGCGACGTCGAATCCGCTGTCGAGCCACTGGCCGAAGATCTCGTCAGTTCCTGGCAGGCCGGAGCTGCTCACCTCGGCCGTGCAGAACAGTGCCCGGGCGGTGTCGAGGGCGATGGTCACCAGGCCCGCG
This sequence comes from Streptomyces sp. NPDC047869, assembly GCF_040704065.1. Classification (NCBI taxonomy): domain Bacteria; kingdom Bacillati; phylum Actinomycetota; class Actinomycetes; order Kitasatosporales; family Streptomycetaceae; genus Streptomyces; species Streptomyces sp. NPDC047869. The sequence goes on from NZ_JBEYRK010000019.1 coordinate 5,649, forward strand.
CGGTCCGGCTCTGCGACTGCGGACATGGCGGGTTCGGGTGCCGGCTCAGGCTTCTGGGTCTGCCGCCCCGTCGGCAATTCGGGGATCGCGTCGGAAACGGGCACGGGCGGTCAACCTTCCGGAGTCGATGGACCCCGGTAGTGCCCGTCCGCACCCCGGTGATCTGCGGTTTCCCAACGCACCGTGCGCTGGGCTGGTCGTCACCCGGGGCATCCGCGGCGAGCGGGATGTCGTTCAGCAAGCCGGGGCTTGACCCTGGAACTCGTGACCGGGCGCGAAGGTAACACCCGTCCGGATCTTGCACAATGTGATCCACAACGCTTTACCCCTTGACCGGTGGTGTGGCATCGTTCCGCTCGGTCACGACGCCGATCGCGCCGAGGACCGGCTCCCACGGCCTTGTGGGAGCGAGCACCGATCTCCCTGCTGGTGGGTAAGGGGGTCCTTCGTCCACAGGAGGGCCTCATGCAGGTCACTGACGCTGCGACCACACCCCCGAACTGGGATCTCTACCGGCGGACGGTCGTCGATATCCGATTCCCGGACCGGACGGTACGGGTCGCACCGCGTCCGCGGGGCACGGCCGAGGGCCCTTTCCCCGACCTCTCCGGACCTGCCGGAACCGCCGCCCTCCACGTCGTCACGGCGTGCGACCCCCACGGCCGTCCCGCCCTCGCCGCGGACAACGCCCGCGCTCAGGCCCTGCTCCTCGACGAGCTCGACCGGCGAGGGCTCGCGTGGTGGCCCGCAGCGGGAGGTGATGCGCACGGCACACACATCGAGCAGAGCGTCGCCATCGCCGGCTTGAGCGACTCGGCGGCACGTGAACTGGGACGGTGCCTCCGCCAGGACGCGGTCTTCGCCTGGACCCCCGGTGCCTGGCATCTGCTGTCCTGCGACGGCGGCGTGACGGACGTCCAGGGATGGAGGGCGTTCACCAACAGGGGTCGGAGCTTCGTCACTTGGCCCACCGCCTGACGGACCCGCGACCGGACGCCGAAACAACAGCACCAGGAACAGGAAAACGATGGGCATGTACCCCATGCGCACCCCAGACCGTTGCCCCCGATGCGCCAGGGTGCTCTCCGGACCGCCCGCCGAGCGGGTCAAGGCCGACGGTTTCCCCGCGGAGGTGACCTACGAAACCGACCCCGTGTGCGGTGCGCGCTGGCATGTGTGGGACAAGACCTCCCTGCTGCGCCACTTGGCCCGCCCCCACGTGGACGGCACAAGCTGACGTCACGATGCTGGAGCCGTACGCCCGCACCGACGTCGACGCGGTCGCCCAGCGTGCCCCTGCCGCCCGCAGCCAGGACCAAACCTCGGCCCGGCGTTCCGGCGGGTGTCTGTCGTATGGAATAGCGGGTCTCAACGTCCCTGCTGGCGCAACCTGCAGGGCGGATAGCGTCCGGTCACACACGAGAAGGCCCGCCGCATCGAATGATCGGACAACCTGTGAGTACTGCTGGCTTCGGAGGGGGGACACAGCGCTCCGGCGATCCCTCCCGGATCGGCCTGCAGGGCACCAACGAGGGCCTGGACGCCGCTCGTGCCCGCGGCGCCCGACTCGGGCGCCCGTCGGCGATGACGGAGGAGCAGGTACGTCACGCCCGCGACCTGCTCGCCCGCCCAGAGAACACCGTTACCTCGATCGCGAAGCTGCTCGGCCTCTCCAGGAACACGATCTACAACTACGTGCCAGAGCTGAACGGCGGTCGCCTCGCACTGGCTGAGGCGACGAGCACGCCGGAGCTGCCCCAACCCACCCGGTCCGAGGACTGATCACCGCCGTTTGCGGCTGGTGACAGCGTTCTTACCGGCACGACGGCCGTGGGTTCAGCGTGACTGAGGTGCTTTCACTGGGAACCCACGGCGTCTTTGGCAGGCAGGCATGGAAGTGCGGTGGGTCCGTTGCCGCTGAATCGGCAGGTCCTTCACCACTGGGCTCACTCGGCGCGCTGTCCGACGCGGAGGACGCTCAGGTAACGGCGTGATGCTCGGTCACCCATCCGCGCGCGGATGTGCTCGGCGATTGCGTCGAGCAGGGGCTCACGGACGTCGCGGTCGAGCCTCCGGTACAGCGACAACGAACGAAGGTGATCGGCAAAGCCGTCCCCGTTGAACCACTGAACGGTTGGATACCAGCGCACGATCGTTGGGCCGAACAAGTCTCCGGGGTCGTCGACCAGGCCCCAGCCCTCGTCGGTGGTGCGCACGTCGTCCTCCAGGGGAGGATGACCCCAGCCGGGGTTCCCAGGGCAGAACCGCTCGTGGAGATCGGCGGTCTCGGCGTACACCTCCGGCTCTCCCGGTCGGCGGACAACGACGTTGCCGAGCAGTGCCATCCAGCCTGCGGGATGGAGCACGTCGTGCGCTCGCTGCCAGCCGATCGAGGGGTCGACCCAGTGCCACGACGACGCAGCCACGAGGACATCGAAGCGTCGACCGCGGTCGTCCCACTCCTCAAACATCGACGTCTCGACTTCGACTTTGCCGAAGGTAGCGATCCGCTGGCGAGCGAGTGCGGCCATGTCCGCGCCCGGCTCGATGGCCGTTACTGAGCACCCGAGCGCTGCCAGCGAGCGCGTCGCCTGGCCGGTACCGCAGCCCAACTCCAGCACCGACGACCTTTCGTCCATGCCGGTGACGGTGACAAGGTCCGCGAACAGCTCGTCAGGGTATCCCGGCCGGACCCGGTCGTAGAGCTCGGGGACTTCGTTGAACACTCGGCCGAGGTCCTGCCGATTCGGGCGCATCTGCGGATCATCAGTCACGAGCGCACAAGCTATGAGGCTCGTCCACGGGACACCACTGGTTTAACGGGAGCTCCTCGACAGCAGCCGTGCCGGTCTCTTCTGTCTGTTCCGCCAGCACCGTTCGGCCGGGGATCACTTCACGGGCAGCTGTCAAGACCACCCGCTCTGCCTTTCGGCCGCACCTCGGCGGTCTGCTCGATCTGGTCATCGAGCAGGTTTTGGGCGATGGCCGCGTAGCGGCTCGCGGCGCTGTGGGACAGGTTGAAGACCAGGGCGAGATGCAGTGGGTCGGCGCCGGCGGTCAGTGCCTCGTGCAGTACCCGGTCGCCGCGGACGCGTTCGAGGTAGACGCCCTGGTGCAGCAGGTGCCGTTTAAGGTGTTCGGGGCTCACGGGCCCGGCACCCAGGGCTGTCTTCGCGTTGATCAGGACGTGCCGGTTGGGGGTCTTTGGCCAGGTGGCCCGGCGCTGGTCGAGCCAGGCCAGCAGGGTCTGGTGGGGCAGTTCGCCGAGCCGTTGGCCATGTCCGGCGATGGTGATCCTGCGGTTGGGCAGGTCAAGGTCGTCCAGGCTGAGGTGTCGGATGGCCGTAGCGCGGGCGGCGTGGACGGCGGCCAGGGCGACGATCAGCCGTTGAGCCGGGGTGACGGCGATCCGCTGGACGGCAAGCACTTCGTCGTCGGTCATCGGCAGCAGGCTGCGTGGGATGTCCTCCGCCCTGAGCCGGGTGGTGGGGTTGGCGAAGATCAGGCCGCGCTTCTTGGCGAAGCGAGTCGTCGCCCAGTTCTCCAGCAGGGGCCGGACACAGCCGAAGTAGACGTAGAGACAGGTACGTGACCGGGGTTTGGCGCGCCTGTCACCGTCGAGGAGGACCAGCAGCCAGGCGTAGACGGCACCGGCGAATCCGTCGGGCAGTTCGCCGGTGCGGTCGTCGATCCAGGAGCGGATCGACGAGGCGCTGTCATCTTCCAGAAGGTCCAGGTCGGCGAGGACTTCGGCGACCCGAAAACTGGAAGCGTGTCGAGGCATTCGCGTACGGATTTCGGTGAGCTTCACGGGCTTGCCGGGCGGGCGGTGCTCCAGCACCGCCGTCAGGCCGTCCATCGCGCACCGCACGAGCGACGGCGACCATCCGTTGGCCTCGCCGAGTTGTTCGGCGTGGGCCGAGGCCGACCGGAGCGCGAGGTTGTCCGAGGTCAAGGCGGGGTGCTGCCAGCGTGGCGGGGGTGGGACTCCCGCCTTGCGCCGGTAGTAGGAGGCCAAGCCCCGGCACTTGTTGTCGCAGTACGCCCGGTCCCGCCGGGAGCCCTCGGGCAGCAGCTTGCCGCGGTGCACGCAGTTCATCGAGGGGGCAGAGACCTGCCTGTGCGAGGACGTGGGGCGACGGCGCGCGGCTGGCCCACCGCAGTGGCCTGCGAGTCGGTCGCCAACGTCGGCTTCGGCACCCGCTCCGGCTCGGGCAGCAGCAGGTCCTCGACGCCGCAGCCGAGCACCGCGCAGATGACGTCGAGCTCATCGAGCTTGACGGTGTTCGGCTGACCGGGCCACAGCCCCGACATCTTCCCCGCGCTGATCACCACGCCACGCTCGGCGAGCATCCGCTGGAGTTCGCTGGCAGTCCAGATGCCGCGGTTGGCGGCCGCCAGACGAAGGTTCCACTTCACTGGGCCAGTCCCTTCCATGGCTCGGTTGCGCGCTGCTGTCCGGCGACCCAGGCCTCTTCGACATGGGTGCCGTGGACGTGGATATACCGAGCCGTGGTACCGGTCCAGGCATGTCCAAGTAGTTCCTGGATGGCGAACAAGGCCATGCCGGCGAGATAGAGCTGAGAGGCGCAGAAGTGCCGCAGCACGTGCCGGGGTGAGCTTCCCGGCCCAAGGTCGGCAGGTGCTGGGCGGCGGCATCGGCCAGCGACCGGCGGAAGACGTCGGCGGTCGCCCGCGAGCAGGAACCGTCCTGGTTCTTGCGCTCGGAGGGGAACAGCGGGGCGCCCGGCCGGGTGTGGTCGGCGTCGAAGTGGCCCCACACGTCCTCGATGAACCACCGCAGGTTCCGGTCGGCGGCTAGGTTGTCGCCTGCGACGGGGCGCCAGCTCTCACTCTGTGCCCGGTGGGACCCAACCCCCCCCCGTCGGTCAGGTGGGCCTGCTCGGGCCGTCTGTGGGCCGTGCGGGGGTGCGCAACGACAACCAACGCTGACAAACGTCGACGGCTCCGTCGCTGGTCAGATGGTTGACCAAGGACGGAGCCGCAGATCGCAGGCGGGCGTTTTCAGAACTTCAAGTCTGTGCCGCCCAGAGGGCGCGTAGATCAGTTGCTGACTACGCGGGAGGGGCGTAGGGGTTCCCGTTGGACGCCGGCGGGCCACCCCACCGTGCCCCCGGTGGCGGGACAGGAACCCAGTCTGGGCCGCGGTGATCCAGCCACCACCTACCGATGGTGTGGAACTTTCCCTTGCGTCCGTCAGGCCGGGCGTCCGGGAGCCCGCCCCGTACGCGCTGCTGTCGAGGTCAGCCGGTCAGTGCGTGTCGAGGGTTTCGTGGCAGTCGATGAGGGTGTCGAGGCCGACGAGTTGCAGGGTGCGCAGCACCGCACCGGTCGGGCTTGCCGGGCGGAGCCAGCCGTCGGCCTCGGTGAGGGCGTGGTGGGCGGCGATGAAGATGTTAGGACATCCTGCGTACCAACCGCGTGCGAAAGGCGATTCCTGGCTCAGCACGAGATGGAAACAGAAGTTCCGGGCCGCGCCGTAGGCGGCAGGCCCGGGCGCCGACGCTGGGTGTGGCCGCTCCCTGCGAACCCATGTGACAGCCGGGAATGAGGGGTTTAGCGTCGAAATGGAGCTGGATGACCCCACTGGTGTGAGGCGAGCTGCTGTGGTTACCGACAGGGCCGATGCGCTCACCGTCCACAGGCTCCGGGAAGGCGACGAGGTCGCGTTCGTGTCGATCATGACCTCGTGGTCCCCGGCGATGCTGAGGCTGGCGCGGGTGTACGTCAGGACGTCACAGTCGGCGGAGGACGTGGTTCAGGACACGTGGCTGGCCGTGCTGGCGGGGCTGGACGGGTTCCAGGAGCGCTCCGCGTTGCGGACGTGGGTGCTGGGGATTTTGGTCAACAAAGCGAAGACCTGCGCCCTTCGGGAGCAGAAGGTGTACCCGACGGACGTGCTGGACGGCCAGGAGGCAGGTCCCGCTGTGTCGCCCGATCGATTCCGTGGACCAGAGGACCGGTGGCCCGGGCATTGGCGGGTCTTTCCTGAGCGGTGGCCCGTGATGCCGGAGGACGAGGTGTTGTCCGGCGAGCTTCGTCAGCGGATGGGGCGGGTTTTGGAGAGCTTGCCGCGCAGGCAGCGGGAGGTGATCGAGCTCAGGGACGTCTATGGGTACTCGGCGGACGAGACGTGCTGGATGCTGGATGTGTCCGCGGTGAATCAGCGGGTTCTGCTGCACCGGGCGCGTGCGCGGATGCGTGCCGGCATCGAGGAGTACCTTCGATCCACAGGGGTGGGGTGACGCGATGGCTGAGGCGGAGGGTCTCAGTTGCGCCGAGTTCGTGGAGCTAGTGACGGACTTTCTCGAGTGGGCGCTCGATACACGGTCACGTCTTCGGTTCGAGCAACACCTGGCTGAGTGCGAGGGCTGTGAGACCTATCTGGAGCAGATGCGCGAGACGTTGAGCATGCTGGGTCGTATTCCGCGCCAAACACTCTCGGAGGAGGCCCAGCACCGGTTGCTGACTGCTTTCCGCGACTGGAGAGCCACCGCGCCGTGAAACGCTTCGGCTGTCGGAGGCCGCATCCGTGGCGGGCCTGGGGGCGCGGCACCGAAGGTGCAGGTGGAGGGCACCAGATCACCGCGGCGTGACAGCGGGAACCTGGCGGGCACAGACGGCGTAGAGGCTGGGTGCCCCAGGCTGCCCTGAGGGTGCCGAGGTCGGCGAAGCTCGTTGTTGGGTGCCTGAGGGCCGGCAGCGGTCAAGCGGACACGCAGGTCGGGGCCATTTTCCACGGAGACAGCCTCGGGGTTTTGGTGTCGCCGGAGACACGGTCAAGAGCCGGACTACGCGTCTGCCTGTGATCTGCCGATGCGCCGCGTTCGGTGCAGCCGGCTTCGGTGCAGCCGGGATCAGGGCAGCCGGCAGGGCGGCTGTAACGCCCGGCTGGGGTGGGGGGACACAACCGGACGGGTCGTTCGTGTGGAGGAGGCGGACATGCGCGAGCTGCAGGTGGATGTCGTGGTGGTCGGGGCGGGACCGGCAGGTGAGAATGCGGCGGGTCGATGCGCTGATGCCCGGCTGTCGGTTGCGGTGGTGGAGCGGCAGCTGGTGGGTGGGGAGTGCTCCTACTGGGGCTGTATTCCCAGTAAGACGCTGCTGCGGCCGGGGGACGCGGTGGCGGCCGCCCGCCGGGTGCCGGGGGCCGCTGAGGCGGTGACTGGGGGTGTGGACGCGCAGTCTGCTTTCGCCCAGCGCGATTACATGACGAGTCACTGGCAGGACACCGGGCAGGCCAAGTGGCTCGCCGACCGGAATATCACGCTGGTACGCGGGGCTGGGCGGCTGGCGGGGGATCGCGTGGTGGAGGTGACCTCCGAGGACGGCGACACCACACAGGTGACGGCGAGCAGGGCCGTAGTACTGGCCACGGGTACGGCGGCGGCCATCCCGCCTGTCGACGGATTGCGGGACATCCGGGTGTGGGACAACCGGGGTGCCACCGCGGCCAAAGAGCTCCCGTTGCGTCTGCTGGTGCTGGGTGGCGGTGCGATCGGTGCGGAGATGGCGCAGGCGTTTCATCGGCTGGGCTGTCCGGAGGTCACCGTGGTGGAAGGGACCGATCGCCTGGTTCCGCGGGAGGAGCCGTTCGCGGGCGAGGAGTTGCGGACGGCTTTCGAAGCCGAAGGCATCACCGTCATCACCAGTGTCCTGCTGCAGAAGGTCCGGCGGGAGGCTGCGGACGCGCCGGTGGAGGCGACGCTCGCCGACGGCCGGGAAGTGGTCGCCGACGAGATCCTGGTCGCGGTGGGACGCCGTCCGGCGACGGCCGATCTGGGTCTGGACAGCGTCGGCCTGCAGCCGGGCCGTTTCGTGGAGGTCGACGACCACATGAGGGCGACCGGCGTGTCCGGTGGCTGGTTGTACGCCATCGGGGACTGCAACGGCCGCGCGCTGCTGACCCACATGGGCAAGTACCAGGCCCGGATCGCCTCCGACGTCATCATCGGCAAGGGCGAGCCAACCGCCACAGACGTGGTTCCCAGGGTTACGTTCACCGACCCGCAGGTCGCCGCCGTGGGGCTGACCGAGGAGCAGGCACGCGACCAGGACCTGCCGGTGCGGACCGTCAGCTACGGCACCGGCGACGTGCCCGGCTCGTATGTGCGAGGCAACGGGCTGGGTGGCACCAGCATGCTCGTGGTGGACACCGAGCGGCGGATCGTGGTGGGCGCCACCTTCACGGGCCAGGACGTTCAGGAACTGTTGCATTCCGCCACCGTCGCGGTGGTGGGCCGGGTGCCGCTGGAGGTGCTGGGTCACGCCGTGCCCTCCTTCCCGACGGTGAGCGAGGTGTGGCTGCATCTGCTGGAGCAGTGCGGGGTGTGAGGGGGTCTCGGCATGCCTGACGTGTCGTTCGTGAATCTCTTCGCGGTCACTCTCGTGGCACTGCTGGCCCCCTTCCTGCTCGGGCTCGCTCCCAAGGTGCGGATCCCGGCGGTGGTGCTGGAGATAGTGGCGGGCATCGTCCTGGGACCGTCCGGCCTGGGCTGGATCAGGGCCGATCTGCCGGTGCAGATCGTGGCCCTGCTCGGTCTGGCCTTCCTGCTGTTCCTGGCGGGCCTGGAGATCGACGTGCACCGGCTGCGCGGACGCCTGCTGGGCTCCGCACTGCTCGGCTACGTGATCACCGTGGTCCTCGGTGTCGCGGCCGGGGCGGCCTTCCGCGCGGCCGACTGGGTGCACAGCCCTGTCCTGATCGCGGTCACACTGTCCGCCACATCGCTGGGTCTGGTCGTGCCCGTACTGCAGGACGCGGGACGGGTGAACACCGACCTCGGACAGATCACCATCGCGGCTTCGTCCGTGGCGGACTTCGCAGCGGTGCTCTTGCTGTCGCTGTTCTTCTCCGGTTCCGGCGGAAGCACCGGAAGCCGCGTGGTCCTGCTGGTCGCTTTCGCTGCCTTGGTGGCCGTGGCCGCGGTTGCCGTCGGCCTGGCGGGACGCTCGATGCGGGTGGGTGATGTGCTGTTGCGTCTGCAGGACACCACGGCGCAGATCCGGGTTCGAGCGGCCGTTGTCCTGCTGGTGGCGTTCGTGGCCCTGGCGGAGAAGTTCGGCCTGGAAAGCATCCTCGGGGCCTTCCTGGCCGGCGGGGTCGTGGGCCTGGTGGACCGTGACTCCGCCTCCCACCCGCACTTCAGGATCAAGCTGGAAGCCATCGGGTACGGCTTCGTGATCCCGGTGTTCTTCGTCGCCAGCGGCCTGCGGCTTGATCTTCGCGCGCTTCTTGCGAGCCCCTCGGCACTGCTGAGGGTCCCGGTGTTCCTGCTGGCCCTGTTGGTCGTGCGCGGTGTGCCGGCCCTGCTGTACCGGCGTTCGGTGGGGAACCGCTCGTCGCTGGCGGTGGCGCTGCTCCAGGCCACGTCCCTGCCGTTCCTGGTCACCGCCACGCAGGTGGGTGTGGCCTCCGGCTTGATGACGCCTGTCACGGCGGCGGCCCTGGTGTGTGCGGGTCTGCTGTCGGTGCTGCTGTTCCCAATCTGCGCGCTGGCCCTGCTACGAGAGCGGGCCAGGCCCGAGCTCCCTGCCCGAATGGATTCGAGGATGGGCGAAGCCATGTGAGCGGGTCTGGGGAGAACCATGTGGGCGAAGCCGTGTGATCGGGTCTGCTGAGAACCATGCGGGCGAAGCCGTGTGAGCGGATCTGCTGAGACTGCGGGCGCAGCCAGTGAGGGTGGCGGAGCTGTGGCCGTCACCCCCGGCATCTCGTTCAGGCTCCGGCGATCTCCACGAACACTTTGATCGCACCCGGCGCACCGAGCGCGGCGAGCGCCTCGTCGTAGTGGTCGAGTCCGTGGACCGGGTGGGTGAGCAGGCGCGAAAGCCAGCCCGGGTACTGAGCTTCGGCGACGGCGAGGTCCCGGACGCCTGCCTCGAAATGTTCGCGGTTGGCGTTGACGGTGCCGAACATGACCTTGTTGCCGAGGACGAAGTCCAGGTTAATCGCGTCCGAGGGGACTTCGCTGCGGCGCATGCCGCCGGTGACGCTGGACAACACGAGAATGCCGTTCTTGGCGACGAGATGGCACATGGCGTCGAAGACGATGGGCGAGTACCCGGTCGCCTCAAACACCAGGTCGTAACCGCCCGTCTGGGCGGCGTTCTGGGCGAGAGACTGCTGCTTGGTGCTGATGTAGGCGGCGCCGACGGCCTCGGCGAGGTCGGAGTTGAGGTAGGGCGGCTCGTCCAGGCCGAAAGTGGTGACCGCCAGGCCGCGGTTGCGCAGGATCACGGTCGCGAGCAGTCCGATGGTTCCCGCGCCAAGGACCGCCGCACGGCGAGGCTGCCACACCTTCAACCGCCGCTGGATCTCGTATGCCTCGATGATGCCCTTCTCCGCCACACTGGTGGGCTCCAGCAGGACGGCCACGTGGTTGAGGCCCTGGGGGATTTTGATGAGGTAGCGGGGATCTTCGACGTAGTACTCGGTCAGGAAGCCGTTGACCCGGCTGATGCCGTGCTCGTAGTAGGCGTCGTCCGTGGTCATGTCGGGCGTGTCGATCAGGTCGTAGAGACTGTCCCCGGCCCGGCGGACCCGGGCTACCACGTAGTCGCCCGGGGCGAACTCGGTGACGGCAGGGCCGATCTCCTCCACGCGGCCGAGGCTTTCGTGGCCCGTGATCAGGTAGTCCTGCCCGGCAGGGGCGGTGCCGTACTCCCCGGCGTTGATCTCCTTGTCGGTGCCGTCCAGTCCCAGGCGCAGGATACGGACCATGACTCCACGACCGTGCGGGATGTCCTCCAGTGCCGGCCGGGGGACGTCGATGAGGTGCGCGCTGCCGGCTTTTCCGGGAAAAACGCCGATGGCTTTCATGGTGTCGGTATTCCTCTCTGGTGAGCGGCTCGGGTCACGAACGGGTGCCGGGACTGCGCCCGTGGGAGTGCGCCAGGTGACGGCAGGCTTGTGCCGGACCGCCTCGCTTGCGGCTGACCGTCTGACCGGTATGCCGCCGGTGCATGGCCGTCGGGACCGCACCCTGCGCACACGCCGCTCCGGCGGGGTGTAGCGACAATCCAAGAAGGGGCAGGCGTAGGCGTCGTCGTGGATGAGCTTTCCGCACGCCACCGTCCGGCGGCGCCGCCGGTACAGCACCGCCGCGGCCAGCGCGCCCGCCGGCGGGGCGATCAGGTACACCCACCATCCGGTCCAGGTGCCGCCCACCAGAGCCGGTCCCAGGCTGCGCGCGGGATTGAGGCTGGTGCCCGACACCGGCGCCTCGACGAACACCAGCGTCGCGACCAGCAGACCTGCCGCCGCAGCCGTATACGGCATCAGCCGGGGTCGGTCCACCAGGTTCAGGATCAACGCCACCAGCAAGAACGTGGCTGCGGCCTCGGCCGCCAGACAGGCCCAGACACCCCCGGTCCCGGGCACGGTCGCACCGAGCTGCACGTCGGTGGCCCAGCTGCCCCACAGCAGCAGGACGAGCACCGTCCCCAGGATCGCTCCCGCGACCTGCGCTGCCGCGTAGCCGGCGGCGCTGCGTCCGGTCATCTTGCCCAGCCGGTAGAAGGCGAGGGTGACGGCCGGGTTGATATGCCCTCCGCTGATGCGGCCGAGCGGGGAATAGACGATCAAGGTCGCCGAGCCCGCGAACAGCACCCCGGTCAGCAGTCGGCGCAGGTCCACGCTCGGAACGGCGGCGACCACGGGCGAGTGGGCTGCGAAGTCGGCGACGACCGCGCTGAGGCCCAGCAACAGCAGCAGGGCGGTGCCGGTGAACTCGGCGGCCATCTCACGCCATCCCGTCACGGTGCGGCCTCCTCCAAGGCCCGGTCGTCCCGCTCAGGCCGCGACGGGCCGACGTGCCTGGCTGATCGCCCAGGCGGCGTTGACGAGCCCGATGTGGCTGAAGGCCTGGGGGAAGTTCCCCAGCAGCTCTCCGGTGGCCGGGTCGACCTCCTCGGCGAGCAGACCGACGTCGTTGATGTATGCAGCCGCCCGCTCGAACACGCCACTGGCACGTTCGGTCTGCCCGGCCAGGGCCATGGCCTGGGCCAGCCAGAAGGTGCACAGCAGGAACGTGCCCTCCTCGCCGGCAAGGCCGTCCACTCCGCCCTCGGTGCGGTAGCGGTAGACCAGCCCCGCTCCATCGGTCAGCCTCTCCGCGGTGGCGTCGATGGTGGCGACCATGCGCGGGTCGTCAGCCGGCAGGAACCCGACGATCGGCATCATCAGGTTCGACGCGTCCAGAGCCGTGGAACCGAAGTACTGGGTGAAAGCGCCGGCGGCCTCGCTCCAGCCCTCCCGCAACACGGTCTCGTGGATCTCCTCACAGGTGCGACGCCACGCCACCACCTTGTCCGCGGGCGCATCGAGGTGGTCCGCGAGGCTGATGGCCCGGTCCAGCGCGGTCCAGCACATCACCTTGGAGTACAGGAAGTGGCGGGGTTCGCCCCGCACCTCCCAGATGCCCTGGTCCTTTTCCGTCCAGCGTTCGGCGGCGGTATCGGCGCAGGCGATGAGGAAGCGCCGGGTGTCGTCGTCGATGCGCTGCAACTGGTCCGCCAGGCGGTGAGCGGCGTCCAGCAGTTCCCCGTAGACGTCGATCTGCTGCTGGCTCCAGGCTCCGTTGCCGACCCGGACCGGACGGCTGTCCCGCCAGCCTCTCAGGTGCGGCAGCGTACGTTCGGACAGGTCGTGCTCGCCGCCTACCCCGAACATGATCTGCAGCGACCGCTCCTTGCTCAGGGAGGGCGCGGCGGTCGCCAGGAAGGAGAAGAAGTCCTGCGCCTCGTCCGGGCAGGCCGCGACCCAGAGTGCTTCCATGGTCAGCGACGCGTCGCGGACCCAGGTGTAGCGGTAGTCCCAGTTCCGCTCACCGCCCACACCCTCGGGGAGCGAGGTGGTAGCGGCTGCGACGATGGCGCCGCTGGGCTGGAAGGACAGCGCCTGCAGCACTCGGCCGCTGTGATGCACCAGGTCCCGCCACGGCCCGTCGTACGCCTGGTGCAGATCGGACCAAGAGCGCCAGGCGCCGATCGTCGACTCCAGCCGGCCGGCGAGTTCCTCTTGAGGCCACACATGGGCCGGGGCCTCCTCCAGCGTGGAGCGATGCATCCCGAAGTACAGCGACTCACCCGCACGGACGGTGAACGCCGCGCGGGCGCCGGCGTCCGTGAAACTCATCGCCGTCGGTGTCGTCAGCACCAGCCACTCGGCGCCTCCTCGCGAGGTCACTCCACCCGGCGTAGCGGACAGGATCGGAGCGATCAGCCCATACTCAGGGCGAGGCCGATAGACCATCTCCATCGGCACCTCTCCGTCCACACCGGAGACCCTGCGCGCCAGCAACCGCGGCACCCCGACCCCAAGCCGATGGCCGCCGTTGTCCGCCCCCACCAGCAGAGCATCGGTCAGCACCACCGTTCCAGAAGCGGTCCGGAATGTCGTCTCCAGCACCATCGTCCGCTCCACATAGCGCCGCGAGACCTCGCACGTCGCTGACGGCCGAATGGACCAATGACCGGCCTCCTCGTCCAACAGCCGGCCGAACACCGAAGGGCTGTCAAAGCGGGGAAAACACAACCAGTCGACCGAACCCTCACGGCTGATCAACGCGGCGGAATGACGATCGGAAATCAGTGCGTAGTCGGCGATGGCGATCGAACTCATGGCAGCTCCCACAAACGGCGTCGACACCATGCAGTCCATCCAGAGGCCCAGACGTTACGCGGCAACGCACACCGAGCCTCTCTCGACCCCTGTTGAAGACGTTGAGCTGAGGGGTGAGGAAGCCAGAGGACCTGCGAAGATGCCCGAAGACCGGCCGGGAGGATCTGACGACGGCGCTCGGTGCGGCCCTGATCGCTACCTGGTCAGCGCCTCGATGCACTCATCGTGCGCTTCGTCGGCCAGGAAGCGGTAGCCGAACTCCGGATCGTTACGGTGCGCGTCGAACAGCGCGTTCGCGCGATACGCCTCCTCCAGCATGGCTTCGGTCACCGGCTGGTCCAGCCAGCGGTAGTAGGGCTGTCTGGCGAGCTTCAGCACCCGGCACGCAACCGTGACGGGCACCCCGTCCCCGGTCAGCTCCTTCACGAGCGGGTAGATCCTTTTCCCGGCAGATGGGCCTGCGACAGATAGGCCGCGGCCCGCCGCAAGACCTCGTTCTCCTGCTCCAGCAGCTTGATCCGCCGACGCGCTTGCCGAAGCTCTGCGCTCTCCTGGCCGGTCGTTCCGGGCTTGGTCCCGTCGTCGATGTCCGCGCGACGCATCCACTTCCACAACGCGGATGGACTCCGAAGTCGGTGGCCACCTGCTCGACCGTCACACCCGGCCCGCGGTTCCTCGCGACCCGCACGACGTCCTGACGGAACTCCTCCGGATAAGGCTTGGGCACAGCGACATCCTTCCCACCCACCCCACAGGGCAAGCCAGTTCAGATGTCACCCGATCGTGCGGCAGATCCCCCTGGCCGACATGCAGCTGGGATCGGATCCCTTCACCGGGAACTGCTACGCCTTCACCGGCGGCAACCCGATCAACAGCGTCGAGCTCGACGGACACAACTGGTGCGAAGGGGGTGCCCTCTGCCCCTGGGACGACAACTCCGCCTCTGCCTGGGTCGGCACCGTCGAGACTGTCGCCGACACGCTTGCCAGCCCCGTGATCGCCGCAGAGCCGATTCCTCGGGAGAAGTGGGCTGGGTGCTTCGGAACTCCCGGTGATCCCAATGGAGTGGATCTGGGATTCGAATGGTTCTGGGGCCGCGGCCCCAAGCATCGGGACTTCTGCGGAAACGACGCCTTCACGCAGTCGCTCATGGACCACTACCACGTCCAGCGTTGCGGGAGATCGCGGCTGACAACATCAACGGCGGAAACTGCAATCTGGGCGCCAAGGTCGCCCAGTACACGGACGAGGACACGGGTGTCACATACAATAACTGCTTGAATCACTCGCTGAACTCCAAGACCGTCTTGGACTTCACGTCGAACATGTCCGCGGCGTTCCTGGGTTCCTACACCATGGACTACACGGTCAAGTCGGTCGACAAGAAGGCGGGAACGGCGACCATTCAGTTCCATGTGGCAAACGACAGCACCATGAATTCCGGGACGCATATCGCCCCGGAGCTCGGCGGGTACAGTAAGTGGTGGAGTGAACACATCGCCAAGCCCCTCAATTCGCAATACGACACGGGGCGTTTCAGCACGAAATCGCAGGACATAACGTGGACGGAGACGGTCGACCTCAACGATCCCAAGGCTCCGTCGGCGTCATCGGGGTCATCGGACTCGTCGACCGGCGGCCTGCTGGACAACATCACAAGTTGGGTCTCCAGCCTCTTCTGACGGCAGTCTGACGCGCTCGCTACCGCCGGTCGACCGGTCGGGACGCGCCTTGAAAAATGGCGAGGTTGCTCCCAGGGAACCCTGGGAGCAACCTCGCCGCCCGTACGACTGGAAGTAGATGGCGTGAAATTCGACATATTTCGCATCAGTGCAAGCCTTGCGACTGCCACCTTGACGGTACTCGCCTCGACCGCTTGCGGGACAAGCAAGCCCGCCCACGTCGTCCCGGAGTCCCTACCCCATTCCGAATTGGTCGGCCGATGGGACGGAGAGCGGGAATGTGGATCGCCGCTTCCGGTCATTCGAGTGCGCGACGATTACACCTTTTCCGTCAAGGACTTTCCGCTCGAGTGGGACGGCCCCGTGCCGGACGCGCAGGTGACGCGTCGTTCAGTCGGCGGGAAATGGCATGCGGTCAACGAAGACCCTGGCCTGCCCCCCTATGTGATGCTCAGTTTCGAGAATCAGAAGGACAGCAAGCTTCTCACCTTCGCTTTGGATCATGGGAAGCTGCGTATGAATGGGAGTGTCGAGGCGAACGGGGGGGATCCCTATGCCTACCCATGTCACTACAGACGTACCTCTGCCGATCCCGACTTCGGCCGATAGCGGCTCTGTCAAACGTACGGCTGTCTGGGTGTGTCCTGCCAACGGCTCTTGGTAAGCATTTTCGAGGGCTGCCCGGCAGGTCGAGTTGACGGTGTGACAGGTGGTCTGGTGTTTGGCATGCTGCGCGATCATGTCTGCTGAGGGCGTTGTCACGTTGTTGGACTTGTGGGCGTCTGACGGTGTGTCGGGGCGTGGGGGCTTGCGGTTCTGGTCCGCGTTCAGGCCGTTGCGGCGGCGCCGACGACTCCGGTGACGTGGTCCCAGATGGCGAAGCGAACGGTCATTTCGGCTCGGTGGTCGGGGGCGGTGAGCAGGTGGCGGTGGGGTCGGAGGTGGGGTGAGATGCCGCTGAACGCGGACAGGAACCGCTGGGCTCCGCCGGCGGAGCGGAAGCCCTTCATGGCACGCTCGCGCTGCCGGGTGGGCTGGTGGGTGTTCTCCGCCCGGTTGTTGAGGCCCTTGTGCGAGCGGTGTTCCACGGAGGGCATGACCTCGCGGTGGGCGGCGCCGTAGGAGCGCAGCTTGTCCGTGACGACCACCCGGGGCACCGAACGTGTCTTCTTCATCAGCCTGCGGAAGAAACGCCTGGCCGCGGCCTTGTCCCGGCGGCTCTGCGCGAGGATGTCGAGCACGTTCCCGTCCTGGTCGACGGCCCGCCACAGGTACTTCAATCCTCCGCTGACCTTGATCCGTATTCGACTCCCAGCAAAGGTTGGGAGTCGAATACGGCCTTGTGCAGATGCACAATCGGGTGAGCCGATCCGGTTTCACCGCTCCATCGACCCCGCCGTAACGGCTCGCGCACACTGCCGGGAAACCGGGCCGAGCAAGGAGCACAGCCATGAAGACATACAGCGGGCACTTCATCAACGGGGAATGGACGAAGGCGCCGAACGCCGAAGTGATCGAAATCGTCAACCCCGCGGACGAACGTGTGATCGGCTCGGTCCCGGCCGGTACGCCCGAGGACGTCGACCGGGCGGTGCGTGCCGCCGCCCGGGCATTCGAGGAGTGGTCCCAGGCCTCCCAAGAGGTTCGTGCGGACTATCTGCGCCGTATCCACCGTGCGTTGGAGGAGCGCGCGGAGGACATCGCACGCCTGGTGGCGAGCGAGGTCGGTACTCCTGTCCAGGAGAGTCGGGTCCTGCAGTCGGGGCTGCCCGTGTTCACCTTCGGCCAGGCCGCCGAACTGGCGGCCGGTTTCGACTTCGGGCCGGAGCAGGTCGGCAACTCGCATGTCGTCCGTGAGCCCGTCGGAGTCGTCGGCTGCATCACGCCGTGGAACTTTCCGCTGCACCAGGTCTCGCTGAAGGTGGCGCTGGCGCTGGCCGCGGGGTGCACCGTCGTGCTCAAGCCCTCCGAGGTCGCTCCTCTGTCCGCCATGCTCCTGGCGGAGATCGCCGAGTCCGTGGGGCTGCCCGCCGGAGTGCTCAACGTGGTGACCGGATACGGGCCGGTGGTGGGTGAGGCGCTGGTGAGCCACGCCGACGTGGCGATGGTCTCGTTCACCGGATCGACCCGGGCAGGCCGGCGGGTGGCGGCGCTGGCGGCGGAGACCGTCAAGAAGGTGGCGCTGGAACTCGGCGGCAAGTCTCCCAACATCATTCTGGACGACGCCGACCTGAAGGCCGCGGTCACCGACGGAGTGGCCAAGTGCTACCTCAACGCCGGCCAGACCTGCATCGCTCTCACCCGCATGCTCGTCCCCCGTGACAAGCTCGAGGAGGCTGGCCGGATCGCCGCCGAGACGGCGCGCGGATACCGCGTCGGCGACCCGCAGGACGAGGAGACGCGGATCGGTCCCTTGGTCTCCGACATCCAACTCAACCGCGTGCGCGACTACATCGCGGCCGGCATCGCCGAGGGCGCCACCCTGCTCACCGGCGGTCCCGACGCGCCGCAGGACGGGCCCGGCTACTTCGTCGCTCCTACCGTCTTCACCGACGTCACCAACGACATGACCATCGCCCGCGAGGAGATCTTCGGACCCGTCCTGTCGATCCTGCCCTACGACACCGAGGAGGAGGCCGTGGCCATCGCCAACGACACGCCCTACGGTCTCGCCGGCGCCGTGTGGTCGGGCGATCCCGAACGGGCGCGCTCGGTTGCCGGCCGGATCCGGGCCGGGATGGTCGACGTGAACGGTGGCGCATTCAACCCCCTTGCCCCGTTCGGGGGTTACAAGCAGTCTGGCGTGGGCCGGGAGGCTGGGCGCCTGGGCTTCGAGGAGTTCCTGGAGACCAAGGCCATCCAGTACTGACCGCGTGGCCGGCCGCCGAGAGAGAGGGCACACCATGTACGACTACATCATCGTGGGTGCGGGATCCGCGGGCTGTGTGCTCGCCGCCCGGCTCAGCGAGGACCCCGACGTACGCGTCCTGCTCCTGGAGGCCGGCCCGGCCGACGACGCCCAGGAGATCCACGTTCCGGCCGCGTTCTCGAAGCTGTTCCGGACCAAGTACGACTGGGACTACCTCAGCGAGCCCGAGCCCGGCCTCGAGGGCCGACGGCGCTATCTGCCGCGCGGCCGCATGCTCGGCGGCTCCTCTTCGATGAACGCCATGATCTACATCCGCGGCCACCGTCGCGACTACGACTCATGGGCCGCCGTCAGCGCCAAGGGCTGGGGCTGGAACGACGTACTGCCGTACTTCCTGCGGTCGGAGGACCACCACGCCGGCGCCTCCGAATGGCACGGCGCCGGCGGCCCGCTCCCGGTCAACCCCGGGCGCTCCCGCAACCCCCTCATCGACGCCTTCCTGGCAGCGGCTCAGCAGGCGGGGCATCCGGTCAACCCCGACTTCAACGGCCCTGAGCAGGACGGCGTCGGGTATTACGAGCTCACCCAGCGCGGCGGCCTGCGGTGCAGCACGGCCGACGCCTACCTGCGGCCCGCCGTCGAACGGCCCAACCTGTCCGTGCTCACCGGGGTGCAGTGCACCCGCGTCCTCCTCGACGGGGAACGGGCCGTAGGTGTCGAGGTGGACCGGGACGGGGCGACGCAGGAACTTCGGTGCGAACGGGAGGTCGTCCTCTCAGCGGGCGCCTACAACTCACCCCAGCTGCTCATGCTCTCGGGCATCGGCGTGGCCGACGAGCTCGCGGCCCTCGGCATCACCCCCAAGGTGAACCTGCCGGTCGGCGAGAATCTCCAGGACCACCCGCATCTGGCCGTCGTCCATCTCACCGACACCGAATCCCTGCTCACCGCTGAGACCTCCGAGAACCTCCGGCTGCTGGAAGCCGAAGGCCGCGGGCCCCTCACCTCGAACGTCGGTGAGGGCGGCGGGTTCTTCCGCACCACCGGCGGTCTCGACGCCCCGGACGTGCAGATCCACGCCGTACCGGCCATGTTCCACCAGGAGGGGCTGGGAGCCGCCACCGACCACGCCTTCCACATCGGCGCGGTGCTGCTCGCACCCACCAGCCGCGGAAAGGTCACGCTGCGCTCGACGCTGCCCAGCGCCAAGCCGCGCATCCTGCACAACTACCTGTCCACCGCGGAGGACCGGGCCACAGCGATCCGGGCGCTGCGGCTGGTACTGGACATCGTCGGACAGCCCGCCCTGCGCCTCCACCGCCGGTCGGACTTCCTGACGCCGCCGTCCGACAGCGACGCCGACCTACTGGCTTACGCGCGGCGCGAGCTGCAGACCCTGTACCACCCGACGAGCACCTGCGCGATCGGCCTGGTGGTCGACCACGAGCTGCGCGTGCACGGTGTGGCGGGGCTACGGGTGGTCGATGCCTCGGTCATGCCGACCGTGGTCAGGGGCAACACGAACGCACCGACGATCATGATCGCGGAACGGGCTGCGGACCTCATCCGCGGCACAGTGTCCGCCGACGTCTGACGCGGGCGGATTGTCGACGTGGGCGGACTGTCGCCACAACCACGTCGTGTGGTTACTCTGCCAGTGGCCCGGCCGGCTCCGGGCCACTGGCACGTCGTGGTGGGACAGCCGGCGCGGCGGTCCCGCCGACCTCGCTGCGGGAGCCCGAATGACTGTCACCCCTCATGACAACGGCGTACGCGACAGCGGCGTGGACGACGGCCTGCGCAGGTTGGTCGACGTGCTGCTGCCCGGGATCGACCGTTTCGCCGACCTGCTCACGGACCGGATCACGGAGGGGGAGGACGCCTATGGCGACCACGGCCACGTGACGCACGACCAGCTGCGCACTTCCTGCGCGGACAACCTGCACTCCATGATCACCCAGCTGGGCCGGGACGCTCTTGACCTGCGCGTGCCGCACGACACCGGCCGTTTCAAGGCCGAGCACGGGGTGCCGCTGTCCGCGGTGACACACGCCTACCGGGTCGCCGGACGGTTCATGTGGGAGTGCATCCTGAACGAGGCGGGGGACACCGTCACCAAGGAGATGCCGCACGTCGCCGCCGCGGTCTGGTCGGTCAGTGACACCTTCACCGACGCGGTGGCCGTGGCCTACCGCGAGACCATGTCCGAAAGAGCCCACCGTGACCGGCAGGTCAAGAGCCTGCTGCTGGCCGCGCTGCTCGACGGCAGGCTGGATGAGGGCACCCACCTGTGGGAGTGCGCCGACGCGCTGCGGCTGCCGCAGCGGGGAGTCTTCGCCGTGGTCAGCGCCGAGACCGCCGCCGTGGGCCGTCCGGCAGACGAGGACGCCCTGCATGACGTGGAGGGCGCACTGCGAGCCCTCGGCGTCTGGTCGCTCTGGCGCCAGGAGGGCGACGCGCAGGTGGGACTGCTCTCGCTCCGGTCGCCCGGGAGCCTTGCGCAGGCCGTGGACCTCCTTCGCGGGCGGAGCATCGGGCGGGCGGGCGTGAGCACGCTCTTCCACGGTCTGGAGCAGGTGCCGGGTGCCTTCCGCCAGGCGCGGCTCGCCTGCGCCTGCGTCGAGTCGGGCGCCCGCGAGGTGGCCTCCTACGGTGACTCACCAGTCCGCCTGATGGTGGTGAGTGCCCCCGACTCGGCCCAGCACGCGGTGCGCAAGGTGCTCCGCCCTGTTCTCGAACTCCCGCAGCACGAAAGGGAGCTGCTGCTGGAGACGCTGAGCCGGTGGTTCGCATCGGGCGGATCCGCCACCGAGACCGCTGCCCGGATGTACTGCCACCGCAACACTGTGACGTACCGTCTGCGGCGCGTGCAGGAACTCACGGGGCGCTCACCCACCGACCCGGTGGGGGCGAGCGAGATCCACCTCGCTCTGGAGGCGCACCGCCTTCTGACGGGCCCCCCGCCCTCCGGCCCCGCCGGTTCCTGAGACAGGTGTCGTCTCCCCTCCGTCAGGAACTGGGTGGCCACAACGGTCGGTTCAGCGGCTGAGTGCTTTCCCTGTCACCGGCCGTTCCGCTGGACGGGGTCGGTGCGCCCCGGCAGGATGCGGGTCCGCAGTCCCGAGTACTCCGCCCCGCCCCGCCCCGTTCCCTCGAGCGGGAAGACGGCGAAGTCCGCGAGGGGCTCGGGGGCCGGGAACCTGTCCCGCTACCCCACCGTGATCCATCACCCGTGATCGTCGAAGCCGGACCTAGAGCAGGATGCGGAGGTCGAGCACGGGCCCGGTGGCGTCGAGCGGCGTCGCATCCAGTTTCCCCAGGACATGGAGCATCGGCTTGTTGCTCGCCACCACCGCGGCGGTCAGCGTGTGGTGTCCCTCGCGGCGGGCTAAGGTCGCCGCATGTTCGGCCAGCGCGGTGCCGAGCCCCCTGGCCTGCCACGCGTCCTCGACCAGGATCGCGAGTTCCCCCACCCCTTGCTGATGTGTGCGCATGACGTTGGTCATGGCGATGATGTGGTCCGTACGCTCGGCCGGAGCGGTCACCAGCGTTGTGCCGCGCTCCGGGCTGGACAACTGACCCCATTCGGCAGGTGACAGCCCGGACTTGCCCACGTGGTACCGCAGGGCTCGGCTGCCCGGCGAGCAGCGGCGGTGCAGTTCCTGGACCGGCACCAGGTCGACGGGGCCCGCCTCACGGGTCCGCGTGGCGGTGCCGTCGGTCAGCGTGATCGAGTGTGCGGCGTCTCGACGGCAGGCGTCGGACATCGGCGTTCTCCTCCCATTGCGATCGTGACTGCTGTGCCGCGGCTCCCGGGATGCAGGCGCGGCCTTGCTACCGCAGCAGTCTTTAGCCGCCTGCAGGCCGTCTCAAGAGGACTTCGCGCCACGTTGACTGCTGTGCGCATACGCTCAACTACGCAGCGAAGTGAAAACATTGAGGAGTCGTGGTCCTCGTCGACGCCGGTGCTGGGCATTGCTCGCGTCATCGCTCAAGGATTTACATGGAGTGCCGCCCGACCCTCGCCATCAGGACAGGCCGATGAGCGTCCACACTTCGCATAAGTGACCCACTTCCAAGTGGCTGTGCACCACTCAACCCGCTGGTGCAGAGAACGCGGGTGCCGGCAAGCGGCCAGCACCAGTACCTGGCATCCGGCCTCTCTCAAGCGGCGGCCGGCCGCGGCCGTCGGCCGGGGAGAACGGCACGTCATCGCGGAGACGAAGTGGGTCCCGCCAGCCACTTGGGCAGAAGATCGCCCACGGCTAACACTTCATCCGGGATGCAGCCCGCGAGTGCACATCCGCGCTCGACTCGGAGACGGACCACGTGCAGCGCTTGTGAACCACCCACCGCGCATCGGCCGCGACACCAGGGCCGGCACCGTGTGACCAGCCCTCCTTGAAGAACGACCCCATCCCACGAATCAACGAACCACGGGCCACGGCCAAGCACTCGCTCGCGACTGATGCTGACGGTTTACTGACCGGCAGCCGTCACCCAGGGGGAGATCGAGCAGGCCCGTGAGGACTGGACGAAGGGGACCCGTTTCGGCGAGGTGAAGGGCTACGACGGGCCTCCGCTGCCCGCACCGGAACTGCCGGGAGTACCGCTGAAGCCGCGGGGAAGGGTGCGCCGACGACTGCGCAGGCCGCGCGGCGTCACCGCGCGGCCACCTCGTCGATGAGTCAAGCCGAGGACCTTCACCACTTCCGCCTGATCGGCGGACTCAACCGCGAGCCATGAGAGCCAACAAGCGCGTATGAGAGGGCGTTAAGTCCGTTTCCCCGGCGCGTACGAGGCGCCGGCGGGCCCGGCACGCACCTCGAGCGGCTGGCGCACGACCCTCCCGGCGACCCCGGGGGCGTTGCGGCCGGCCCGCTGCGGATGATTGTCAGCAGCATCCGCTCGGGCACGGCGGGCGACTGCGTTTCGGCCCCTGTGCGAGGGCCCAATGCAGCGCTGGTACTGATGGACGAACTGGCCGGACGCCGGAGCGGCGCTCGCTCAGGCGGGGAAGTGACGCCACTTGCCCTCAGAGACGACCTCGACCGCACCGTCGACGACCGTGATGGCGGTGTCGTCGTCGATCGCGTATGCGGGATTCGGGAGGCCGGCAGCCCACTTCTCCGCCTCCGCCATGGTGTTCTCTGGCAGGTCTACGTGATCCACATGCGGGAAGATCGAGAAGTCGACCACGCCCAGCGCGCTGTCGTCCCCGGTGGGCGCCGTCCACTCGACGAAGTACTCGCCGATACGAGGGGCCATCGCCATGCTCCCGGCGCTCAACCCCACCCAGACCTTCTCGCTCAACGACGGCAGCAGGTCCGCCAGGCCGGACTGCCGCATCCAGTGGGCCAGATACAGCGCATCGCCGCCGTTCACCAGCAGGACGTCCGCCTCCTGGACCCAGGGGACCCAACGCTCTGCACCGATGCTGGGCAGCGCGGTGAGCTCCAGCACTCCCAAGGACTTCCACCCTAGGTCGCACATGGGCAGGCGAGACTGTCCACTGATGAACCGCCAGGCCCCGGCAGGACTGCCCATGGGGTGCCCGTACCCCGCAGTGGGAATGCACAGGGCGTCGGACTCGGCGATCGGCTTGCCCAGCAGCCGCACGAGCGCGTCCTGGATGCTCGCGTTGGTGATACCCGCCGCCGTAAGAAGAAGCTTCAAGATGACTCCTGACACGAGTGCGATGGAGCGGTCTGGCCGGTAGACCGGGGACCACCTCAAAACTCATCGCTGTGCAGCGTGGCAATACTTCTGCACCGGCGGCCTTTCGGAAGATGACAAGTCCCTTCTCCCTCGGTTCGTGATCACTCGATCGTGGTACTGATCGCTGCGCGGGCAATGTCTTCGCCATGTCCATGTTGAGATGCGGGCATGGACAGAAAGCCGTACCTCAGCGACTTATCGGATGCGCAGTGGGTGTTGATCGAGCCGATGATCACGTCCCGGAAGCAGGACCGGGTGGCCCGGTCGGCGACCGGGGATCCCGGGTCCTGCGAGCTGCGGGAGGTCGTGAACGCGATCTTCTACCAGAACCGGACGGGCTGCCAGTGGCGCTACCTGCCCCACGACTTCCCGGCCTGGTCGGCGGTGTTCTACTACTTCGGCCTGTGGCGCGAGGACGGCCTGGACCAGCGGATCTCCGAACTCCTGCGCTGTCAGAGGACCCGTCCCTGGTGATCCTCGATACCCAGTCCGTCCGCGCGGCCGCCGGCGTCCCCAAGCCCACGACGGGACTGGACGCCAACAGGAAGGTCTCGGGCCGCAAGCGGGAACTGGCCGTCGACGTCATGGGTCTGATCATCGGTGTCGTGGTCCTGGCCGCGTCCGCCCATGACAACGCCGCCGGCACCGCCCTGCTGGACCAGGCCGCCGAGCGGTGCGGGATGCGCCTGGAGAAGGCCCTGGTGGACCAGAGCTTCAAGGATCGTCATCCACGGCGCCCTGATGGACATCAACGTCGACATCGGTCCGCCGCAGTCCCTCCGACCAGGGCAAAGGCTTCGTACCGCAACCGAAACGCCGGGTGGTGGAGCAGATGAACGGCACCTTGCTGCTGCACCGGCGCCTGGCCCGCGAGTACGACCACCGCCTCGACACCTCCGTCTCACGCGTCTACTGGGCCTCCACCGCGAACTTGGCCCGCCGCCTCACCACACCCGCTCCGGCCTGGCGCGACGTCCTGGCAGTGGCCGCGTGAACGTCATTGAACTCCTGGCCGGCCTCCAGGCCGAGCAGGACGAGGCCGCCACACGGGCCGCGGAGTTGCGCGGCCAGATCGAGCACCTCGTCGCCGCCCTGGCCGAGACCGAGGCGCGGCTTGCTTCCCGTCGCCCGGGCCACCGATGCCGGCCGAGTGGGCCAGCACGGCCTGGAGATCGTGATGGCCGTCTGCCAGGGCTTCGAAGCGCAGCGGGAACCGGTCGGCAAACGCATCACCGCCCGTATCGCCCTGCTGGACGACCCAGGCGGCGCGGTCGCCGGCCATCGCCCCCTGTAACAGCAGGGCAGGCGGGCAAGACGCACGGGACATCCATGTGAGTGGGCCGGTAGCCGGATGCGGACCGGGCACCCGTATCGGGCTGATTTCCGGAGGGGGCCCGAGACCGTGGTCATCGTTGCCTGCCTGCCTGCCTGCCTGCCTGCCTGCCTGCTGCTGCCGACGGTGGCTTTCTTGCTGTACGGGATGGACCGCACCGAGGACTGGCTGACCCGCACCCCGCGGCCGCCCCGCCACGCCCAACCCCGGCACCTGCGCCTGATCCAGGGCGGCACGAAACCCTCAACTCTTTCCGAGGCGGAGCAGTACAGCCGCGAGGTCTACGGATATTCAGAGATCGACTACGAGCCAAACAATGCCAGTTGGCTCGGCAGTCAGCCAGAACAGAAGCTCGACCCAGAAGCCGCACTTCGCCAACTCGCCCAGTTCGAGGCCGAGGCCCGCGATCGAGGCATCGCGCACACAACGTTCCGCAGGATCACCGAGGCCCTGGGCCTCAACGGCAAGCAGCGCCAGGAACTGAGAGCTCTCCTGCTCATAGCCGGCCGGAGCAGTATGCCGCTCCGCTGTGGCGCATTCCAGCCGAAGAGGTCCAGGTTTCAGTCGATGCTTGACGGGTCGGCGTCGGGTGATGCTTGACACCTGACCCGGACGATCCTCTGCCAGGCGATCAACAGATCGACCAGTGAGTTCCCACCCGACCTCACGCCTGGGCGCGCGATGAGTGGGAGCGCGATCAATTCCAGAGCGTGCGGTGGTGCGGACGCCACGGGCCCTGACCCGGCCCCACGGGCCATGCCGGCCATGCAGCGCTCGGGCCGCCAGCGGACGGATTCCCCGTGCCCGGGGCCACGGACGGTGCCGACGGTGCAGCACTCGGGCCGCCACCGGACTGGTTCCCCGTACCCGAAGCCTGCGCGCCACCGCCGGCCCACAGCTCGTCGACACGCGCACGCTCGGTGGCGTTCGGGTTGCGGTTGGTGCAGGACGGGCCAGGTCCGCCGCCCGACATCAGCTCACTGCACGGCCCGCTGTAGTTGTCCGGCAGGCCCAAGACGTGCCCGGTCTCGTGGGTGACGACGCGGATCGAGTCGTTCTGCTGGGTCTGGGTGTAGTCGAGGAAGATCTGGCCGCTTCCGTGGCCGTCAGTGGAGGCGTGGGACCCGCGGGGGTCGTTGCCCTCGGAGTAGGAGAAGTCGGCGCTGCTCGAACCGCTCGAAGCCTCCTCGAGCTTGACGTTGGACTCGGAGCTGTTCCAGATCTCGGCCGCGCTCGATATCTGCGAACGGAAGCTCGGCGCCTTGGAGACGTCGTAGTGGAGCGTCACCGCCTGCCCGCTGGGCTGGGCGGCACTCTTCTCGGCGACCGACTGGAGCACAGCCTCGAAGAACGCCTTGTTGTTCGCGGCCTCCTCAGCCGACCCTTCGTACCCCGCCACGGAGGTATCGGAGGGATTGGCGGCCGGCTGGGCGCTCGCCGGCACCGCCACGGCCAACGCGCTGGAGGCCAGACCCAGGCCGAGAGCGAGGGCGAGGAATCTCGGGGACATGCGGGACGACTTCATGTGGGGGAGGGCTCCTACTCACTCGGTGACGCCGAGCGCCACAGCGCGCGGTCGACTCGGCGTGAACACCGGTTCCGAACTGCAGCGACGTCCTGTGGGTCGACATTCTTAGAACGGCTCGACAGGGCACGCAATGGGTCCCACTACTACGTCGCTTCGTAGATCTCAGGACCTCGCCAAGGCCATGCGCGGGCCTCCGGTCCCCACGCAGCGAAAGGAGGAAGAGCTGTCGCAGCGTCAGGAGCCTTGCAACGCGGGCAATGGGCATGCCGATCAGCCGGGCGGAATTCCGACACACAACGCAGGATCCACATCCAGGTCAAGACGGACAAAGGCTCAGATGTACGCCATGGCGCATCTACTAAGTGCACCGATTGATTCGCGAAGCACTGTGACTGACGTCACGAAATAATCGGCTTCCGCTTCTTATGCGCCCCACTGACCTCGGGTCACTCTCCCCAGGGAGCCACCCTTGTTGGCGCAGGGCAGATCCCCTCACGACTGAGCCACCACCGCTCAGTCCTGATCAGGATGGAAGCCGGGCCAGCCGTGCAACCCGGCGCGCGGCGTGGGGAGAAGTAGATCGGTTCCTCGCACGCCTCTTAGCGGCGCGTCCGCCGCACCCAGCGGCTTCGGGACTATGGGGGCCAGACTGTCGCCAGCCACACGAAGCAGGCGCGTGCCCGGGAGTAGGCAGGCCGCCCGAAAGCCGCTAACCGCCGGGCTTGACGGCGGACGCCGAAAGTTTCCCGGGCGTGGACTCAGCTCCAAGGTCCGCCGACATCACGCTCAGTAGGACCCGGAAGTTGATCACAACGGTTCTGGCGTACGGCAAAGGTCAAGCGTTCAGCCAGCCAACAAGGTGTAACGGACTGTAGTGGAAGTGGACCGGCCCAGGGCGCGCGAAGTGTCCATGTGGCTCAAGGCGGAGGAGCCGGCGCAGTCCCGGCAGTGACGGCGTCGTGGCGGAGGTTCAGTCGAGGCTGTGGGCGACAGGGGCGCTCAGGCTCCGAGATGGAGAGGCGCCGTCTGCGAGTGCCGGCCGAACGCGGCGTGCGAGGGAGGCTCCCATTCCGTCCGCCGTCGACCCAGGCAGAGCCGAGCAGCCGCGGCCCAGGGCGTCAAGGTCGTTCGTACAGTGGCGCGCTCCACCTTGACGCCCTGAACCACGCTCGCTCCACGGTGTGTGGGTCGACGGCAGACGGGATGGGAGCTGGGGAGAGTGGTGGGTTGAGGTGGGGTCGCGTCCTGGGAAGGCAGAGGGTGGCCATGGCCCGGATTTGAACCGGGGTTTCCGCGTCGGGGCGAACCCGAGCGCGACGTCTTGGGCCGCTAAACGACTCATGGCCAGGCGGATCGTACCTACTCAGGGACTGGCGAGCCCACCTCTTTTCAGGGATGACGCCTCAGAACGCCAGCTCACCGCACGACGTGTGTCACCGAGCGGGGTGAGCCGTAGATCGCACGGCAGCAAGCAGGAGGCCCGGCCCCGTGCCCTCTGCGTGCCCGATCGAGCAGCGACCGGCGGGAGTGGCGGGGAACCCCGGAGAGGGACCCGAGAACCCGCACGTCAGCGACTTGCCAGCTCAGCCCCGGTCCGCATACGCGATCTTCCAAACTAGGTGAGTCAGTGGTGCCGCCTAGAGTGCGTAATGTCGGCACAAGATCGAGCACCCGGGGTGGGACGTGAAGGAGCGCGAGTGGTTCACGCTGCTGCGGATCATCGGCAAGCACGGCGGCAGTGTCGTGGTCGAGTTGAACGACTCGTACGCCCCGGGCATCCCGGATGTGAAGGGACAGCTTCTGGTTCACAACGACTTCGTGTCCAGCGTTCACGACACCTTCGTGGAGCCAAGAGACCTGGCCGACCGCCGACGCGCCGCGGCCGGACGACGTGCGCCTGCGTTGCACCCGCTCGTCGAGCCGACACCGCTGTACGCGAGGTCGCCGGCCTGGCCGGAGTCGTCCCGCCAAAACTCGTGGTCCGTCAGCCCAGGTGATCACCGAGGACAGTAGAAAGGGCGGGGTCTCTGACCTGGGGCGGGCGTCGCCTCACCTCTGGGGGGCGCAGTCGTAGAGGGTGAAGCTGCCGTCGGTGCGGACGCCGTAGGCGGTGGGTCGGATGCGGGTGCAGTGGGACTTCACCCAGGTGGTGGCGGGAGTGGTGGGGCGCTGGGTGGTGAGCAGCGCATAGCGCAGCTGGTGGGCGGTGACGAGGCTGCCGAGCTGCTGGGCGGTCGGGAAGGGGGTGCTGCCGGTGAAGCCGCCCATGACGAGGATGGGCTCGGACTTCGCGCGCAGCAGGGGCTCGGCGGTGTAGGCGGCCTGGGTGGCAAGCAGGTATTTCTCGCCGTGGCGGTGCGTGGTGAGGTAGCCGAGCAGAGCGGTGTCACGGGCGCTGGGCCGGTCGAGTCCTCTCCTCCGCGGAGCGTGACGGGGATGCTCGTGGTACGACTTGCCGACCGGACCGGCCATCGGCGAGGTGGCGGCGCCCGCGTAGAGCGGGTTGAGGCTGGAGACGGCCCAGCCGGCCGGTACGACCAGGGTGGCCGCGATCCCGGCGGCGAGGGCGGCGTGGATCTTCCGCGGGGAGGTGCGCGGCCCCCGGCTGCTCAGGCCCACCACGCCGCACAGCGCGAGCATCACAGCGACCGGCAGCAGCCAGGAGACGAATCGGGTCGGCCAGTCGAGCACCAGCGCCCACGCCGCCGTCAGCGCGATCGCCGCCGGCAGCGCAAGGTGTCGCCGGCCGGCCGCCTCGTGCTGCGCCCCGTACTCCGCCGCCGGCTCCGGCTCGTACGTCGCCTCGTACTCCGAGCGGAAGAGCGCGAGGCCGCCGCCGGCCAGCGCGGCGAGCGCCGGGGCGATGACGGCCGTG
This sequence comes from Streptomyces sp. NPDC047869, assembly GCF_040704065.1. Lineage (NCBI taxonomy): Bacteria > Bacillati > Actinomycetota > Actinomycetes > Kitasatosporales > Streptomycetaceae > Streptomyces > Streptomyces sp. NPDC047869. Next base: position 35,299 of record NZ_JBEYRK010000019.1, read on the forward strand.
TAGTAGGCGTGGTTGCCGTTGGAGACGCTGAACACCAGCGCGTGCACGGCCAGCCAGCCACCCCACAGCAGAAATCCCGCGCGCGGCAGGTCGGTTCGCGGTCGGCCGGCGCGCCGGCCGACGCCCAGGATCGCGGCGAGCACGGCGAGCGGCAGCAACCAGGCGACCTGCGGGCCGACCGTGTCGTTGATCAGCATGTCCCAGCCAGTGTTGCCGGTGGTGCGGCTGGCGGCGGTGCCCGCGACGGCGCCGAACCCGGTGGGATCGCTGCTGAAGCGGCTGAGGCCGTTGTAACCGAAGACCAGGGCGAACGGATTGTTGTCGGACGTTCCGTCGAGGTACGGGCGGTCGGCGGCCGGTGTCACCCAGGCGATGAACATCCAGGAGCAGGAGACCGCCAGCGCGACCGCCCCGCCCACCAGGACGCGCACAGCCCGGTGCAACGGCCTGCCGGGCGCGACGAGTTGGTACACGGCGGCGAAGACCGGCAGCACCAGCCACGCCTGCAGCATCTTCGCCTGGAAGGCGAGCCCGACCCAGATCCCGCAGGTGATCAGCGGCAGCAGCCGCTCGGTGCGCACCGCCTTCTGCAGTGCTCCGGCGGCCGCCACCAGGAGCAGAGTGAGCGCGGTGTCCGGGATGGTGGCACGGTTGAGCGCCACGGTGACCGGGGTGAGGGTGAGCGCCAGTGCGGCGATCAGCGCGGCGAACGGACCGGCCCAGGCCCGTACGATCCGGTGCAGCAGCCATACGGTGAGCACGCCCTCGACGACCTGCGGAAGCGCGGCCGCCCAGGTGTGCGGGCCGAAGAGCCAGACGGAGACGGAGTCGGGCCAGAAGGCGCCGGGCAGCTTGTCGAGGCTGATCGAGCCGGCGGCGTCGAGCCCGCCGAAGAAGAACGCACGCCAGCTGCCCGCCATCGAGCGTATCGCCGCACCGTAGAAGGGGTGGAGCGCGGCCTGCCCGATGCCCCAGGAGTACAGCACCGTGGCGACGGCCAGTACCGCGGCGAGCGCCGGGCGCTCCCAGCGCGGGGCGTCCTCCGGCCGGTCGGAGCGGCGGTTCGCCGCCCGGCGGCCTTGCTGCGCTCCGGTGGGCTGGGCGGCGGGGATGGCGGTCATGGCAGTGGTCCTCGGATCAGCAGGTCAGGTGAGGCGGCGGTGCACAGGCGGCGACATCACACGCGGCGGAGTCACAGGCGGCGGGCCGCCCGGAAGCCGCGGGCGTAGAAGTCGGTGCCGTCCAGCAGCGCGTGGCCCGACAAGTCGCCCAGGGTCGGACCGTTGGCGGCGGAGCGGCTGGAATAGAAGCGGTGCCGACCCTGGTCGTCGAGGCCCATGTACATGCCCACGTGGTCGATGAAGTCCGGCCGGTCCTTGATGATGGCGAAGAAGACCAGATCGCCGGGTTGCAGGGCGTCCAGATCGGTGGCCTGCTTCTTGCCGGTGTGGGGGATCACCGTGCGGCCGGGACCGTAGGCGGCGATGGCGTAGGCGCGGCGCGGCAGACCGGCGCCCTTGGTGTTGGTGTTGTGCATGGGGATGCCCATGCGGTAGCCCCACACCAGACGCTGGAAGCCGGAGCAGTCGACATCGCCGTAGCGGGCCTGCTCCGGCTGCACGAGGGTGCCGTCGGGGAAGGTCCAGTCGATGCCCAAATAGTCGTAGAAGTCGGACTGCTCGTCGTGGTAGGCGAAGTCCAGCGGGTTCTTGACCGCGGAGTTGCGCGGGCCGAAGTGCGCGGTGCCCGCGTAGCGCACGCCCTTGGCGTTGTGTTTGTCGGGCGCCCCGGCGCTGCTGTACTGGTACGCCACGGCGAAGACGTCCGGGCTGCTGTCGCCGAGGGCCTTCTTGAACCAGCCCTTGAACCAGGCGGACTTCTCCATGCCGCGCTGCCACGCGTGCGGCAGCACCCGCACCCAGGCGTCCGTGGTCACCTTGGCCTCGGTGGTCCGCGGCTCGCTGAAGGTGCGGCTGGGCCCGGTGAGTACGGCCGTACGGGCGCCGTCGGTGAAAGTGGCGAGCGTGCCGCCGTCGCCGGCCCGGACCACGGTGCGATCCGGGGCGGACAGCCGCTCGAAGGTGTGGGGCCCGGTGGACCGGGAGCTCGGGCCGGAGCCCGTGCCGCCGGCGGCCGTACCGCCACCGTCGTCGCTTCCGTGCCCGAGGCGGTCCCAGGCGTACCCGCCTGCCACCCCGGCGGCCGCCACGCCCGCGATCGTCCGGAACACGGCGCGTCGAGTCGGGCGGCTACGTCTGCCGTCATGTGCGGAGTGCATGGCCGATCCTCCTGGAACTGTGAGGTGAGAGGGTGTGAACAGGTCAGCCGGTGGGCAGTGCCCCGATCAACAGACCGGCGACCAGCACCACGTACGTGGCCAGGGTCACCGCGGTGGTCGAGATGACCGTGGCCGCCAGCGGCTGGCGGGCCATCTGGTAGGAGACCAGGCCGGGGACGATGAAGCCAAGGGTCTGTGACGTGTACAGCAGCGGGAACTCGTGGCTGAGGGCCAGCATCACGGTGGTCTGCATCAGCACCGCGCACAGCACGACGGCGGCGAACAGCCGCTTGCCGTAGAGGATCACCGTGCGCTGCACCAGCTTCGTCATGAAGTACGTTCCCGCCGCCACGGCGACCATCAGCCCGGCCATCCGCACGTCGGTGACGAGCGTGAGGGCGATCCAGCCCGGGGTGATCATCCCTCCGGGGGAGAGGTTGGTGGTCAGATAGCAGACCAGCGAGAGGACCAGCCCGAGGGCGATCCCGAGCGCGGCGGTCTGTGCGGTGAGGTTGGCGGGGATCACGGGTTCCTCGTGGACTGGGTCGGATCGTAGAGGTGTTGCGGGTCGTCCGCGGTGCTCCGGTCATCTGGCCGGCCCTGGCGGGCGGCGGCTCGGCGGGCGAGCTCGCGCTGCTCCGGGACACGAAAGGCGTACGTCGGTGAATCCAGCGGTGCCACCCAGCTGTACGGCTCCGGCTCGGGCGGCCGGGCCACCGAGACCCGAGCCCGGGGTATGGCGAACTGCATGGTCTCCTGGTCCAGGCCGTCGCCGTCGGGAACGAGGTCGAGCGGGTCCTCGGAGTCGTCCAGCGGCAGCTCGGCCAGGGACTCCAGGAACAGCTCGCCCTGGCCGTGGATGTTGCCGATCGCCACCAGCGAGGAGTCCGGGCCGAGTTCCGCGAGGATCGCCGTCGTCAGTTCCTCGGGGTCCCGGCGGTCGCCGCCGAGATCCACCACCCGCCCGGTGAAGCCGGCCGGAATCGCGTCGCCGGCGCTCTTGGTCGGGTGGCCGATCAGGAACACCGTCTCGGCGGCGAGGTCGGGGACGATCGTGCCCATCTGGCCGTTGCGCTCCACCCGGTCCGGGCGGCAGTTGATGACCACGCCGATCGGCCGTCTGATCGCGCCCAGATCCTCCAGCTGCCTGACGTTCATCAGCGTCGACTCGGGATCGTTGGCCGCGAAGACGTTGGCGAACCGTAGCCGCTTTCCCTCGGGGGTGACATAGCGCTCCACGGACAGCACGCCCGGGTCGGGCGGCGCGTCCCACATGCCTTGCATCGCGGTCTGCCGCTCCACGCCGAGCAGTTCGGCGACGGCGAGCGCGATCGCCACATTCTCCTTGAAGGTGAACCAGCTGAAGCCGCGCAGCTCGGCGTCGGTCACCGCCTCCGGATCGACCGCGATCAGGCGGCAGTTCCGCTTGTCGGCCTCCTCCTGGAGGATGTGCAGCCGGTCCTTCTCCGCCGTCACGCACACCCCGCCCACCGGCATCGAGCGGGAGAGCGAGCGGGCGACGTCGTCCAGCGTCGGCCCCATCTCCTCCAGATGGTCCTCGCGGACGTTGCACAGCACGCCGATCGTGGAACGGATCAGCTTCTCCTGATTGATCTCCTGCAGCGCGGGCATCACCGCCATGCACTCGATCACCAGCGCGTCCGGCCGGTAGGTCGCCGCCCGCCGCACGATGCCGATCTGCTCGACGATGTTGGAGATGTTGAACTTGCGGTAGATCGGCTCCTCGGTGGCATCCGGATGGATGAACCGGGCCGCGGTGCCGGTGGTCTTGGCCACCGTGACCAGGCGACCGCCGCGCAGCGCGCCCGCGCACAGCCGGGTGATCGAACTCTTGCCGCGGATGCCGTTGACCAGCACCCGCGTAGGTATCTGCTCCAGCGAGGCGAAGTGCCGCCGCTGCTCCAGGATTCCGGCGATCCACAGCCCGGCGCAGCACAACAGGACGATGACATAGAGGAAGAGCACGCCGATTCCGTCCTTCTACCGCTGGAGGGTGTTCTCACGCAGGGACCGCGAGGGCCCGGCGGCATGGCCGGATCTGGCTGCCCGGTCGCGTTCCGCCAGGGCCTGGCGCACCAGCTCCAGCCTGCGGGTGACCGAGCCGATCTCGTCGTGGTTGACCGGATGAAGCACGGTGCGGCGGTCTCCGCCGGCGAGCCGCTCGACGAGCACGGCGACCGCGCGCAGCGGCCGGACCACCACGACATGCAGCCAGCCCAGGCAGGCCGCGCCCACGGCGAGGCCCAGGATGCCGGCGAGCATGGTGCGCTGCTCGGCCTGCACCGCGGGGATCTGGAGCCCTGCTGCGGGCTCCGCGGTCACCACGTGCCAGCCGAGACGGGCCGTCGGGCCGCCCTGCGCCAGCGGGGCGGCGGCGTCGACCGATGGACCGGAGGACGTGTCGTGCACCGCCGAGGTCGCGGTGCCCGTGGTCCCCGGGGCGCCCTGGGTGGCGCGGACGAGACGGGTCAGGCCGGAGTCCGGCAGCGACTGGAAGGCGCGGTAGCCCACGCTCGCCGCCAGCACCTTGTCGTCGCGGTCCGTCACCCAGACGCTGCCCAGCTTCGGCCTGGGCAGAAGAGAGTTGAGCACCTTCACGTCGATCTCGCCGAACAGGACCACCCCAGCCGCCTGGGCCTTGCCCTTGCCGGCCCGGACCTGCGCGTAGGCGGCGATCACCGGGATCCGGCCCGAGGTGTTGACGTTGGTGATCCCAGCGCCGCCGGGTACGTGGACGAGGGTGCGCAGCGGTGTGCCGCCCACCCTCAGCGTGATGTCGCCCGAGCGGTCCAGGAGATACAGCGAGCGGTACTGCTTGTGGTCGGCGAGGGACTGCCGCAGAACGTCGGTCTGGGCGGCCCGGCTCGTGCCCGGCAGACTCGCTGCCGCGGCGCTCAGGTCGGTGTACGACTGGTCGAGGGACTGCCGGATCCGCTGCGTCGCGATCTCGGTGCGCGTCTGCTGGTCGGCGAGGACCGGAGCCGGAACCGCGGTCGCGATGTCCGCCCGGTTCAGCAGGAAGACCATCGGCACCGACCAGCAGGCCACCACCACCACGCCGGCCACGGCCAGCGCCCGGTAGCCCGGTCCGCGCCGGGCGGGGAACTCCTGCGGGCCGCTCTCGCCGAGCAGTTGCCGGCGCAGTGCGTCAAGTGCCCGCCCGATCCGGGCCGTTTCTCCGAAGCCATGCACCGGAACCGGCCGGGACAGCTCCGCCCGTGCGGTCGGCTCGCCTCCGTTCGCGCCCCGGGCCAGGCGGCCCGCGGACAGATACAGCCGCAGCAGTGGCCGCTGCACGGAGAAGTACAGCACCAGCCCGAGCAGCAGCGCGACCACGGCCAGCGCCCCGGCTGCCTCGAGCGCGAAGCGCGAGTAGTCGGCGGCGGTGGTCGTGGCGGGCACCGCGCGGGAGGTGAGCACCACCAGACCGAGGTCGTCGGTTTCGCCGGGACCGGTCGCCGAGGCGACCTGGGCCCAGCCGGCCACGGGGCGCCGGCTGCCGGTGGTGGCGCCCAGCAGGCTTCCCGAGGCGTCGGTGTCACTCCCCGACCCATGCGCCGCGCGGGCCGCCGCCGCGGGCAGACCACTGTGGGCGACGGCCGGCGCCGCCTCGCCGTGGACCGCGGTGGTGAGCACCGAGCCGCTCGCGTCCAGCACTTCGGCGGTGCGTCCGTCGCCGTACGCCGTGAGGGCGGGGAGCGCTTCGGAGACCACCAGCAGCCACTGCCGCTCGGTCCGGCTCGGGGCCTGGTACTGGTCCTGGTCGGGGTCTTCCTGCTGCGCGGGCAGCGTGACCCTGGCGAAGTACAGCAGTTGTCGCGTGCCGCCCGAAGTCACCAGCCGGGGCGGGATCTCCCCGTGCCCGGATGCCGTCCTGGCGTCCACCCCGGACAGCGGCACGGTCTTGCCGCCGGTCGCCAGCAGTTTACCGGTGCGCGCGTCGAGCAGTGCACGGCCGAGGGCCGCCTTCCTGGCGGAGGTCAGCGCTTTGAGCGCGGTCGTGGGGGTCGATGTGCTCGTCGCCGGGTACGCGTTGGCCGTACGGCGTACCGTGCTCGCCTCGGCTTCGATCGCGGTCCGCATCGACAGCGCGGTGTCCGCGGCGATCCGCTGCTCCCCGTCCAGCGCGGCCTGCGGGATGCCCCCCGTGTGGATGCCGTCGAGGCCGATCACGGTCAGGGCGGCGACCACCAGCAGGAGTACGACAAGTGAGGCTATCGGCGGGCGCACCCCGCCAAGCATCGGCATATCGGCGCGGCGGCGGGTGCGGTGTCGGCGTGGCGCCCGGGATACGGAGGGCAGGGCAGCGGGTCCTTCCTCAACTGGCGCCGGGCGCCCACATGTTCGACCTTGCGAACATTCTAGCTCCCTGCGATCGCATAACCATCACACATTCGCCCCATGTGTCGTACGAAACAACGGGACTTGTGTGCGGCGGCGACACATGCGGGCCCCCACGCGCCGAAGGGCGGGCCCGCGAACAGGCCCGGCCCTTCGGATGTCCGGTCAGTTGTCCGGTCAACTGTCCGGTCAGCGGACGAAAGAGATCTCCGGGTACGTGTTGACGGGCCCGTCAAGCAGGGTGCTGTGCTTGTCACGCAGCTCCTGGTCGAAGAATGCGGCGAGGTAGACGCACTGGATCTGGACCGCCCGGTCCGGGGCGATCGTGCCGTACTGCTTCTGGATCTGATCCTGGGAGATCCCGAGCAGGGGCGCCCACTGCGGCACCAACCACTCGTTGTCGCTGAATGACAGGTGCGCCGAGCCCTTGAGCTTGATGTCGACCCGGTATCCCTTCAGATGCGACCACAGCGTGCGCCACGACTTGTCGTTGTTGCGGTTGTGGTAGCCGGAGCTGAAGAGCATGAAGGGGCGGTCCAGGTCCTTGCTCGGAGCCGTCCCGAAGAACTGGCCGTCCAGGTTGGCACCGGCATCGATCCGCTTGTCGAGCTGCATCGCGGTGTCGACCGCCGCGCCGCCCAGCGACCAGCCGAACATCCCGATACGTGAGGTGTCCACCGACTTGGACAGCCCGGAGGGGAGCGTCGCGTGGCCGGCGTCCGGGTTGCCGCCACTGCTGATCTTGCCGAGCGCGTTGATGACGAACTTGATGTCGGCCGCGCGCACCTTGAGCGTGTCGGAGGAGTGGGCGCCCGACGGCATCTTGTTGACCTCGAGCCGATTGCCGGGGAACTGCACCTCGTTGGCGTCGTGGGTGTGGTCGACGGTGACGACGAGGTAGCCGCGGCTGGCGAGATCCTGGGCGAGCGCGGTGCCCATCGCGCGGTCCGAGTGCAGCCCGGTCGAGTACAGCAGGACCGGCAGCTTGCCGAGCGAGGTCTTCACCGGGGCGAGGACATGGCCCGCGGTTTTCGGCAGGGTCACCTGCTGCGGCGACAGCCCGCGTGAGGCGAGGAAGTGGGCGCCGGAGATCGACGGCATCCACGGCGCCTGATAGTGCCCGGACGTGGCGGTGGCCGGATACCAGAGCGACACCATCAACTCGCGGTGGTTGTCGCCGGGCACGTACGGATCCGTACGGGACTTGTCGACGAGGTGCAGACCGACCATGCCCACGCTGTATTTCCCGGTCGGTGCGGGCATCTTGAGCTGCAGACCGGACCCTGCGGTGCGGGCGGACGTGAGTGCCTCAGGATGTACGGGCCTGTGGTGCAGCGGCAGTTCGTCGTTCTCAGGCGCCCAGGGCGTCTTCGGGTCGGGCTGGTCGGCCGAGAACCCGGTGGCCGAAGGCTTGTCGGACGTCTTCCCGGCGGCCATCGTCGGCGTCATCCCCATAGCCAGCGCGACGGCCAGCCCACCCGCCGAGCCGACCGCTGTGGCGATCACTCTACGACGGTGGCGCGGGCGGCGGTGTGTCATGAAACCCCCTTGTTGGTCAGCGATCGCAGAACGCGCGATCGACTGCCGCACACCGTACCGCCGCGGCAGCGGGCGGACTCGCCCGCCCGGGATGCCGCCGTAGCGAATTCACGTACCGGATGCTGAGCGCTGCCACGGCCCGGTGATCCGCCGACGCTTCATGGCACCGGTCGCGCCCCGGCTGTTCTCCAGGGCCTGGCCGGTGTAAGCCTCGATACGAGCATCGTGCGCCGCCTAGATCGCTCTTCTAAGAGCTGTTCACGCTGGTGTCGCCTCTGGCCGTTGACCGAAATCCATCCACCGCCCAGACCGCCGAGAGCTCCGACAACGGCTCCGCAAACCCCGACCGCAGATGCATCCATAAGCGATTTATGGGCACCTTTGGCTACTCGTAATCTCGTAATTCCGCCGATCAGGATCGGCACAGTTGTCAAGTCTGTCTACGACCACTGACACCAACCACTGACACCAACACCGGCGGCCACCAGCGGTCATGGCTGAACTCTGACGGACGGTCTGCCGAGGACCATGGCCGGTTGATCGACGTCCCGCCCCGTGATCGACCTGATAAGGATGAGACCACAGGCCCGAGGCCCGGCGCCCCGAAGCCTACGGGGACGTGATCTCTTGCCCCGGGACAGCTCCCGCCCAAAGCTGCTTGACCGACCTGTGGTCAGCGGCAGGGCTTGGATCAGCACATTGGTGGCCATCCACGCCGGGCGCCCAGCCATTCCACCCGCTCGAACAGGTCCTCAGGCACGTCCACGCCCTTCTCCCGCGCAGTCTCAATGCGGTGCCTGACATGCCCGAGAATGTCGTCCAACTCTCCATCGCGTAGTGCGGCAAAGCCCGTCAGCTGTTCCCACAGACGGGTCTTCCGTGCGTCCCCCGAGTTGATCACGAGATCGAGCATAGGCGGCTCAGAGGTCGGACGCGATGGGCTTGGAAGGCCGCGGAGTCCTTGGAAGCGTCGCACCGTCGTGCCCCATGCGTGCCCGATCGACTAGTGCTGAGCGGGGGCCACGGGGAACCGGAGCGAAACAGCCGCTCTCCCGCAGGTCAGCAGCCTCGCAGGCCAGCCGGAATCCGCGTGCGAGATCTTCCAAACTGGTGCTCCAGGACCCGGGCAGCGGCGCTTGACGGGTAGTTGAGACTCCGCCGACCGCACGCCTCTGCCGCTCGTGTCAGGGCCCGAGCTTGTCGTATTGGGGGTCGAAGCAGACCAGCCCCATGGACTGCGCCAGGGACGCTGCGAAGGTGGAGGCTTCCTCGGCGATGCTGTAGCGCATCGGGAAGTAGATCAGTGGGCCGCTGGCCTCACCGATCAAGGGTCCGGTCGACCAGCGGGAGGTATCATCCTCGTCCTCGGTCAAGTCGCACCAGCGCTCAAGGAGCCCGGCGACGTAGGCCGCGATGCGTTCGGTCGGCGGGTGGTCGGTATCCGAGTCGATGTACCGCGCGTAGAGGTCTTCGACGAGACGAACAACTGGGTGCGGCCCTCGAAGACGTCGATCAGGGGAACGGCCCCGGTGCCCGTGACGAGCGGGGTGGACGGATCCACCTCGGTCATGGGCAGGCGCCGCCGCGCGGCGGCGATCGCGTCGCCCTCCCGGGTGTGCGCCTTCTCCCGGGCGCGCAGGGTGTCGATGGCGGTCAGCCACTCCCGGCGGGAGACGACCGGCGGCGTATTCACAGCAGTCATGCCTGTACTGACCCGGCAGCCCATGAGAACTCATCGGTTGGAGCCCGAGGCGGGCGAGAGGCCATTGCGGTACAGCAGCGAAGTACAGCAACCTCAGCGTCCAGCAGCACCCAGCATCGTCCGGCATAGCCATCACGGCGGCCTGCATGACTGGAAGAGGTCGGCCCAATCATTGAGCGGCTCCTATTGGACGCTCACAACACCGCAGTTACGCAGGAGACGGCGCAGGCCTTGCTCGAACGGAGGGACCTGGTCGGTCTGCGCGCGGTGCTGGCGGCGCTGTCGCGGGCTGAGGAGTGGTGGAGGCGGCGTACGACACTGTCCAGCACGGTCGCCGCTGTCCCCGCCGTGACGACGGCCCTGCACGACGGCGCCAGACCCGCCGGCCTCGCCGTCTGCGCCCTGTGCTGCGTGCTCTGGCTGGGCTTTCTGCTCCTGGCCCAGTACCGCATCCGCGTCCTGGCGCAGGAGGGCGTGCCCCCGGCCCCACGCCGTCCCTCGCCACGGTGGCGGCTCTGTACGCGGTTGCCCTGGCGGTGTGCGGGGCGGCTCTGGTCGTCTAGCCGGGCCAGCCGGGCTAGAGGGCGCCCTCGTAGTCGGGGGCGGGTTCGGGCCAGTCCACCTTCACCACGATCTTGCCCCGGGTCCGCCCCTCCTGGTTCAGCCGCTGCGCGTCCGCCGCCCGCTCCAGCGGGAACGTTTGCGACACGTGCACGGACACCACGCCCTCCTCGGCCAGCTCGGACAGCCGTGTCAGGTCGTCGGCGTCGGGGCGGACGAAGTAGTACAGGCCGCCGTAGCTGACCACCTCCGGGTCGGCGATGGAGACCAGGCGCCCCTCCGGCGTCAGCAGGTCCGCCGAGGTCTTCGTCGTCTGACCGCCGATCGTGTCCAATGCCGCGTCCACGCCCGCGGGCGCGAGCGCCCGCACCCGTTCGGCCAGCCCCTCGCCGTACGTCACCGGTTCGGCGCCGAGCGAGCGCACGTAGTCGTGGTTGTACTCGCTCGCCGTACCGATGACCCGGGCGCCCAGGTGCGCGGCGAGCTGGACGGCGATCGAGCCGACCCCGCCCGCGGCGGCGTGCACGAGCACGGTCTCGCCCGCCTTGACCTCTATCACCTTGGTCAGCGCCTGGAAGGCGGTGAGCCCGGCGAGCGGCAGCCCTGCCGCCTCCTCGAAGGAGAGGTTGCGCGGCTTGCGAGCCAGCGTGCGCACGGGGGCGGCCACGTACTCGGCGAAGGTGCCCCGGGACAGGAAGTCCTCGCGCACGTAGCCGATGACCTCGTCGCCGACGGAGAACTCCGGTACCGAGGCGCCCGGCTGCACCACCACCCCGGAGACGTCCCAGCCCGTGATCACCGGGAAGACGGCGTCCAGGATCTGGTCCAGGTAGCCCTCGCGGCACTTCCAGTCGACGGGGTTCACCGCCGCGGCCCGCACCTTCACCAAAACAGTGTCGGGTCCGACCTTGGGATCGCGGACCTCGCCGTACTCCAGCACCTCGGGGCCGCCGTACCGGCTGTAGCTGATCGCCTTCATGGCTTCGACCCTCCGGGGTATGCGAACGCCACGCAAGCCAGATGACCCGATATGAGCTGCATGCGTGGCAGCCTTTCACCAGTCAACACCTCGTACCCCTGAAGGTGAGCACCAGCGCACGCCTGCCAGACCGGCGCCCCGCATCACACGCGCGATCCGGTTGTGGTTGATGTGCTCACCCGCCTCGCGAAGCTCGGCGGTGATCCTTGGAACGCCATAGGTGCCGTCCGACTCGCGGTGCACGACCCGTATCCGGGCGGCGAGGCGAGCGTCGGCCGCCTGCCGGGCGGCCCGGTCCGCGGCCGTCCGACGCCAGTAGTAGAAGCTGGAGCGGGCGATACGAGGATGGTGCACAGCCGCTTCACGCCGTAGCGGCGGTGGTGGTCGGCAACGAACTGGAAGCGGTTCACCAGCGCGTCTCCCCGGCGAAATACTTCCCCGCCTTGCGCAGGATCTTGCGTTCCTCCTCCAGTTCGCGGACCTTCTTGCGCAGAGCGGCGTTCTCCGCCTCGAGCGGTGTCGGCGGCTCGGTCGGCGTCTCCGCCCGGCGTCCCCGCGGCCGGCTCGCGCCGGCCGCCCGGACCCAGTTCCGCAAGGTCTCGGGATTGATTCCCAGATCGGCAGCGACCTGCCGGATCGTCGCCTCGCGCCGCGACTGGTACAGCGCGACCGCGTCCGCCTTGAACTGCGGCGGATAGTTCTTCATGACCACGAGATGTCCGTTCTCAGATCCTCAGGATCCAGCGTCTCGTGTGTCCAGGATCAAGGGTCAAGGCCCGTGCCCGCCCCGCCGGCCGATGCGGTGGGCCACGGTGTGGCGGATGACCCGGCTGGGCCGGCCGCCGGTCATCTGATCAGGCGGAAGCGGCCTTGGACTGGGAGCGCAGCCACCCCGGTCGCGGGCGTCCGCGCCCCGGGCCAGTGCCTCCCGATCCGTCTCCGGCTCGACCGGGCCGATCGGAGCCGGGGGAGCGGCGGAGGTGGTGGAGACGGTGGGCTGAGAAGCAGGACGGGTTGCCGCCGGCTTCTTGCGGGCGGTGGGCCTCTTGCTGCGGGTTCGAGTGGCGGCCACGCTGCCTCCTTCCAGATCGGGTGCCCCCCCCCGGACAGGGCGGCGGGGTCAGGGGGCCAGGGGGCGCTGGGCGGGCAACGCCACGTCCTACGCGAGCTGCTGGCGCAGCCATGCGACGGCGGCCGGGGTCATCACTCCGGTGTCCGGCTCACTGATCGGCGCGGTGTCGATGTCGTGCGTCGCGTCGGTCGCCGGGAGCAACCGCATGTAGGCGGGGTCGACCGCGGCGCGGGCGCGGTTGCCGCTCAGCTCAGTCAGGTCGTAGAGGACCTTGCGGGTGTCGGCCTGCGTCCAGGACCGCTCCACGCGTCCGACGAAGGTGTGGCCGGGCAGCCCGAGCCAGAACCGTTCGACGTCGCGGAACAGGACGATGTCGCCCCTGGTGTAGGTGCGCGGCGCGAACGTTCGCACGCTGCACGTCCTGGCGCCCGCCCCCGTGAAGGCTGGCCCCGCCGCGGCGGCCGCCGACCCGACTCCGCCGACCGTGCCCGCCGCGCCGGTGGAGCGCCGGCCCCCGCCGGACGGTTACCACCGCGCAATCGAGGCGCACCGCCAGGCCGCCCGGCCGTCCAGGCTGGACCCGGCCATCACGGAGGCGGTGCAGCGGCAGACTGCCGCGATGCGGGAGCTGTCCCGCCGCGCGTTCTCCGAGCCCGAAGTCGTCCCGGACGATGCGCCGACCCCGATCGAGCAGGTGCGCATCGAGCGCCGCCGACAGGCTGAGGTTACCCGCGCAGCCGCGCTGCACGGGGCCCGGCAAGAACGCGGGGGCTGGGAAGCAGGTGTGGTTGAGCGACGGGTGACCGGTGAGGGACGGCACCAGAAGGCTGGAGCGGCTGCACCGCGCCGCTCGACGGGTCGAGTTGCGCTTGAAAGTGGGCGCTACACGTCGTGAGGGCGGCGGCGCAGGCGGAGCTGACCCGGCTGGCGGGCATGCTGGAGTGGCCAGAGACGGCGCTGCGGCTGCTGGCCCCCCTGTTGGTCCGCGCCCCTGACAGGCTGCGGTCGAACAGGACCCGGCTCACTGCTCGATGGACATTTTGTCTGATAGGTATCTATCGGGGTGCTCGCCTCTATGAAGAAGATCATGACGCTCACAGCCGCCATGACGTTCGCTGCTTCGCTGCTTCGCTGATGTCGGGGGCTGCCAGTGCTGCTCCGATGCCCGCGCAACCGCACCCATGGGACAAGCGGGGCAAGTGCCAAACAAACGACCCAGAGGGCAGGCACATCGTCACCCGCTATGGGAACTCAGAACTGGGCTGGTACCACTTCACCGGCCGCCACAACATCAAGAAGTGCTCCACCCTGTATGCGGCCCTCCACGGCCGCGTGGACCGGGACGACCATCACGGGCATCTGGAGTACGACGGGATCGAGTTCGAGACGGGCGTGCCGAGGCCGCGGCAGGTGAGGTTCACGGTAGTCGTGCAGTACACGCGTAAGACCACGGACGGCCACTATGATGCCGGTCGCGGTCAAAAGATCGGCGTCATCACGGCGTATTGCCACAACCAACCGGGGAACAAGTGTCCGGCATGGGCCAAGCTGTGAACTCTCCTGAACCAGGGAGCGAGCAGGCGGTCACGGGCCGTCTGCTCGATCTCGTTCGTACCTTCGTCACCACGCATGTGTCGTGGAAGCCGCTGTTCATCGGCGCGGTCATCACGGGCGACGACCGGATGCGCCTCTATTTCCGTTCACCTGAGCGCGATCGCACATACGGTGTGGACGTGCTGATCAGCCATACGGGGCCCGGCCTGGTTGGCTCTCTGGTTTCCCCGGCGTTCCTGGCGAACGAGCATCTGCATCAGCCTTCCGACGATCCGCACTGTGACGTGATCGTGGATCTCACCGACTACTGACAGATGTAGCAGGAAGAGGGCGGCCGGCATCCCGAAGCCCAGTACCTCGCACGGTCTCGAACCTTCGCCACGCTCTCCCCCTGCTGTGTCGACTTCGTCGTGGGCACCGTTCCGGCCGCGCCCAGGCGGATCCGCCGATCAGCAGCAGCCGGGCGGAAGTGGCCGGCTACTCGCGGCGCGAGAGTTCCTCGGGGCGGGCACGTGCCGGGTGACGTACGGCTGGCCGCTGAAGTCGACGGTGATCGGAAGTTCACCCAGTGGGCCCCCACGAAGGCCAACCTGCCGGCAGCGCGAGGGCAGTGCCCACGACCGTCCTGGAAGCCGTCGTTGTCGGTGCTGGCTGCGAGCATGGACAGCGACGATGAGCAGCTGCTGTGCGGCCGGATCTACGGGAAGGACTCACCCAGGGACCGGCTACAGACACTGACGTCATGAGCGAGAGCAGCGAGAAGGTTCACCAGCCGGGCGAGATCCTCCCCCAGTCCGGGATCTACGAATGCGACTGCGGCCAGGGCCACGAGTACAGCACCGACGTGAAAGGGCACCGGTTCCCGCCCCTGCATGAGGCCTGCAGCGGCAGCGGCTGGAAGCTGAAGGCCGCCTCGCACCCCGGGCCCTGAGCAGCAGGGCGCCCGCCCCTTGGTCGCGAGGCACGCGGTCACGGCACCGGCCGCAACCCCTACAGCTCGCTCCCGAGGGCTGGTCGGTGCGGCATGGCTCTTCTACGGAGGCCAACCGGTTCGGCCGGGCTCCGACGTCGCGTTCCACGAGGACCGGGCCACGGGAAGCCTCCGCTTGCCCCTCTCGCATTGAACAGCACACACGAGCGGCAGCGGCAGGCCGAGGGAATGTTCGCCGGGCTCTTGTCGTTGCACAACACGTGATGGTGAAGGGGACAGTGTCCCCGGGCCTCATCTATTGCCTGCGGGGACGATCGTTCGGCTGAAGCCCCGCAGAGCCTTTCGGCGCGTAGGCGACCGCCCTTCACGATCACACCCTTTTCAGGATCGGCCTCGGACAGCGCACGCTGTCCGAGGCCGATCCTTGTCTTAAGTCGACGATGCCGAGGCCCGTGTCGGGCCGGCAGTGGGGGCAGGCGCTGGTGCCGTCGGCGAGCAGACGGCGGGCCTCGTCCTGTTCCACGGGCCGGCGTCGTTTGCCCGCCATCTAGCAGGAGCCGCGATGGACCTGCACCGGGGGCCGGCCGACACCGATACCGAGTTCGACGACCCACTCCACCCGGCATGGCGGCCTGGCCGGATTCAGCGGCTCTTACGTTCTGGAGGTCGAGCGCGCCTGGCGGTTGATGCGTCACTCCAGGTGTCGCCGCACAGCGCCGCCCGACAGGGGGTGTGGGCCGGAGCTCGGCGTCCCCCTACCGATGCTCCGGCAGCCTTCATGAGGCGTCCCGGCGGCGCGAGCGGTGGCCGAGCGACCCGCGTAGGCAGCCGACCGCGATGATCCCGACGCAGTGGCGCTGGATGCACAAGACGTACGCGTGGGAGCCATACAACCTCGAGAAGAACGACCAGGTCGCCGGGTCGAAGGTGTTCGAGTGCGTGGCGATGGCACCCGTCTCCCACCGGAGGAAGCGCGCCGGCTGCAACCGCGGTTGACGTAGCAGCTGAGCAGATCTCGATCAGGTCTGTGAACTCTGCAGGGTCGGATGGCGTGGGTGACGGAATTCGGGGGCGGGCTGACCGAAGATCTCTCCGGGAACGTTCCCGTCACTGGGCCGACGGAACGTTCCCGTGCTGACGCGAGACCGGAGGAACCGCCATGGAGCCGGATGACCAGATCATGCAGGGTCCCGGGGAGCAGAGAGTCGCCGAAGCGGCGGAACGTATCGTGGCCGAGGGCCGGCAACGGCTGCACCGCACCTGGACGTCGCTGGTGGCCACCTCGCTGCTGGGCGGTATCGATGTCGGTGTCGGCGTCATGACGCTGCTGTTCGTGCGGCACGCGACCGGCAGTGAACTCCTGGCCGGACTGGCCTTCTCCGTAGGGCTCATCGCTCTGTTGCTCGGGCACAGCGAGCTCTTCACGGAAGGGTTCCTGGTGCCCGTCGCCACCGTCATCGCCGGCGCGGCCACCTGGCTCGACCTGGTGCGCATGTGGGCGACGGTCCTGGTGATGAACCTGATCGGCGGATGGGTCTTCATGTGGCTGGTCATGCAGGCCTATCCGGACCTGCACCGCACCGCTGCTGCTCTGGGCGCGCACTTCGTCGACGCAGGCTACACACTGGGCACCTTCTGCCTCACCGTGCTGGGCGGCGGCGTCATCACCCTCATGACCCGCATGCATCACGGCACCGAGTCCATGACCGGGAAGATCACCGCGTCGATCACCACCGCGTTCGTCCTGGCGGGGCTCGGGCTGTGGCACTCAGTGCTGGACTCCCTGATCGCGTTCGCCGGCCTGCACACCGGCAGGACGTCCTACGGTTACGCCGACTGGCTGAGGTGGCTGGCCTGGGCGGTCCTCGGCAACATCGTCGGCGGCCTTCTGCTGACGACTGCACTGCGCCTCATTCGCAGTGCCCCGGTGCTCAGCGCCGACAACGAGTCGGCGAAAGCCGACTCCTGACGCCCGCGAAGTGGGCATGGAGCCCCGCGGCTCACATCTCGTCCGCTGACCACCGACCCTCCAAGCCCGCTCCACCTACCGGCCTGTCCCTACGGCTTCGAAGCGACGTGGTCTCGCTCAGTTCGTGTCCGGGGCAGGTGAGTCGTGACCAGGCAGCGGACCGGGAAAGGAGCGTCTGTACCCGCCGGGAGGCGGGTACTCACGTGATGCCTGAAGGACGGGTCACGTGGGCCCGGCGTCTGCGCCGGATACGCTGCCGCTCCTCCCGCTGCGGGGCATGCCCTTCGACGTCCGCTGCGGCCACCTGCACCTTTTCGTTCCTGCGCGCGGCCCCCTTTTTCGTCGGTGGCGGCCTCCCTCCAGGGCCGTCAGTACCTCCTCGTGCGCGGCCATGCCTGCTGCGTTGTGGTGGGGGTGGGGCACCGTGGAGTCCGCACTGACCAGCGACATGTCCACCTGGCCCCGCCGTGTCGCCTCGGCGACTCGTCCATCAGGTGCTGGAACACGCCCGCGTCACGCCACTGCAGAAACCGATGATAGACGGTCTGTCAGGCCGCGTGCCCGGCCGGCATGTCCCGTCATGGGCTGCCAGTGCGGAACCGCCAGATCAGCCCTCGAACTGCTGCCGCAGCCGCTCGGGGTAGGGGCCGAACGTGCCTAGCGGCAGGAGCGGCTCGATCAACTTCCGTTCTTCGTCAGTAGGTTCTGCAGGCGTGCGCTGGCGGTCTACCTGACCGGCCGGCGGTCCGAAGCCGGATCTCACATGGGGGCGCCGCCAGTTCGTCTTGCGTTGCAGCACCCCAGTTCAAGGGGTGCGACGGATTTCGAGATCCGTAAGGACCGGACGAAGGCTCAGGGCAGGAAGAAGCTCACCCGGGAGCGGGAGGCATACTCCCGGCTCATGCAGCAGGGCATGAGCAACCGGGAAGCGTGCCGGATCGTCGGGATCGACAGGCGGACCGGCCAGAAGTGGCGCAGCGGGCGTCACGCATACGGAAACCGGAGGTGGCGTTGGCGCTCGAGCGGGGCCGCCGTCGGTTGCGGGCGGATGGTGAGGATCTGCTGGGCGTGACCGAGGGGGCCGTGGACGTCGTGCAGGACGCTGGTGGTGACGCCCTGGCCGGTGGCGCCGAAGGTGACGGTGGTGTCGAGTCCGGTCCAGCGGCCTTCCGGTTGGCGGTGCAGGTGGATGGTGAGGTCGACGTTGGGGAACATCCAGGCGGTGGGTGGCTGGCGTATGGCGATGCCGTTGGCGGTGTCGACGAGCGCTACGTAGGACGCGAGCGGGCTGGACCTCTGTCCGGCGACGAGGTCGAGGCCGGTGGAGATCCAGGCGGTCGTGCGGCCCGGCTGTGGGGCGGCGAGGGGCCGTACGTCCAGGGAGGCGATGTAGCCGCCGGGCCACACGTCGGTCAGGGGCCACGAGGCGAGCTTGTCGGGAGAGGTGAGCGGTTCCGGGGCGCCGCCGGCGACGGCGGTGGTGTCACCGGCGGCGAGCAGCCAGGCGCGAGCCCGCACCACAGGGCGGTCGGCGATGAGCGCGGTGGCTTCGATCAGTTCGATCGTGCGGCCGGGCCGGATCGTCTCCACCCGGATCTCGCACTCGTCGAGGGCGAGGCGGCCGAGGATGTCGAAGCTGATCCGGGACACGAGCAGGCTGTTGTCCGCCCGCCTGGCCAGGTGGCGGTCGATGGCGTGCACGGCGAGGCCGCCCAGCGGGCTGAAGTGCTGTTCGTCGGGGTCCCACGCCCCGCTCGCGTGCGCGGTGGGCTTGTAGCGGCTGGTGTCGATGGGCTCGTAGTAGCTGCCGGTGCTCAACAGGGTGTCCTTCTCAGTGGGTCAAGGCTGTGCCGGCCAGGGTTACATGGACGGCTGTGCCGCCGGGGATGCTCAGCAGGGCGTTACGACGCCACAGGTGAGGGCCGGTGGTGACGGTCAGCGCGGCCGGACGATGTCCTCGTCGATCATCCACTCGACGTGGTACTCGCCTGGTGCCGCGGCAGGATCCCCGCACCAGCGGACCGCGGTGTGACCGAACGATGTCCGGACATCCGCAAGCCAAGGCCTTCGGGAAACTTCGCGACCTTCACCAGTTCGATCAGCACCTCTCGATCATGCGGCATCCGCGTTGCCGGCGGAACGCGTGAAGTGCCGGCGCTGCCCGACACGGGTCGTCGGAACATGTGCATTTGACGCGGCCCCGGGCGTCACCCGGGGCCTGCCGTGGTGCGCGCCGCGGACAGCCGGGTGTACGCGACGGTCGGTCAGGCGGTGGGCGCGGTGTGGACGCGCTCGCCGTCGATGTAGGTGAGGTGGACACGGGTCTCGGCGATGGCCTCGGGCGGAACGCTGAAGGGGTCCCGGTCGAGGACGACGAGGTCGGCCCGGTTGCCGGGGCGCAGACTTCCGGCGTCGTCGAGGTGGTTCACATAGGCGCTGCCCGCCGTGTAGGCGGTGAGTGCGGTGGTGAGATCCAGGGCCTGCTCTGGCAGGAACGGCTTGTCGGCGGCGCCGGGCAGGGTGCGGTTGACGGCTACGTGGATGCCGGCCAGGGGGTCGGGGCTGGAGACGGGCCAGTCGCTGCCGGCGGCGAGGGTGGTCCCGGCGCGCAGGAGGTCACCGAAGGGATACTGCCAGGCTGAGCGTTCCGGGCCGAGGAAGGGGATGGTGAGCTCGTCCATCTGGGGTTCGTGGGCGGCCCAGAGGGCCTGGATGTTGGCGGTGGCTCCCAACTGCCGGAAGCGGTGGATGTCCTCCGGGTGGACGACCTGGAGATGGGCGAGATGGGGGCGGGTGTCACGGTTGCCGTTGGCGGCGCGAGCGGCGGCGACGGCGTCGAGGGCTTCGCGTACGGCGCGGTCGCCCAGGGCGTGGAAGTGGACCTGGAAGTCGGCGGCGTCCAGGGCGGTGACGTACTGCTTGAGGGCTTCGGGGTCGACGAAGCTCAGACCGCTGTTACCGGTGGCGCATCCGCAGCCGTCGAGGTAGGGGGCGGTCATGGCCGCGGTGTGGTTCTCCGCGACCCCGTCCTGCATGATCTTGACCGTGGAGCAGCGGAGGTTGCCGTGGGTGAGGCGCTGCCGGTTGTGAAGCAGGTCGGGGATCTGTTCTTCGCCCACGGACCTGCGCCACCACAGCGCGCCGGTCACCGAGGCGGTCAGGGTGCGGTCACGGGCCGCGGTGAGATAGGCGTCGGAGGGATCGGGGTAGCCGTCCGCCCCGCACAGCAGGGCGTCCTGCCAGGCGGTGATGCCGAGGCCGTGCAGGAGTTCCTGGGCGCGCAGCAGTCCGGCGAGACGGTCGGCCCCGGTCTTGGGCGGCAGGTGGGCGCCGACCAGGGCCACCGCGCCTTCCTGGAGCATGCCCACGGGGGCGCCGGCCGGGTCGCGTTCGATGCGGCCGTCCTGCGGGTCGGGGGTGGCGGCGTTGATGCCGGCGATGTCCAGGGCCCGGGTGTTGACCCAGGCGCCGTGGTGGTCCCGGTTGAGCAGGTAGACGGGCCGGTCGGGTACCAGGGTGTCGAGGAACTGCCTGGTCGGTATGCCGCCCTCGAAGCTTTCCATGGACCAGCCGCCGCCGGTGATCCACTCCCTGTCCGGGTGGGCGTCGGCGTAGGTGCGGATGCGGCGGGCGTACTCCTCGGGGTCGGTGGTCCCGGTCAGGTCGCACTCGCCGAGTTCGATGCCGCCCATGACGGCGTGGATGTGGGCGTCCTGGAAGCCGGGCAGCAGCAGGCGGCCGTGCAGGTCGACGACCTCGGTGCGCGTTCCGATGAGGTCCTTGACCTCGTCGTGGCCGACGGCGGTGATACGGCCGTCGGTGACGGCCAGGGTGGTGGCCCGGGTGCGAGCCGGGTCCGTGGTGAGGACCGGGCCGTTGGTGAAGACGAGGTCCGCGGCGGGCTGGGACATGAGGTGGGGAGGTCCAATCGCTGGGGGTGTACGGCGGAGTCGGAATGGCGCCGAGGTCAGGACAGGGAGTCGGCTTCGGCGGCCGGGACGGTGACGTTCGGAGTCGTCCGGGTGAAGGCGGGGGCACGGCGGTACCACTTGGCGACCGCGGACACCACGAGGCCGGCCGCGAGGATCACGGTGGGGCACAGCAGGTTGAACCAGCCGTTGTCGACGCTGACGGCGAAGGTGTCGCTGAGGGTCGCGTAGTACAGCGCGAGGTAGGCGCCGAGGGCGAACAGAAGGACGGCGCACACGGACGGCACGAGGACGGCCAGGACGGCTTCGCCCGGGCTGGTGCGGATGAGGCCGCGGAAGCGCAGGGCGCAGGCGATGGCGGTGAGCCCGTAGTACAGCGCGACGAGGATGCCGATGGCGTTGACCGCGGCCAGGATCGCCTCGTTGAGCTTGGGAATCACCACGGTCAGGACGGCGACGGCGGCGGAGATGACCGTGACGACGACGGTGCCGGCGGTGGGCCCGCCGTGCCGGGCGCTGATGCGTGCCCAGACGGGTCCGAGGGTGCGTTCGCGGCTCATGGCCAGGGTCAGTCGGGCGGTGGGGATGATGCCGGCCTGCAGTGAGGCGACGGCCGAGAACATGAGGGCGATCAGCGGGAGGGTGGCCCAGGGCTCGTCGGCGAGCCGGGAGGCGTAGTAGGTCAGGCCCTGGGGGCCGGTGTCGCTCATCTCGGAGGCGGTCATGACCCGCTGGAAGGCGACGGCGCCCAGGAGGAACAGACCGAGCATGGTGAACAGGGCGATGTAGCTGCCCCGGGCCGCGTCACCGGCCTGCTCCGTCTCCTCGGTGACCGAGAACGCGGCATCCCAGCCCCAGTAGAAGAAGACCGCCAGGACCAGGCCCTGGGCCAGGGCGGCGGGCGAGTCGAAGGCGAACGGGCTGAACCAGGACAGGGAGATGGACTGGTCGCCCGCGATCAGACCCCAGCAACTGAAGACCAGCAGCACGGCGTACTCGAAGACGAGCAGGTAGGTCTGCAGACGGGTGGCCTTGTGGACGCCGGTCACGGCGGTCACGGTGACCGCGGCGAGGACGAGCAGGCCGATCAGGGTGCACTGGAGAGTGGAGTTGGCGTCCAGGTGCCGGCCAAGAAGGCTGTTGACGCCGGCCTTGTGGGCGCACTGCACCAGGACGGAGCCGGTCACGGACGTGGTGTAGGCGAGGAAGACGACGCCGCCGGCGAGCGGGACCCAGCCGGCGATCATCCCGAGCCACGGGCCCATGCTGCGCCCGACCCATACGTATCCGGCGCCGCAGTTCGGTTCCGCCTTGTTCAGGCGGGCGTACGCGCTGGCGATGCCGAGCATCGGCAGGAAGCCGAGCAGCAGGATGAGCGGAGTCTGCCGTCCGGTGATCGAGGCGAGCACGCCCATGCCGATACCGATGCTGGTGGTCGCGGCGGTACTCGACGCGGCCAGTACGACGCCGTCGACGACGCCCAGCGATTTCTTCAGCTGTGGGGACGAAGTGGTGTGTTCCATGGGCAACCGGTCCAGGGTGGCGGGACGCACGCGCGGCGTCCGTGAGCGGTGGAGGAAGGGGTACCGGTGCGGCGGCCGGGGCCGCGGTGGTGCGCGGACCGTCGCCGCGTCGCGACGTAGGAGTGGTGGATACGTCGGACCCGCCCAGGCGCGGCCGTGCCGCCGGACTGCCGGTCAGGTCGGCCCGGACCGACCCGACCCGCGCAGTGACCGTCGGTACGAGCCGCACGGACGTGTCGCGCTGGTGGAGCCACATCAAACAGCTCTGGACTTTTAAGGTCAATCGCGTTGTCATAAGAGCGGTCTGCCGCACCTTCCCTCATGGATCGGAGTCCGGGTGAGCACCTTCGATGACGCGGATGACGCCGTCCCTGCCAGCCGGCTCGCGGCCGGTCGGCGGCGCCGTACGACGCGGACGGGCACGGTGCTCAGCCAGGAGCTGATCGTGCGGACAGCGATCCGGCTGCTGAGCCAGCACGGCCACGACGCGCTGGGCGTGCGACGCCTCGGCATCGCGCTGGGGGCCGACCCGTCGGCGCTGTACCGCTACTTCCGCAGCACCGACGACCTCGTCCTCGCGGTCGCGGACGAACTGATCGGGATGAGCCTCGAAAACGTGCGGGCCACCGGTGACTGGCGTGATGACCTGCGCCTTGTCGGGATCAACCTGCACCGCACGTACACCGCCCACCCTCATGCCGCGGTGCTCGCCGCCTCCCGGGTCACCCGTCGCCCCAACGAGATGAGAGGCGTCGAGCTCGGCCTGGGCATCCTGCGTGGCGCCGGCTTCGGACTGGAGGAGGCGGCCCTCTACTACCACCGGTTCATCGACTTCACACTGGGCTTCGCAGCCATCGACGCGGCCGCCAACGCCCTGCCGTCGGAAGCCGGTGCGGCCGACCGCGCGGCCTGGCGCGAGGTGTACGCCTCGCTGCCGCCCGACCAGTACCCCCGCATCGCCGAATCCGCCCACACCCTGGCACGGACCATGAGCACCAGCGCCTACCCAGGCGCGCTGGAGGTCTTCCTGGACGGACTGCAGGCCGCACTCGACCGGCACGCCCGGTGACGGCGGGCCGGGACGGACCGATGCCGTCGCCCGCCGGGCCAAGCGGGCGCCGGGTTCGAGAATGACGTCCCGGGCGGGCGCGCCGAGGCCGCCGCTGCATGAATCCGAGTCCCCTGCACTACCGCTGCGGTGCGGGAGCGCTGCGATGCGGCGGTTGAAACCAACCCGAAGCAGTACAAGGTCCGCAGTAGTGCGCCTGGTTCCGGCCTCCCGGGGCACGCGGAGGGGAGATCACCGGTCCCAGTGAAGAGGTGGAGAGGCGGGGCGCGTGGCCGAGCAGGAGCAGGTGCTGGACGCACAGGGGAGTCGGAGCACCGGGCGGGAGGACGACCTGTTGCACGGGCTCGCGGTGGACGATCGGCAGCCGGAGCGGCCGGTGCTCCTGGACGGCGACGGCCGGCCGATCGAGACCTGGCGGGAAAACCACCCGTACGACCACCGGGTCGGGCGACGCGAGTACGAGCGGACCAAGCGGATCCTGCAGATCGAGCTGCTCAAGCTGCAGCGGTGGGTGAAGGAGACGGGGCAGCGGATCGTCGTGGTCTGCGAAGGGCGGGACGCGGCCGGCAAGGGTGGCGCCATCAAGCGGTTCACCGAGCGGCTGAACCCCCGTGGTGCCCGTGTGGTCGCGTTGGACAAGCCCACCGAGCGGGAGGCGGGGCAGTGGTACTTCCAGCGGTACGTCACCCACCTGCCGGCTCGCGGCGAGATCGTCTTCTTCGACCGGTCCTGGTACAACCGGGCGGGAGTCGAAAGGGTCATGGAGTTCTGCTCGGAGGAGGAGTACCGGCAGTTTCTCGAGCAGGCACCGCTGTTCGAGCGGTTGCTGACCGATGACGGCATTCTGCTGGTCAAGTTCTGGTTCTCGGTGTCGCGTGCCGAGCAACGCACTCGGTTCGCGATACGGCAGGTCGACCCGGTGCGCCGCTGGAAGCTGTCCCCGACCGATCTCGCTTCGCTCGACCGCTGGGACGACTACACCGCGGCCAAGGTCGACATGTTCCGGGCGACCGACACCGCGCACGCGCCCTGGACGGTCGTGAAGAACAACGACAAGCGGCGGGGCCGGCTGGAGGCGATGCGCAGTCTGCTGAACCGGTGCGACTACCCGGCCAAGGACCTGGCGGCGGTGGATACGCCCGATCCGCTGATCGTCGGCGCGGCGGACACTCTGCTGGAACCGGGTGAGCAACCAACGGCTCTCTCGCCGACACCGCTGGCAGGACCCGGCGGCGGGCCCGGGAACCATCCGGACCCGAGCTGACGGTCGGGTAGCCGACCCCTTGATGAAGAACTGGCGCGCTGGTCCGCGGTGTCTGCCCGCATGGCAGTTGAGTTCCGCCCCGTTCCCGGCCCGCGGCTCGCGTGGTCCCCGTACGGAGCGGGCGGTTCGTCTCCGGGCAGGTTGGTCGGCTGCGGCGGGTGCTGTCACACAGGCGCCGGCCTTGTCAGGGCTCTGGGGCGTACTTCGGGGTTGCGTGCGGTCGGCGGGGTGCGGTGGCTGCGGGAAGGCGTAGTTCGAAGAGGGCACCTCCGGACGGTGCTTCACCTGCGGTGAGTGTGCCGCCGTGACGGCGCGCCACGTCGCGGGCGATGGGCAGGCCGAGACCGGCGCCGCCGTCGTCACGGGCACGGGCGTCGTCCAGTCGTACGAACCGTTCGAAGATCCTGCCGCGCTCGGCGGCCGGTACCCCGCCGCCGTCGTCCGCGACCGTGAGGACGATCCGGTCGCCTTGCCCCTGGACGCGCACGACGACCTCGGTGCGGGCGTGGCGTTGGGCGTTGTCCAGGAGGTTGCCGATCACCCGGTTCAACTGACCGCGTGAACCCGCCACGTGGTGTTGCTCGCCGGCGTCGACGGATATCGGTGTGCGGTCCGCGGGACGGCGCCCGACCTCCTCACGGACCAGCTCGCCGAGGTCGACCGGTGCCTGCCCGGGCCGCTCGCCGGCGTCGAGCCGTGCGAGGAGCAGCAGATCGGCGGCGAGGTCCTGCAACCGTTCGGTGTCCTTCACGGCGCCCGGTACGTCCAGGAGTTGCGGGTGGGCCGAGCCGACTTCGAGTTGGGTGCGCAGCGAGGCGATGGGGCTGCGCAGTTCGTGGGAGGCGTCGGCGACGAAGCGGCGTTGCCGGTCGACGGCGGCCTCCAGCGCGGTGAGCGTCTCGTTGGTGGTGCGGGCCAGATGGGCCACTTCGTCGTGCGAGGCGGGTTCAGGCACGCGCCGGGAGAGATCCTCGGAGGCGGTGATCGCCGCCATCTCCCGCCGAATGCCCTCCACGGGGGCCAGAGCGCGTCGTGAGACCAGCCAGGTCACGCCGCCGACAGCCGCCAGGACCAGCGGAAGTCCCGCCAGCATCGCCAGCGCGGTGCTGCGGACGGCGCTCTCGCGGGTCGCCAGCGAGGCGCCCGCGTGGACCAGGACCGTCCGGCCGCCGAGGTCGGTGGCCTTGATGGTGGCGAACCGGTAGGGGGCACTGCGGCCGTCGACCACCGCCCGTCCAGAGCGTTCCTGAACAGTGTCACCGATGGTCCCGATGGCCGGGTCCTTCGCCTGGGGCGTCGGGTCGGCGACGCTGCCGTGGTCGTCGGAACCGTGGTCGTCCGATGCGCTGTCGTGCGAGCCGCTGTCGTCGCTGCCGCGGTCCTTGTCCCGGCCGCGGCCCCCGCCATGGTCGTCGGCCGTTTCACCGCCGAACCGGGAGGAGGAGGCCGACGATGGCGATGGCGTTGGTGTCGGGGAAGCGGACGGGGACGGGGGAGGGGAGGAAGCGGCGGTCCGCGGCACGCGCACGGCTGTCACACCGGTGCCGCTGATGCTCTCCAGACCCTTGCCGACGGCCAGCAGGTGCCCGTCCTTGTCCGTGACCTGGACCGGGATCCCCTCCTGGGCGCCGTCCGGCAGCGGCAGCCGGGCCTCTCCGCCGCGCCAGGTGGCGACCTGGAGGGCGATCCTGCGGGCCGTGTCGTTGGCCTCGTTCTGCGCCTGCTCGGTGAGGTTCATGCGCAGCGACACCAGCACCGCGACCCCGGCGGCCACCAGCGCGACCGTGACCACGGCGGTGGCCAGAAGGACCATCGTGGCCTTCACGGAACCCAGCAGCCGCCGCTTCACGAGGCCACCATCCGGTAACCGGCCCCGCGCACGGTCTGGATCGTGTCGGTGCCGAGTTTACGGCGCAGCGTGCTGATGTACACCTCGACGATGTTCGGGTCGCCGTCGTAGGCGAAGTCCCAGACGTGCTCAAGGATCTCGAGCTTGCCGACCACCTGTCCGGCCCGTGTCACGAGCTGTTCCAGCACGGCGAACTCCTTCGCGGTGAGCGTCACTTCCCTCTCACCCCGGCACACCCGGCGGGTGGCCGTGTCGACGACGAGACTTCCGACGCGCAGAACCGGCGACGCGCCGGCGGAACCGCTGCGGCGCAGCAGCGCCTTCACCCGCGCCACCAGCACCATGTAGGAGAACGGTTTCGTGAGGTAGTCGTCGGCGCCGGTGTCCAGGCCTTCCGCCTCGTCGTACTCGCCGTCCTTGGCCGTGAGCATCAGGATCGGCACATCGTGGCCCGCAGCGCGCAGGGCCGCGCAAACCCTGTAGCCGTTGAGGCCCGGCAGCATGATGTCGAGCACGACCAGATCGTGGACGCCCTCGGCAGCCAGACGCAGGCCCTCCCTCCCGTCGTGGACGACGTCCACGGCGAAGCCCTCGGCCCGCAGGCCCTTCGCCAACGAGAGCGCGAGCCGCTTCTCGTCCTCCACGATCAACAGGCGCATGGGCCAAGCCTCCCAAACGGAACCTGAAGGGATCTTCAGGTTGCTTCAGGTCCCCTTCAGCTTCCCCCCGGCACATTGGCGTCACCGAACAGACAGGACACAGAACAGCTACGACACGGGCCGGGCAGCCGTCCGGCCGGGGAGGCTCGACATGAAGCGCACCACTTCCATCGCCACCGTCCTGGCGGCCGCCGTACTCATCGGCGGCAGCGGGTACTCGGCGCTCGCCATGGGCGGCACAGACCGGCACGGCGGCGGTCCCGAGGACCGACCGTCCGCCACCGCTTCGCCGGCACCCTCACTGTCGACGTCGTCGACGTCGCTCACGGCCGCCCAGGCGGCGGCCGCCGCGCGCAAGGAATACCCGGGAACCGTCACCGAGGTCGAAGTCGACGGCGACCACCCGGGTTACTGGGAGGTGCACATCGTCGGTGCCGACCGCATCCGGCGCGAAGTGCGCGTCGACACCCGCACGGGCGCCGTCATCCTGGACCGGCGCGTCGGCGACCACCGCCCGGGCGACGACCACGCAGGCTCCACCGGCACCGGCGCCCGTCGGAGGAGTGGCCATGGTGGATCCACCAGTATCGGCGACGACCGCCCGGAGGATGACCACGGCGTCCACGGCCGCGGCGACGACCGCCTGAAGGCGGGGGACGATCAGGCCGGTGACGACGACGGACGCGGCCGGGGCCGGGACCACGACCGTGGCGGCCACGGAGTCGACGACCACTGACGTGACGGCGCGGGCGGGGCGGTGCGCGGCGGGTCGCGTGCGTGCGACGAAGTCCGGTACTCCGCTGCGCCGTCACCGCAGACCAACGCCGGCTTCGCCGCACTCACCCGGCTCGTGCCCGGGCGCGCTGGACTATGCCCAGCGCATGCCGATGGCGGAGAGTTGCTCGATGCGTTCCGGTGACAGGGCCGCGGCCCTGCTTCGCTGGTTGCTGACCCATGCTCCGAGCCTGATCGCCCGCACCTCCTGGTGCTCACCGCTCCCGTTCACGTCGCCGTCGCCGTCGATGCGTTCGATATGTTTGCGGGGTACGCGAAGATGTCCTTCGCGCTGGTAGAACTGCTTGGCGGCGGCGAGGTTGAGCGCCCACTTGTCGGCCTGTGTGCGGCGCGGCTTCGGTCTCTCGCCGTCGTCGGCGGGTTGGACGCCGAGGACGTGTTCGAGCATCCACTGTTGTACGCCGGTGAGTTTGTCGAAGCCGACCCGCTGGGCTCGTACCCACCGTCCGAGGTCTTCGCCCTGGTGCACCACGTCGCCTGGCGTGGTGGGCAGCGTGCCGCCGGCCTCGAGGTGCTGCCGGGTGAGGTGAAAGGCGCGTTGCCAGTCGACCGGCCAAGCGGGGCACCAGGCCGGGTCGATGTCGTCCAACTGCTCGCGTCGCTCCTCGGACAGGGCCCCGGCGGCCGACTGGGCCGGTAGCCCTTGGGCACGCCGCTGCTCGTTCTCCCGCGCCCGCCGGGCGGCGGCCCGCGCGTTCTTCAGCCAGATGCCCACGCGGTATCCGTGATGGGTGGCGTCGGTGGGCGCCAGGAGGTGCCCGTTCTCCTCGGCCCACCCGCGCGCGGCGGCAAGCCCTTCTTCCCAGGCGACGTCGTAGTGCGACCAGACCATGCCGAGCTTCTTCAAATGCTCGACGCGCTCGGGATCCATGTCGCCGCGAGCCTGGAACCTTCTGGCGTCGGCGATCCACTGTCCCAGTGGGAAGGCCGCCAGAGCGCTCGGCCACTCCTCGTCTTCCGTCTTCTGGCCGCTCGCAGAGGGGACGCGGTACGTGAAGGGGACGCGTAGGTCGCCGTGGAGCCGGTGGTAGAGGGTGGCGGCCTCGAAACCGCGCCGCCCGTGGGCGTGTTCGGGGTTGAGGACGCGGAGGTTGATGAACGCGGCGAGCGCGGCGGGGTCGCGCGGGGTGGAGAACTTCAGCAAGGCGCGGGCCGGCGTCGACAGCCTGGCCTGTTCGCCGGCGTCCGAGCCCTCCTGGTCCTCGTCGTTCTCATCTCCGGAGCGGGTCTGTACGCCTCTCACCCGACTGCGCGCCTGGGGCTCGGCCAGCTGCTCCACGACGCGGGTGTCGTGTGCCCGGAGCGCCTCGAGGAGTTTGGCGAGTCCGCCGAAGGCGCGGCTGGTGAGCATGCTGTCCAGCGTCTCCCCGGGGCCGAGCAGCACCGGCACGACCAGTGAGGCCGTCTTGCCTTCGCCGGGGTGGATGCGTAGGGCGCGGCCGACGGCTTGGACGAGGTCGGGCATGGAGCCGCGTACGTCGGCGAAGTACACCGAGTCGCAGTTCCTGGTGTCGACGCCTTCGCCGAGCACTCTTACCGAGCCGAGGAAGCTCTTCTCGACGACCGTGCCGTCAGCGGCGAGACTGTCGGCGAACTCGCGCAGGACGCGCCGTCGGTGGTCGGCCCGGTGGTCACCGCACAGCCAGTCCGCCCAGACAGTGTGCGGGTACAGCCCGGGATCCGCGGCATGAAGCCGCTCGGCGACGCCGGGCAGGCCGGCCGCGAACGCCTCGGCCTCCTTGACCACGTGGTGGAAGACGAGGGTGCGGCGGAAGCCTTCCTCGGCGGAGGCCTTGACCAGCGCGGTCTGCAGGGCGGCGAGGCGGGCCCCGCGCACTGCCTCGGAACGCCCGTCCGCTCCGAGGAGCAGGGCGGCCTGGAACTGAGTGTCGGTGATATCGACGCACACCACCTGGTAGGGGGCGCAGATGCCTCGGTCGATCGCCTCGGACAGCGTGAGTGTGTAGCAGCGGGCTCCGAACGGCCCCTTGGGGTCGTCCTCCATCGAGGCGACCGGTTCGCCCGGTGCGCCCGGCGCCTCCTGGTCAGGGTCTTCGTCCGTCTGCCAGAGCCGGGGAGTGGCGGTCATGTAGAGCCGACGCAGGGCGGGGATGCGGGTGTTGTCGTGGACGACTGCCCAGGGCTTGCCGATCCGTCCCGAGGTCCGGTGGGCTTCGTCGACGACGATGAGGTCCCAGCCGGGCAGGCCGGCGGCGTGGGCGCTTTCGAGTGTGCCGAGTCCGAGGGACGCGTACGTGGCGAACACCGTGACTTTGTCGAACGGCTGCACCCAGGCGACGAGCTCGCTCACGTCCGTGGTGTTCGGGAAGCCCGCCTCGCCTCCGCGCAGGGAAGAGATCCCGATCATCGGACCGGTACGGCCGCCCTCGCGCCAGGCAGCCTCGGTCTGGGTGAGCAGGTCCAGCGAGGGCACGAGCACCAGCACACGACCCGCCTGCAACTCCTCCGCGCCGCGCACGGCGACGAGGGTCTTCCCGGAGCCGGTCGCCATGACCGCCTGCGTCCGCAGACCCCGCTCGGGCACGGTCGACCGTGCGGGCAGCTCGAGAGCGCGGAGCAGCGCGTCCACGGCCTCGCGCTGGTGTGCGCGGAGAGTCTTCATCACGCGTTACGTCCTGGGCTTGAGCCGGTGTGGTTGCGCATGCGCTGGGCGCAGGGAGGCCGGGCCAGTGCAGTTTGAGCGTCGCCTCGCCCCTCATGCTAGGCGGGTGACGGCCTCGCACCGGGCCCGCTGTGTGGCTCGGGGTGGACGACTGGGCGGCTGGCTCCGCCTGCGCGGTGGTGGGTTGGCCGAGTGCGTGTCTGGCGGGTGACCCACCAGGCCCCTGTTGGCGGGCGTGGGCCCCAGTTGCATTACCCCGCGTCTGCAATTATTGTCGAACGCATGTAAGACGCTTCTGCATCTAAATAAGGCGCCCGAACGGCCTCGCGGGTGATCCACCTCCGTGCCGGCTCCATCGACTGAGCCGCCGCACAGGCAGGAGGCGTCCGCTCCCCACCAGCCTCACCCCCCTTGACCGAGGCATCGATCGAAAAGGCACTGCTCATGTCACTGAAGGAAATCCTCCCCGGCCGTCTCGGCTTCGGTACCGCCCCGCTTGGCAACATGTTCCGCGCGATCGCTGACGAGGACGCCCGGTCCACCGTCGAGGCCGCCTGGGACCAGGGCATCCGCTACTACGACACCGCCCCCTTCTACGGCGCCGGCCTCGCCGAGGAACGCCTGGGCCAGGTGCTGTCCACCGAGCCTCGTGACTCGTACGTGCTGTCCAGCAAGGTCGGCCGGGTCATCCTCGACGAGCCGGAGACCAATGTCCCCGACTTCGGTGAGAAGGGCGGACTGTTCGAGCACGGCAACCCCAACAAGATCCTCCACGAGTGGACCGCCGACGCCACCGAACGCTCCATCGAGGGCAGCCTGAAGCGTCTCGGCGTCGACCGGCTCGACATCGTCTGGGTCCACGACATCGCACAGGACTTCCACGGCGACCTGTGGCTCCATAAGTTCGAGGAGGCTCGTACCGGCGCCTTCCGTGTCCTGTCCCGCATGCGTGACGAGGGCGTCATCAAGGCATGGGGCCTGGGCGTCAACCGCACCGAGCCCATCGAGCTGACCCTCGGCCTCGACGAGCCGCAGCCCGACGGGTTCCTGCTCGCCGGCCGCTACACCCTCCTCGACCACGAGCACGCACTCCAGCGGCTGCTGCCCATGGCCCAGGACCAGAACGTCAGCATGGTCGTCGGCGGACCCTACAGCTCCGGCATCCTCGCCGGCGGCACCAACTTCGAGTACCAGCAGGCACCGCCGGAGATCATCGAGCGGGTCAGGCGCCTCAGGGCCCTCACCGACAAGCACGGCATCAGCATCAAGGCCGCCGCCCTGCAGTTCTCCCTCGCCCACCCGGTGACCGCCGCCGCCATCCCCGGCGCCTCCCGCCCCAGCCGGATCGCTGAGGACACCGCCGCCCTCAACGTGCCCATCCCCACCGCGTTCTGGACGGAACTCCGCGCCGGCGGCCTGGTCAGCCCGGCCGCGCCCCTCCCCGACGGCGCCTGACCCGAACACACCACCAGCACCACCACTCCAGGAGAAAGACCATGGCATCCGCCTCCGTCAGCCGCGTAGTACCGGCCTCACCCCAGCAGGTATGGGACCTCATCGGCGGTTTCGACGTCCTGCCCGACTGGCTCCCCTACATCCCCGAGAGCACCGCACTCGAGGGCGGCCGGGTCCGCCGGCTGAAGAACTCAGACGGCGAGGTCATCGTCGAGCGTCTCGTGGACTTCAGCGAGACCGAACACCACTACAGCTACGCCATCCTCCAGGCGCCCTTCCCCGTCACCGGCTACCTCTCCACCCTGCGGGTCCACCCGGTCCCCGGCCGGCAGGATGCAGCCGAGGTGCAGTGGTCCGGACGCTTCGCCCCCGACGGCATCAGCGACGCCGAAGCGGTCGACCTGTTCACCGGGATCTACCGCGACGGCCTGCGGGCCCTGCACAAGACCCTCACGTCCTGAGACCGCAGCACAACTGCTCATGCCCCGTACCACCCCGCCGCGCCCCGCACCTGCCGTACCCGGCCGACGTGCCGCCTCTGCACGGGGGAGGCGGTGGCGGGTTCCATGGGCCGGTTGGCGGGGTGGTTCCGGACATCTGGCGGATGTTCCAGCGGGGCGCTTCCAATCACCCTGGAGCTCATGAGTCACGACGCAGCGCCGCCCGTGTCATGCGGTGCTGCCCCCGTGATGCCACGCCACCGGACTCATGCCGGGCCAATAAGGAGGTCGGTTCCATGATCCGCCTGACGTTCCTGTGCGCCCCCGACACGGACGCCGCCGTGGATCCGTCGTTCGGCGACGCCC
Organism: Streptomyces sp. NPDC047869; assembly: GCF_040704065.1. Classification (NCBI taxonomy): domain Bacteria; kingdom Bacillati; phylum Actinomycetota; class Actinomycetes; order Kitasatosporales; family Streptomycetaceae; genus Streptomyces; species Streptomyces sp. NPDC047869. The sequence goes on from NZ_JBEYRK010000019.1 coordinate 68,218, forward strand.
CCCTCAGTGACCGCAGCGTGTGTGAGGCAAGCGTGATGGGAGCGGGGCTCCCATCGCACGACATGGTCGTCCGGGCCCCTTCCATCCGCTGCTCGCAGGCCGCCGACGCCTTCGGCCTGGCGGCAGCGTCCGAGCCCGCGCTGCGGGACCTCGACGTCGGCAGGTGGTGCGGTCGCACAGTCGGCGACATCGCCGCAAGCGACCCCGACGGGTTCACCGCCTGGCTCACCGACCCCGATGCCGCACCGCACGAAGGTGAGTCCGTACGTCAGCTCTGTAGTCGCATCGCGACCTGGCTGAGCGGCGTAGCGTCCGACACGGGCCACGCACTGGCCATTACCGAAGCGGCCGTCGTGCGGGCCGCGCTCATCCACGCGCTGGCCGTACCGGCAAGAAACTTCTGGCATGTCCATGTGCCACCCCTGTCGGCAGTCTCCCTCAGGTGGCGCGACGGATGCTGGGACGTACAGCTCGGCCACGCCCCTGTCCCCGAGGTCCGCCCGTGGCCCGTCCCGCGTTCGGCGATTCCCGTGCCCGCCGCAAGTGATCGCCCTTTGCGGGTGGCTCGCCTGGGCGGCGGGGAACGATCAAGCTCCTCCCGGGAGGCGATGTTCGCCGGCCATGGGTAGGTCCGGGGAGGAAGCATCCGGGCCCGGCGCAGCGCGGAGGCCGTGCCTCACCTGTCGCGGGCCGTCGCCCCAGCGCGCTCGGCAGGGACGTTGCCCGGGCGTCGAACAGTGGAGTGGCCTGACTGGAGACGAGAGCACATGTATTCCGATGCCATTGCCAAAGGCACGACCAGCGCGGTGACAGCCACCGAGACGCAGCTGGCGGAGGTGCTGGCCGGCGTTCTGCGTGCCGAGCGGGTGCCGGTGGACGGCGACTTCTTCACTGATCTGGGTGCCGATTCGATGGTGATGGCGCAGTTCTGCGCCCGGGTGCGGAAGCGGGAGGACCTGCCGACGGTGTCGATGAAGGACATCTACCGGCACTCGTCGATCCGGAGCCTGGCGGAAGCGTTCACCGCCGGCGCTTCCCCCCGGGCGCCGACGGGCACTCGAGCCGCCGCTATGCCGTCGACGGATTCGCCCACCGGCACAGAAGGGCTTCTGGCGGAGGTGCTGGCCGGCGTTCTGCGTGCCGAGCGGGTGCCGGTGGACGGCGGCTTCTTCACTGATCTGGGCGCCGATTCGATGGTGATGGCGCAGTTCTGCGCCCGGGTGCGGAAGCGGGAGGACCTGCCGACGGTGTCGATGAAGGACATCTACCGGTACCCGACGATCCGGAGCCTGGCCCAAGCGTTCACGGAGGCTCCCGCTGACGGCCGGCCCGCGGAGCCCTCGCCTGCCACCTCACAGACCGCATCGCGCGTCCCTGCGGAGAGCGGCTCCCGATCCGTCGTGCCGGCTGCGCCCCAGTGCAGCCCATGGCGGCACGTGCTGTGCGGGACCGCTCAGCTGGTGATGTTCCTCGTCTTCGCCTCCCTGGGCGCCACGATCGCCGTACTCGGGTACCAGTGGACCCTGGAAGGTTCGGGGACGGCCGGCGTCTACTTGAGGGCGGTTCTGTTCAGTGCGGTGCTCTTCGTCGGCTCTTGCGCGCTGCCCGTCGCGGCCAAGTGGCTGCTCATAGGCCGCTTCACCCCCCGCAGAATCCCTCTGTGGAGTCCCGCCTATCTGCGCTTCTGGTGCGTCAAGACCCTCGTCCGCACCAGCCCGGTTCGTCTGTTCACGGGTTCACCGCTGTACGTGCTGTACCTCAGAGCGCTCGGCGCGCACATCGGAAAGGGCGTCACCTTCCTGTCCCGGACCGTCCCGGTCGGCACCGACCTGCTGACCATCGGTGACCGCACGGTGGTCCGCAAGGACGTGCTGTTGTCCTGCTACCGCGCGCTCGACGGTTGCGTAGAGACGGGTCCCGTCGCCCTCGGCGCCGATGTGACCGTCGGCGTTCAGGCCGTCGTCGACATCGACACGTCGATGGGCGACCACAGCCAATTGGGCCACGCCTCCTCCTTGCACTCCGGGCAGGCGATTCCGGCCGGACAGTCGTGGCACGGCACACCGGCGGAGCCGACGACCACCGACTTCCGCACCGTCGAACCAGCCGCGTGCGGCCCTCTTCGCAGGGTCCTCTACAGCCTGTCGGAACTGCTCGCCCTGCTGCTGGTGTACCTCCCCCTGACCCTGGCCGGTGTGAGCCTCGTGTTCACCGCGGTCCCGCAGCTCAACGCGGTGTTCACCCCGGGACCCCAAGCCTTCACCAGTCCCGCGTTCTACGTCGAGGCACTGGCCGCGTCCCTGGTGGCCTTCTTCGGAGGCATCGTCGCGGGACTGCTGGTCGTGAGTACGGTCCCGCGGCTGCTCAGCCTGGCGATCGAACCGGGCAGGACCTACCCGCTGTACGGCTTCCACCACGGCATCCAGCGGGCGATCACACGGCTGACCAACATCAGGTTCTTCACCACACTCTTCGGCGACAGCTCCGCGATCGTGCACTACCTGCGGTGCCTTGGATACGACCTGTGCCATGTCGAACAGACCGGGTCGAACTTCGGCTCGCTCGTCAAGCACGACACCCCGTACCTCAGCACCGTGGGCACCGGGACGATGGTCGCCGACGGCCTCTCCATCATCAACGCCGACTTCTCCAGCTCGTCCTTCCGTTTCGCCCCCACCTCGATCGGGCCGCACAACTTCATCGGCAACCGCATCGCCTACCCCTCCGGCGGCCGGACCGGCGACAACTGCCTGGTCGCGACCAAGGCCATGGTCCCCATCGACGGCCCGGTACGCGAAGGCGTCGGGCTGCTCGGCTCACCCAGCTTCCAGATCCCGCGCACGGTACTGCGCGACACCCGCTTCGACCAGCTCGCCCAGGGTGCCGAACTGCGCCGCCGGCTCGCCGCCAAGAACAGGCACAACGCGGTGACCGCGAGCCTTCACCTGCTGGCGCGCTGGCTCCACTTCTTCGTACTCGTCCTCATCGCCATGACCGCCGTCGAGCTCTTCTCGACCCTCGGTGTGCCGGTCTATGCGCTGGCGGGCCTGCTCACCATGATGTTCACAGTCTTCTACTTCGCTCTGATCGAGAGGGTTGTCGCGGGATTCCGGCCGCTCAGACCGCTGTACTGTTCGATCTACGAGCCCGACTTCTGGGGCCACGAGCGCTACTGGAAGCTGACGTCGCACGAGTATGTGCAGGTCTTCAACGGCACCCCGTTCAAGGCCCTGATCTGGCGGCTGCTGGGCGCCAGGATCGGGCGGCGGGTCTTCGACGACGGCTGCTCCATCACCGAGCGGACCCTCGTCAGCATCGGAGACGGCAGCGCTCTCAACGCCGGCAGTGTCATCCAGTGCCACTCGCAGGAGGACGGCGCCTTCAAGTCCGACCGCGCCACACTCGGGGCGGGCGTCACCATCGGCGTGGGGGCCCTCGTCCACTACGGCACCACGATCGGCGACCGGGCACAGCTCGCCCCCGACTCCTTCCTGATGAAGGGCGAGGAAGTTCCCCCTGAGACGCGGTGGGAGGGAAATCCCGCCCAGGAAGCAGATACCCTCCGCGAACGACAGGCCGACCGGCCGATCCGCGGCTGACCGTCCAGGCCGTGTCTCAGCGGCCAGGGCAGATGTGGAAGCCGATGCAGGCGCTGGTGATCAACCAGGCCTTCAGCCGAGCGGGGCGGCCAGCCGCCAGCCCTCTTGAAGCAGCCGGTCGATTGCCTCCAGGGCGAGTCGTAGCCGGGTCGAGCGGTCGCCGCGTACTTCCTGCCAGGGCACACCGCGACCGGACAGCACCTTGCGGAACCGCCCGGTCATCCAGGGCCGCAACTCCTCACCGTCGCGCAGGCCGTCGTCGTGGAACGGCACATCCTCATGGTCGGTGAGCAGATACAGCGCCCTGGGCGGCATGGCGTTGGCGAGACTGTGCACCGCCTCGGTGGCCCGGCCGACATAGCGCTCCTGCCAGACGGTGGTGGCCAGCGCGTCGGTGTCGCACACCAACACAGGTCCGCCGGTTCGGGCGGCGCGTTCCTCCTCGGCCGTTTGGCGGGCCGCGACGGCCTCGAAGTCGGCGTCACTCCACTCCAGGTCGAAAACGGTGGGCTCCGGCAGGCCGCGGCGGGCTGCCAGCGCGCGGGCCACCGCGAGCTTGGCGACGGTCAGTTCGCGCCCGTACTCGGGAACCCAACGGGTGAGCGAATGGGGACCGCCACGCTTGCGCAGTGCCTCCGCCAGATCGCGGGAGAGCGTGGTGGTACCGGTGGATTCGGCGCCGAGTACCACCACCCGCCGGGCGAACCACGCCCGCACCGGCGGCTCCAGCGTGTCCCAGCGGCCCACCGGGTCGCTGCGGACCGCGGTAGCGGAGACCGCGAACGTCTCTCGCGCCGCGTCCAGGCGGACGTCCGCCGCGCTGAACCGGCGCGCCAGTTCGGCGCCGTACGGCTCTGAGGTGAACACCGCGTCCACCGGGATGGCCGCATGCGCTCCGGCGGCCACCGCCTCACGCATCAGGGCGACGTGCCCGGCCCAGGCGCTGTCGCTGCCGTAGTCCACCGGGATGTTGTCGACGACACCGGTGATGGCCACCTGAGGTCGGCCCGCGTACGCCTCGCGCAGCCAGCCGACCCGGTCGGCCAGTGGTATCGACTCCACGTCGGCTGCCATCACCACGACCGTGACGCGCCGACAGCTGTCGGCCGCAGTGCGTACCAGGAAGTGGTGGCCGGCGTGAGGAGGATAGAACTTGCCGATGACCAGTCCGTGGTCGAAGGGGGCGGTCATGCGCGCACCAGGTCCGCTGCGGCGGTCGACCGGCCCGCGGCCAGCTCCCGGTGCCAGCTGCGCAGTCCGATCAGGCACATCGTCAAGAAGAGGACGTAGACGATGCCGGTCAGATAGAGCGCCTTGGCGAAGTACAGCGGGATGTAGACCACGTCCGCGGCGATCCAGAAGTACCAGTTCTCGTAGCACTTGGTGTTGAGCAGCCACTGGGCGACCAGCGACAGTGCGGTGGTGAGGGCGTCCCAGAACGGTGCGACGTCCTGGGCGCGGGTCAGGATCACCGTCAGAGCCCAGGTCGCGGGGACGGCGAGCAGCAGCAGGACGACGACGGTGCGCGCGGAGGCATGGCCCATCGGGCGGGGAGAGCGGCGCTCGCCGCCACGCAGCCAGGTCCACCAGCCGACGGCCGCCAGCATCAGGTAGACGACCTGCAACAGGGCGTCGGCGTACAACTGGGCGCTCCAGAACAGGACCAGAAAGAAGAGGTTGTTGGCGATGCCGACGGGAAAGTTGGCGATCCGCGCCCTGACGGTCAGCCAGACGCAGGCAGCACCAGTGGCGAAGCCGAGCAGCTCCGCCCAGGTCACCGCATCGTGGCCGAAGTCGAACAACACGGTGTTCAGGGGCGCGACGATATCGCCCAGGACGTCGCTGACAGCCATGGAGAGCTCCTTGCCCAGTAAATGTCAGCATGACGATAAATGGTGGAACCGTCGCGTGCCAAGCCCTTCTGGCGGGTCCGCTCACCACCGGCAAGCTTGATGTCGGCGCCGCCGTGTCGGTAGTGACCCGACGCGGCGAAGGCGGTGCGGTGGCAGTGGGTGGCGACCGTGTCGTGCCGGGTGGCGGCCGTGATGTGCATGGGTCGTTCCCGGGCGCAGGGCTGCTTCGTGCCGGAAGCCACCTCTCACCCGCATCGTCTTGTACCGGATGTTTGACACAAGATTCCAGCTGGGGCATCTTGTGCTTGCTGCTTGATACAAGATGATTCGAGGGGGACCCTCTGTGCTCGATACCGCCCCGTTCCAGCGCTGCTTTCTCGACCACGCGAACTACTACGCCCGCTGGTCCGGCCTGGCCATCGGCATCGTGGCCGCACAGGCGCTGTCCACACTGGGGCAGGTCGAGTTCGAGCAGCGCGTCGTGTTCTGCATCACGGCCTTCGGCCTGTGCGCGGTGGCAGGCGTCCTTCTCGCCGACGCCCTGACCCTGATTCCCCAGGACGCGGTACGCACCGCGAGTCTCGCCCCGCGCCTGGTCAGAGATCATGTGCCACCCCGCATGGGCCCTCTGATCGCCCTTCAGGGAGTCTCGCTGGCCGTCCTGCTGGCCATCACCGCCGCCACGGCCTCCGTCGACCCTCACCGTATCTTCAGCACGGGTAAGGTCATCGCCGTCTCCTGCAACGGGATGCCGGCCACCCTGGGCCCCTGGCCAGGGATGTACTACAGCCTTCCGACGTTCGGCGCCCTGGCCATAGCCACCCCGACCTGTGTGTGGGCCCTGCGCCGCATCGCACACGGACCGGGCGGGGAGCAGCAGCGTCGCGACCGCGCGTGGGCCGTCACCGGGGCGTGGGGCCTGCTGGTGTCGAGCCAGCAGCTGTACGCAGTGCTGATGATCTCCATCTCGCTCACGGAGACGGGCTGCGCCGGCGCGATGGGCGCGCTCACCTTCTGGGTGTTCTATCCCTTGGCCCTGCTGAACCTGTTCACCGTCATCTGGTCCCTGATCACCGTGGTGGCCCCCCGGGCCGTCGACGACGATGCGGCGATGGGATCCCTCGACGATGAATGAGCCCGCCGTCCGTGTCGATACTGCCAGCCAGGTACCGCCGTACGCGCAGATCCGTGCGCAGCTCGGCGCGCTGATCGTCACCGGCCGGCTGGCCGAGGGCGACCGGCTGCCGACCGTGCGCCAGCTGGCCACGGACCTCGGCCTCGCACCAGGCACCGTGGCGCGCGCCTACCGTGAACTGGAGACCGCCGGGCTGATCCGCACCCGTCGCGGGGCGGGCTCCCGGGTCGCGGCACCCCCAGCCGACCCAACTCGCCCATTCGCCTCCGTACTAGCCACACTTGCCCGCGATTTCACCTCTTCCGCCCGCGCGCTGGGCGCCGACACCGAGACCATCATGGCCGCCGTCCGCGATGCCCTGGGGCCGGACCGCTCCTAGCTACTTGCCCCTGGGCAGCACCCGAAGCACCGCAGGAATCGAACAGTTCATCGCTTGCGGCGGCGTGGGCCCCTGCCGAGCTGGCAGGGGCCCACGGCGTAGACAGCAGAGGAGTGCCCGGGCCTGCCGTTGATGCGCGGCATCCTGGCCGACATGGCTTGGCGTCTGCTGATGGCCTGGCGGCTCGGCCCTACTTCAGGTGCCGGGTGAAGAACTGGGCCGCGGCGTCCCCCGCGAACTGCGGGACGCCGGCGTGCCCGCCCATATTGGCGTGGAGGGACTTCTCCTCGGAGCCGAAGGCGTCGAACAGGTCCAGGGCCGCCTGCCGATGGTTGCCTTCGTCGTCCCACTGCAGCAGGACGTGCAGGGGAATGGTGACCTGGCGGGCTTCCTCGAACATGGCGCGCGGCACGAAACTCCCGGCGAAGAGACTGGCGGCCACGATCCGCGGCTCGACCACCGCAAGTCGAACACCGATGGAGATCACTCCTCCCGAGTACCCGACCGGGCCGCCGATCTCGGGCAGCGACAGCAGAGCGTCAAGGGCGGACTGCCATTCCGGGACCGCCTTGTCGACGAGCGGGAGGACGAGGGCGTCGATGATCTCGTCGCTGACCGGCTCGCCGGCTTCCATGGCCCGGCGCAGGTCGGCGCGGGCCTGCTCGGCGGCGGCCCATCGGGGTCGGTTACCGCTACCGGGAAGCTCGATGGTGGCCGCGGCGAAGCCATCCGCCGCGGCGCGCCGGGCTCGCGCCACCAGTCGGGGATACATCTTGTGCAGTCCGAGCGGGGGGTGGCCGAGCAGGATCAGCGGCACCGGCGCGGATGCGGATGCTGGTGTCCACAGGATGCCGGGGATCTCGCCGAGGGTGAATTCGCGTTCCAGGACGCCGTCGTCGAGGTGCTGTTCGGAAGTGAAGTGAAGGGCCATGGTCGTGCCTTTCGGGAGTGCGCTTGAACGGCGCTCCCGGACGACCTATCGCCCGACCGTGACCCCGAAGGAGAGCACCCATGTCGATTCGTTCACGGGTACCACCTCCTTGTTCTCTCGCACGGCTTCCGCGAAGGTAGCAGCGACCGTCGCCGTCCCGCCAATCTATTTCTGCGCGGGCTCCGGAGCCGGATGCCAAGGGGCCGGAACACCGCACAGAGCCACCGGGATGGTGCCGGCCTGATGCGCCGACCTTGAGCAGGCCGTGCTGTTCTTGCGCGCGGCCGAAGGGCCGCTCCTGGGCGGACCAGCATGTTCCTGCGCCTGCGGGGTGGCCCTGCGGCCTTGAGCCCGCCCGAGCAGCCGACCCGCTGCACGAGAATGTGCGCCGGTGCGAAATACTCTCCCGATGAGTTCACGTACTTCCCCGACCGGCCAGTCGATCACGATACGAAGGGCCGTCGCGCGGGACGCCAAACGGCTAACGCGGCTCGTGCGTGGCTCGGGCGCCTACGAGGGCAAGTACGCATCCGCAGTCGCGGGCTATCGGGTCGGTCCCGATTACATCGAGGCCCACCGCGCCTTCGTAGCCGTCGGCGCGGACGAGCATGGAGGCAGCCGGGTCATCGGGTTCTACTCGCTCGTCCTCGATCCACCGGAGCTCGACCTGCTGTTCGTCGCCGACGAGGCGCAAGGACGGGGTGTTGGACGACTGCTCGTCGCGCACATGCAGTCCGAAGCCCGTGCCGCCGGGCTCGACCGTGTCCTGGTCGTGTCGCATCGTCCCGCCGAGGACTTCTATCACCGCGTCGGTGCGGTGCGGATCGGGACCGCGCTCGCGAACCCGCCCGCCGTACTGTGGGATCGTCCGGAATTCGAGTTTCGTATTACGTCGGAATGACGCGAATGACGCGGTGCACCGTTTCGCAGGGCAGCTGACGCGCCAGCGAGCCGAACCTGCCCGCGCTCCAGCTTGCTGCCGTCGCCGGTCCCGCACCTGCGCGGAGGCGGTGCGCGGATGGCCCGGTGGAATAGGCGACCGTGAATCAGCGCTGACCAGGTATGGACGAAGTATCCCGGTACGACCATGGCGGGCCCGGCCCGTCCCCCTTCTCGACCGCCCGCGCACGCCTCGCGGCCGACCGCGCCGACACCCTGGCTCGGGCTGCCGCGCTGAGCCGCGACTACGACGGGATCGTCGCGGCGAACGCCCTGGTCGCAGTGGACGACGAACACGACCCCGAAGGGGGCACCACCGCCTTCGAGCGTGCCCACGTCGCCGCCCTGATGACTCAGACGCGCGAGCACCTGGAAGAACTGGACCGAGCACTCGAACGACTCGAACAGGGACAGTACGGGCGGTGCGAAGGCTGCGGCGAGACGATTCCCCCCGAACGCCTGGAGATCCGTCCAGCAGCGACCACCTGTGTCCGCTGCGCCCGGCCCGACCCACGCCGCCCTTGACGGCAGCCAGTCAGCCGCCGCGGTAAGCACCGCCATATCCGGACGGACCCCCTGACCTGTGTAGAGCCCCCTCCGGCCGCCGCTGTCCAACCCATGAAATGAGCTGCCCACCGAGCCCTGGGCGCCGAGGCTCATGCCCCGTACCACCCCGCCGCGCAGGACAGCTCAGCGCCAAGGGGGTGGCTCGAGGCTGTGGTGGTTGGTGGAGAGCTGTCACGCTCGGATCGCCAGGAGCCCGGACCTCGTCCACCAACCGCGTCGCTCGTCGCTCGAATGAAGGCGCGTGGGGGTGTGCGCCCCCGGGACAAGCCCGCGTCAGGTCCCGGTTCGGAGTGGGCTGATCAGCAGCAGGGCGACGTCGTCGCTGCGGGGTGCGGATCGTTGAGCGCGGGCGATCAGACTGTCGGCCAGGGCGTCCATGGACTGGGTTCGGGCGCACGCGAGCTGGTCGGCGAGGGCGGCGATCGCTTCGTCGATGTCCGTACCCGGAGCTTCGACCAGTCCGTCGGTGTACAGGGCGAGCACGGCGCCTGGCGGCAGCGGTAGCTCCGTCGTGGGGTAGTCGGCGGCGGGGTCGATACCGAGAAGGAGCCCGGGCTGCGGCTGAAGAACCTCGGTGTGGCCGTCCGGGTGACGCAGGATCGGCGGGAGGTGCCCCGCGGTGGCCATACAGGCGCGTCGGCGGGCGAGGTCGAGGGCGACGTAGAGGCAGCTGGTGAACAGGCCGGCATCGAGGTCGGTGAGCAGGCGGTTCGCTCCGGCGAGGACCTCGCCGGGCGGTGCGCCGGCACCGGCGTGGACGGCGGTGCGGACCTGACCCATGAGGGTGGCGGCCTTGACGTTGTGTCCCTGGACGTCACCGATGGCGGCGACGGCCGCCGTCCTACTGAGGCGGATGAGGTCGTAGAAGTCGCCCCCGACCTCTATCCCGTAGCTGGCGGGAAGGTAGCGGGCGGCCACATCGAGGCCGGGAATGCAAGGCAGCGTGCGAGGCAGGAGGCTGGCCTGGAGGTCGTGCGCGAGCTGCTGTTTGGCGTCGTAGAGACGGGCGCGGTCCAGTGCCTGTGCGATCAGTCCGGCGGTCGCGGTGAGGACGGAGCGCTCCTCGGAGGGGAAAGTGCGCGGCCGATCGAAGGCGAGGACCAGCGAGCCGACCGGGCGGCCGGAGGCGATCAGCGGCAGAAACGCCCAGGCGGCCATCTCGTCCTGTCGGACGGCGGGCGGGTAGGCCCGTGCGAGGTCGGCGAAGGTGCCGAAGAAGCTCGGTTCACCTGTCGTCAAGACACGCACCGCAGGGGCCTCCGAGGTGAGCGGGATCGCGTCGAAACGGTCCATGAGTTCCGCGGAGTAGCCGTCGTATCCGATGATCCGCAGCCTGCCTTCTTCGGCGGCCATCAGGGCGAGGGCCTGACCGCCGAAGGCGGGCAGCACCTGGTCGGCAACCCTGGCGACGACGTCCTGCACGCCGACCGCTTCGGTGAGCGTGGCAGCCAGGTGCATCAGCTGGTACAAGGCAGTGGCCCGGCCGGGGTCGGTGGCGGGTGCGGGGTGCAGCAGCTCCGGAGGAGGCACGGCATCCGACGCGGGGGTCGGCACGATACGCACGCTGATGCCGGACGCGTCCGGATACAGGTGGAACTGCAGCCACTGGTCCGGGGGGCGCCGGGCGGTGAACGACGTCGGTCGGTGACTGAGCACCGCCGCCCGGTAGCGGTCCTCGGCGACCGGGTTGTCCAGCCACGCGAGCGCCTCCCATGGACGAGCCCCCAGCAGGTCGGCGATGTCTGCGCCGAGGAGTTCGGCCGCGGCGGTGGTGAGGAAGGTGATCCGGCCGTCCGTGTCGAGCGCGCAGCAGCCGCTGGGTAGGCGCTCGGTGAAATCGACCGCGGCCTGGGCTTCGGCCGGGCCGGCGGTGCGGTTGTGCGGGGCAGGCAGGATGCGTGGCTCGGGCCCCACCAGTACGTGGCCACTCGCGGCGGCCCGCTGGAGGATCGGGCGCATGCTGCGGCAGGTGTCGCTGATCACCTCACGCTCATGCGGGCTCAGCGTGGAAGGGTGCGCGCTGGACCAGTGCAGCACCAGGCCGCCCCACGCCGTCGAATCGATGCCGATCGGAGCGGCGGCCATGGTGAAGGGGTGCGGCAGGACAAGTGCCAGCCGCGGGTAGCGGCGCGCCAGCTCCTCCTGGCTGCCGATCCATACCAGACCTCGCTGCCGCACCGCATCACTCACCGGGGTCGCGGCGGCCAGCGGGACTCGTGCCCAGGGTGCGGCGATTCGTCTGGAGATTCCGCTCAGCACCGCGAGCTGCAGTACCTGACCGTCCGGGGACAATACGTAGACACCGCTGGCGTAGGCACCGGTCTCCCGCGCGCACTGGCCAAGGACAGGTTCCAGTGCGTCAGGGCCGCACCCCGGGGAGCGAGCGTCAGCGGCTGTGTCGCACACGCTTCACCTCCCCGTGAAGCGCCAACCGGCGATCCGCATGCCCGTCCGCCGTTGCCGGACGCCATTGTCCGGGCCGAGACCCGGGATCGCGTCGAGCGCCCCACGGGTTCTGACCGGCGGGTTCCGTCCCCGCGCAGCCGTTGTGTGCCGATGGCGTCGGACAGCGTCGGCACCGGCAGCGACGAGAAGACGGTCCCAGGAGCCCGGTACCGGACCGGCCGTACCTGACGTCACCCATATACGGACAATACGTCCACTGTCGTCAGGGGGCAGTGCCCCAATCTGACAGAGCCGGGGTTTGCTGATGCGAATCGTACGGATGTGACCCGGACCTCAGCTTGTTCCTCAACCTCACGAGCACCGCTCCGGACGTGCCGAACGGCGCCGTGACCTCACTTGACCTTGCCCCAACGGGAAGGGCGACAGTGTCTCCGTCGGCCGCATGAGCGGGCCGCATGCGCCAGCTTGGGGCAGTGGGGCCAGTAGGAGCACGCCACCTGCGCAGGCTTTGCCGTATGACAGGGCCCGCAGGATGGCCCACCGCAGTCCACGAGGGGATCCACGAGGGGCACGTGCCCTCGTGGATCCCCTCGACGGAGGCCGTAGGCCGCAGTGCATCCGGCTTCCGGGCCTTCGAGGATCCGGTTCGGGAGCTCCTCGGTCAGCCCGTAGCGCGTCCGGGACGGTGACCCCTCCCGATTGGTGTCGGGGCCCAGCGGTTATCCTTGCTCACCGGCCGGGGCTGCCGCCGCAGTCAGGGTGTCCGAGCCCAGCTCCGATGCCGCACATCGCCAGGCGATCTTGGAATGGATGCCTTCGCTCCATTGCTGCATCCCTATGGGCTCACCCTCTTCCAGGGCGCTTCGGGTCATGACGACTGGTGCGACCCGACGAGGGAACCGCGGAGGAGTCCGTCCCGCTTCTGGCCCCCGGCCCGTCGTCTTTGAAAGGTTCTCCTGCACCATGCCCTTGGCTCTGCTGGCCCTGGCTGTCGTCGCGTTCGGCATCGGCACGACCGAGTTCGCCACCATGGGGCTGCTGCCTCAGATCGCAGACGGAATCGGTGTGTCCGTACCGCACGCCGGCAACGTCGTGTCGGCGTACGCGCTCGGTGTCGTCGTCGGCGCTCCGCTGCTGACGGGCATATGCGCGCGTGTCCCGCACAAGCGATTGCTGCTGCTCCTGACCGGGCTGTTCGTGATCGGCAACACGGCGTCGGCCGTCGCCCCGGGCTTCGGCACGCTCTTCGCCGCCCGTTTCCTGGCAGGCCTGCCGCACGGCGCGCTCTTCGGCGTCGGCGCCGTCGTCGCCTCGCGGCTGGTCGCTGCGGACAGGGCGGCACGCGCCGTCTCGAAGATGTTCCTCGGGCTCACCATCGCCAATATCGTCGGGGTTCCGGCCGCCACGGCCCTCGGCCAGCATCTGGGCTGGCGCTCCGCCTACGGCGCGGTCGCCGTCATCGGCCTCATCGCGCTGGCCGCGCTGGCCGCCTTCGTCCCGCACCAGCCACGCGGGGAGCAGTCCGGCATCCGGCACGAGCTGCAAGCCATGGGCAACAAGCAGGTCGTCATCGGTCTGGCGACGGCCGTCGTGGGCTTCGGCGGCTTCTTCGCCGTGTACAGCTACCTCGTCCCGATGCTCACGCACCTGACCGGAATCTCCGACTCGTCGACGACCTGGGTGCTCGCCCTGTACGGCGTCGGCATGACGCTGGGCACCCTGATCGCCGGACCGCTCACCGACCGCGCACTGCGCCCGACGATGTACTGGGGGCTCATCCTGCTGGCCGCGGCCCTGGTGACGTTCTACTACGCGGTCCACGGCACCGTTCCCGCCCTGGTGACGATCACCTTCATCGGCGCGATGGGCTCCCTCATCACCACACCTGTCCAGATGCTGCTCATGGCCAAGGCCAAGAACGCCCCGACGATGGCGGCGGCCTCCAACCACTCGGCCTTCAACCTGGCCAACGCGGGTGGTGCCTGGCTCGGCGGCCTGGTCATCTCGGCCGGCTGGGGCTGGGCCGCGCCCAACCTGGTCGGCGCGGCGCTCGCCGTGGCCGGTCTGGCCCTCGCCTTCACGGGCGGTGTCATGGACCGGGGCCGGCGGCCCTCCGAAGTGATCACGCAGGCATCGCCGGCGACCGAACAGGAGACACCGGTCCCCACCGCGGACTGACCGGGCGAACGGGACTCGACGTCTCCCGGCGAGGCGTCGCGTCCGGCAGGCGGGCGGGGCTACTCGGACTTGCCTCGCCCCCGTGGTGACCGCGGTGTGGCGCGCTGGCGTAGCGGCGGTGCAGCAGCCGGCCCTGCTCCCCGGGCGGCGGCCGTTGCCATCGCCGCCCCTCCTGGCCTGTGGCGCACCGGCGTCCGTGCCGCCACGGCCGTCTATTGGGTTGCGGATGGGGCTCGTGGCGCGGCAGTGTGCGCGCAACCCTGGTTCCGCGGCGTGGTTCCGCGGCGTCTGCAGCTTGGGAGGCAGTCTCGTGGTGGTCGTTCCAGCTCGTCGTGTCGCACTTCTTGGAGGCGGCTTCTCAACGGATGAGGACGGACTGCTCGACGACTGGCTGCTGAACCACGCGAGGAGCCTCCGGCCCAAGGTGTGCTTCGTTCCAACGGCCAGTGGCGACGCGCCTGTATACATCGATCAGTTCTTGAGCGCGTTCACGTCACGCGACTGCCAGCCGTCTGTCCTGTCGCTCTTCCGGCGAGAGCTGGACGATGAGGCTCTACGGGCGTTTCTGCTCAGCCAGGACGTCGTGTACGTCGGCGGTGGCAATACTGCGAACCTGCTGGCGGTCTGGCGTGCACATGGAGTCGACCGGCTGCTGCGCGAGGCTTGCAGCCGCGGGACGCTGCTGTGCGGGATCAGTGCTGGTGCGAACTGCTGGGCGGAGGGCTCGCATACGGATTCTTTTGGTCCGCTGACGTTTCTGCAGGACGGACTGAGCCTTTTGCCGGGGTCGGTGTGCCCGCACTACGACAGTGAACCAGGGCGCCGCACTTCCTTCCGGGAGGCTGTGGCTCACGGCATGCTGCGCGCCGGCTGGGCGCTCGAGGACGGGGTGGGCGCCCTCTTCACGGATGGACGTCTCGAGGAGGCCGTCACCCTGAGGCCGGAGGCCCGCCTGTACTGGGTGCAGGCCGATGAAACTCACGGTGTGACGGAGGAAAGCCTGTCGTGCCGGTTGCTCAAGGGAGCGACGTGACATGGCTGCCGACGTCACCGTCTCAATCCAGGACAGGGCCTTGCGACATGTCGCGGCCGCGTCCAAGGGAAAGCCGCTCCCCGCGGACCTACGGGTGACGATGCACTTTCATCCCGACCGAGCCGCGGGGAGCCGTCCCATCCTGGTCCAGATGGCTCACGACGGCGTTTACCGGTCACAGTTCGTCACAGGAACGAGTAACGGCGGGCTGACCGCTCGTCCGGGCGGAGACCGATGGCGCTGGGAGAGCCGTATCTTCGCCGGCGCGTACGACGACGCCGCGCCTGACCGGCGTCCTGTCTACGGCGCGTTGAACCACCGCCGTGATTTGCACGGTGGTGCTCCCCGATTCGGCTCCTCCTTCTTCAGGCTCAAGCCTGAGGCCCTCACGCGCGCCACATTCTGCTATCCGGACAGTTCCGCCGAGCCGTCTGCCTTCGGTGTCGCCGATCGATGTGCGCTTGTCGCGCTTGCCGAGGCAGCGGACACGGATCCCCTGGACGGTCACATCGAGGCACACATCCACGGCCCAGTTCGCTTTGACGGTGACGTAGAGGCGCTCGTGCTGGACCCCAGCTATCGCGGCACAGCGGTCGAATACGCGGCAGAAAGCCTGCCGTGCTCCGTCGAGTGGCATCCCGGATTCCGGCTAAGCGTGGCCGAACTGCGTCAGCATCCGCACTATCGAGGCCCAGCGTATGTGGACCTGGGAGCCGAGATCGCCGCCTGTGGCTGGCTCACTCCCAGGGTCATAGGAGAAGCCGCCCACACAGGCCGGTACGCTCTCCAGGATCTGAAGAAGGTCTGGCACTGCCTGGCCCGGTTCGGGAAGCTCAGCGGCTCCTGAATCCCCTGCACACCAACAGCAACTCACCCTGGTCAGCTCCTGGGGCAGGTACTCCCACTGGGTGCCGACATGCAGCACGAACAGATTTCCGGGCCGAACGAGCCGGGCCATGCGTGAATGCCCGCCTCCGGTGCTGTTGATATCACGTGTGGAAGTCATCCGGAGTTGGCGCACCTTGTGGATCTTGCGCTTCTTCTCCTTGTCTTCCCGCTGGTGTCGAATCGCTGCGATCGTCGGTCGGGGCCACTCCGACGCCGCGGCTGAGCCGTGCCGTGTAGTTGTGCGTGAAGCTGCACAGGCATGCCACGACGGTGCCCAGGACGATCTCCAGTGCGACGACCACGGTGGCAATGACCAGCGTCTGCGACAGCGACGGCCCCACGCCGGGAGCCACGATGTAAAGAATCATCGACGCGGTGAACACGGCGCCGAGGACGCACACCCCCAAGCCCCCCAGCACGAGGAAGCTCATCAGGGTGACCGACCAGGGATTGGTCTCGGATATGCGTATGCGTGTGGGCCGGCGTGGTGGAGCGTGCGGGAGGGCCCGAGCAGATACCGGCGCCGGCTGTGGCGACTCGGGTTCGGGTGCCGTTGGTCCGGGCGCCGCCGGTTCCGTAAGGATGCGAGAGGCGATCCCCGGCGTCCGCTTACGACTCACGCTGAGGGTCCTGCCGCGCTTGGTTGGGCTCATGTCCACTCCCTGGCTACTCCCCACCTGCGACGTTATGTGCTGGGGTGCCGCCTCGCACGCCAGACGTTGACAGTGAGTGAACGGTGCGTGGAAAGGGATGGCGGCGCTGTCGCGCGAAGCTCGTCTTGCGTCTCAGCCCGACGAGCGGGTGACCGCGGCACCCTGGCGCAGGGCGCGGGGGATCTCGGCGACCTCGTCGACGGTTGCGATCAGTGCCGCGATGAGCGCCTGCGGCGCGTCGCTGTCGACCTCGATGGCGTAGGAGATGCCGGTGGATTTCCAACTGGAGGTGTCGAAGC
Organism: Streptomyces sp. NPDC047869; assembly: GCF_040704065.1. NCBI lineage: Bacteria > Bacillati > Actinomycetota > Actinomycetes > Kitasatosporales > Streptomycetaceae > Streptomyces > Streptomyces sp. NPDC047869. The sequence continues at coordinate 85,078 of NZ_JBEYRK010000019.1, forward strand.
CGCCCTCCGCCCGCACCCGGACACCCCGCAGTTCCACCCCGCCGGCCTCGGCCTCGCGGTAGAGGTCGTTGAGCACGCACGCCGCCACCGCCAGGTTTAGCACGTGGCCACCGGTGAACGCCGACCGCACCCCGACGCCGCCGGGCGTCCACCGGTGCGGGAGCCGGACGTCGTCGCCGTCTTCCTTCAGAAACGACCCCGCGCTCGCCACCACCGCGAACCGCTCATTCATGACCTGCCTCCTGTGGCCGTTTCCCAGTCGCAGCCCAGCCCGGATCCGTCCACGCATCATGGCGCACATCGAAGTGATGAGGCGGAGACTTCGAATTCCCGGTGTCGGCACCCCCGGCGCCGGTACCGCTCCCACTGGTCTCTTCTTCGTGCCCGCGCCCGCTACTGCGACGCAGACGACTGCAAGGGCCCCGAGCAGACGCACACCTTCCTGCGTGAGTACATCGCCACCCAGCCCGCCCCGGTGCCAGCCCGTGCGCCTTCGGTCCTCCGGGTAACAACGCCCCGATGGCGACGTCTTCTCCGACGCCTGAGCGACACGACACGGGCGTTCACGGCCTTTTCCCTCTGTCGGAAGTGGCTGGCCCCTGCAAGGGAAAGGTCTCCCCGCTGATCCAGTGCTCGAGGCAGGATCCGCAGAGGACCCGGCTCGACGCCGGGTCCTCTGCGGATCTGTGGGTCAGTCGGTGTCGTCGCCGCACTCCGGCTCGGCGAGGCTGTCCTGCCGAGCCGCTCGGGTCGGCAGCGACGGCTGGGTGCCGTCCTTGGCGACCGGCTGGAAGTAGTGGTCCAGCGCCCAGGCGGCCACGCGGGTGCCGGCCCGGCAGCCGACTACGTCCGCCGTGCGGGAGTGGACGCCGCCCCACACACGCGCGTCGACGACGTCCCGGTTGAGGTCGTCGGCGGACCCGTAGAACCGCGTGGTGCCGGTGACCGCGGAGGGGACGTAGAGGTCGATGTGCGAGGTGCGGAGGGCGCCGGTCAGGGCGCGTGCCACGGCGGCGGCGACGGTCGTATGGCCGGCGATGTAATCCGGGTGTGGTGGGGTGAGGAGGAGCGGCTCCCAGGCCGGGTCCGCCGTCGTCGCGGGGTTGCCGTCGGTGTCGGCGAGGCGGATGGCGGTGATCGGCCGCCAGGTGCCGTAGTGGAGCTTCGCGTCCCATGCCGTGACGACGGCGTCGGTCGCCGACGCGTTCACCGCGGCGAACAGCCGGGCCGTCTCGGCGATGCCGAGCCGGTGCCGGGCGGCGTGGTCCCGTACGGCGATCTGGACCTGTTCGACCAGGTTGCCGCTGAAGAAGAGGGCGGTCTCGGTCTGCTGCGCGCTCCTGCCCGAGCCGGTCTTCACGCCCATGGTCTTCAGCTCCTGGACATCCTCGGCGTAAGCGGCCGAGGAGAGGGCGGGTGGTCCGCCGGGCCGGAACTGCTGCGGGGAGGCGAGCAGGAGGGGGCGGAGCCTGGCGAGCCAGGTGTCGATGAAGGGCTGGAACGCGGGCGGGGTGGGCCGCCAGACCCCCGGTGCCGGGGAAGCGGTGAACGGAACGTCCGCGAACCTTCCGTCCCCTTCCCGGAGTTCGATGATGCGGGCGGCGGCGCGCTTTCCGTAGTCCACGCCCTGGTCTCTGGTATGACTGGCCGGAAGAGCGGCGAGCGAGTCCGCGTAGGCGGTGTCGAGCCGCTCCTTGAAGGCGGGGAAGTAGGTGAGCAGCATGTCGTGGGCCGCGGTGGCGGCGGCCGCCGCGGAGGATGCCTTGGCCGGACCGCGCTCGTGCCATTTGTACAGGGCGTAGCCGCCTTCGATCCCCACCACGGCGTTGTACACGGCGACGGAGACGAATCCCTGCCAGATCGCTGCCTGCCCGGAGGGGCGTGGGCCGAGGCTGGTCTTGATCGTGTCGGTGGCGATGGCGTTCCACTCGCGGACCACGGCTGCCGGGTCCGCCGCGGTCCGGGTGTGCGCGTCGGGGGGACTTGTCGCGGCGGTGAGCGTCACGAGGGCGATCGCCGCGACGGCACAGATGAATCCCCGGGCACGTGAACGCGGAGGAGCGGGAAGAGGGGGCTCTTGATACACAGCGTGCTCCCTAGAGTTGAGTGCCCAAGGCATAGCAACGGCCTACTTGGTGAGCAAGACAACTCGCCGCGAACCGGGCAGGTCAAGGCGCCCTCGAACGCCTCACCGCCCGCTGTGCGGAGATCACCGCCGGACAGCCCCTGCATCCGCCCCGGGCCCCGGCGAACCGCTGTGCCCTTGTTCCCCGAGAGTTCCCCATCGCAGCCTGTTGACCTGCTCTGTGACCGTCCGTCGAATCCTCGCCACGTTCTCGGTTCGTGTCCGACGACGGCCAATACCCGATCGCAACCTTCGACCGCATCCGCACCGCCCTTCGCACTCTCACCCCGGACACCGCGTCAGCCCCCAAGCCGGCCGGTCCGACTCCTCAGCCACTCGAACCGAAACGTTGCTGGTGGAAGCGACGTGGCTGCTGTCGCCGAAAGACTCTCGGCGCAAAGGGCTGTCAACGCGGCTTGACGTGGATCAAGCCGTCGTTCCTATGGATGATGTACCGCTGCGGGTGGGGCACCAAAGAAGGACAGGAGACCGTCCTCGCCGTCGAGATCACCCGTGACGGATTCGAGTGGGCACTGGAACACGCCTGCCTGTTGACACCGTCCGCCGCTGGGCAGTCGAGCGAACTGGGTCCTGGCTGGCCGACTGCCGACGGCTCCGCCGCCGCTGCGAACGCGAGTCCGAACACTTCCTCGCCTTCGTTGGCATGGCGGCAGCCCTCGTCGGCTGCCGCCGTCTTTCAGTGCGTTGTCACGGACCAAGCGCGCTCAACCCGCAGCGATCACGGCCTGGATCAGGCCCGGGAACCGGCGGTCCAAGTCCTCCTTGCGAAGGCGCATGTACAGGCCGTTCCCAGCGTCGCGCTGATACACCAAGCCCGCCTCGCGCAGTACTCGCCAGTGGCGGGTGCGACTGGACTTGCCCACCGGCAGATCGAAGGAAGCGCACAGCCGTTCTTCCTCCGGTCGTTCGGCCAGTTCGGCCACGACCCGACGCCGGTTCGCGTCGGCCAGTGCCAGAAGGATGGGCCCCACCTGCAACTCCTCGGCGCGAGGGTGCTCCAACTCGCCTGTCGTCATCACTTCACCCCTCGACAAGGTACGCCTAGTTGCGTACCTTCCTTGAGGTACGCAACCATGCGTACCTTACCGCCGCTGGGGGAGTCATGTCTGTAACCGCGTCACGGCGTCGCCGAGTCCTGTCGCGCATCTGCACGTCACTGCGCAAGCTCCTGCTCAGGGAGCACTCGCCCTTCATGACCCTCTGACCCGGCATGGCTCCGGCCGGTACCGCCGCTGGCACGCCCGACGTGGCGGTGCCCAGGGCGGTGGAATGGTCCGTCGGACGGAGCCACGCGGCCGGGGTTGACAGTCCTTGCTTGCCTCGAGGGTCATCGCTGTCCCCTGGGGTACCCGAATCACCACGATGGTCCGCGGTAGCGGGAGGCGGCGATGAGCGGCCCGGATGGTCCGCAGGAAGCCGTTGTCAGTGTTCTTGACACCCTCGGTATGGGTGCTTACTCAGGGGCTCGCGAACGGTCGCCCGGTGCGCCCATTGCCCACGCCTGCTCCCTCACGCACCGCACCTCATGGGTCGCGAGGAGTGAGGAAGGGCTGTCGAGGACAGGGGGCGGCATCCTGGAGGAAGAGGTGCGGCAGCAGGAGAGGAGGCGTGATGCGAACCAGCGACGAGATCTATCACCGGGTCCGCTGGGACCCGCGGTTCGATCCGGCCCGGTTCGTGCTGGGAGTCAGCGAGCGCGGGGGTGCCTTCCAACGCATCCCCCTGACGTCCTTCGTGCCCGGCGGCGACATCCCGTGGCACCGGGTGGTCTTCATCGAGGCGGACGGCTGGGTGGTCTGGGATCGAGCCACGGGCGTGGACCGCATCGACTCCTCGGGCGCAGGCCGGGTGCGGGACCACAACGGCTGACCCCGCTCGGCTCGCTGCTCGACGGACCTTCTCGTGGAGTCATGGCGATCGCGCACCGGCCTGCTGGTGACGGCCGCAGGCACGATGCTGCCCCCCCGTGCTGGTGGCCTTGCCCCCACTCGCAGGTCTGGGACGAGCGCTTCGGGATGCGTTCAAAGTGCAACGGTTCGATTTCTGTACACGCCAGGGGCTGACACAGGGGTCCTGGTGCGCGATAACGTGCCCGCTCGGCCTGATCATCGTACTGTCCGGGGACTGTTATGCCTGATCCTTCCATGCCGCCGGACGACCGGTCGGCGTCACCGGTGACGCCCCGTGTGACGACCGAGTCCCCGGCCGGGTCTCTGAGGCGGCGTCTGGTGCTGTCGTCCGTGCTGCCGCCGGGTGTGGTCGCCGTGACCGGTGCGGCGGCCACCGCGCTGCTGGGCGATGGCCACGCGGACCAGGCGTACCAGGGCGCGGTGTTCGGCGGCGTGGTGCTCATCGGCACCATGGCGGCCGCGATCGCGGGCATCCGGGCTTCGGCGGAGGCACGAGCAGTCACCAAGCACTGGGCGGAACTGTCCCGCGCAGCCGACCGAAATCGTGCCGCGCTGGTCGAGCTGACCCGTGCCGTAGCCGAGGGCAGGGCCGAACTGGATTCGCTGCGCCGTCGGTTGCGGGCCGGGGAGCGGCCTGTGAGCCGCCGGCCGGAACTCCCGCCGCAGACCGGCCCGGACGAAGTCTCCCGCCTCGGATTCGAGATCGCTGTGGCCCGGCACGAGGCGGAGGCAGCCCTGCTGGAGACGGCCGCCTCAGCGATCGGCGCGGAACACTACTCCCGGCTGGAGCAGTTCGAGGTGTTCGCCAACCTGGCGCGCCGTCTGGAGTCCCTGGTGCACCGCGAGATCGGTCTGCTGGACAACCTGGAGAACGAGGTCGAGGACCCCGACCTGCTCAAGGGGCTGTTCCGGGTGGACCACCTGGCCACCCGGATCCGCCGCTACGCCGAGAACCTGGCCGTGCTCGGCGGCGCGAACACCCACCGCCAGTGGACCCGCCCCGTCAGCCTGACCGACGTGCTGCGTTCCGCCGTCGCCGAGATCGACCAGTACGCCCGGGTCAAGCTGGTCCCGCCCGTCGAGGGATCGGTCAGCGGCCACGCCGTGGTCGACGTCGTCCATCTGCTGGCCGAATTGCTGGAGAACGCGACGGTCTTCTCACCGCCCCAGACCACCGTGCACGTACGGGTGGAGCCCGTCGCCGCGGGGGTGGCGATCGAGGTCGAGGACCGGGGCCTGGGCATGTCCCCGGCCGAGCGCGGCCAGATGAACACCGTCTTGAGCGCACCCGACAAGGTTGCGCTCGGAGAACTGCTTCAAGACGGCCGGATCGGCCTGTACGTGGTCTCCGTCCTGGCCCAGCGGCACGACATCGCCGTGCAGTTGCTGAGCAACGTCTACGGCGGCACTCAGGCCGTCATGGTGCTGCCCGAGGCACTGCTCGGTCCGCAGCCGGCTGCTCCCACGCCGGCGCCCCGCACCGTCCCGGCCCCTGACGCGGAGCCGCACGACCGGACGCAGACCGAGGCGGTGGACCTCCGGGCGACGGAGACGACCGTCGTCGCGGATCCGAGCGTGTCCGTTTCCGCACCCGAGCCCGCCCCGGCCCCCTCCGACGGCGAGGACGACCGCCCGCGGCTGCCTCAGCGCCGCCGTCAGGACCACGCAACCGAAGTGCCGCAGCCGGTACGCGGCGCCGGTGCTGCCGAGGACATCGCACACGACCCCGGCCTGATGGCCGCGTTCCAGACCGGACTACGCAGGGCCGAGGAAGCGGAGACGCCCTGATGGCCGAGGCCGCCCTGAAGGCCCAAGGTCCGTGCAGCAAACGTTTCTTTTGTCGAAGAGGAGTACATGATCGTGGCGAGCGAAGACCTTTCCTGGCTGTTGACGGGTCTGGTGAACCGGGTGCCGCACACTCGAAGCGCGTTGTTGCTGTCCTCGGACGGGCTGGTGAAGGCAGCGGAGGGGCTCGACAAGGACGCCGCGGACCAGTTGGCCGCGCTCGCCAGTGGGCTGTACTCGTTGGCGCGCAGCGCGGGCCGGCACTTCGACGACGGCGGTGACGTGCGACAGATCGTGACGGAGCTCAGCACCTCGCTGCTGTTCGTCTCGTCCGCCGGGCACGGCGCGGTGCTGGCGGTGCTGGCCGGACGCGATGCGGACGCGGCGGTACTGGGCTACGAGATGGGGATGATGGTGAAGAGCGTGCGTCCGCACCTGGCCACACCGCCCCGGCATCCGGTGGGGTGACCGATGACGCCGGTCCTCCCAGACGGACCGCAGCGCGACGAAGCGGCCGGGCGGCTGGTCCGTCCCTACACCGTGAGCGACGGCCGGACCAGGGCCACGTCCCACTTCACGCTGGTGACCACGGTGCGGGCCACCGGTGCCCAGACGCAGGGCGCTTTCGGCCTGGAGCATGCGCAGGTGCTGGCGCTGTGCGAACAGCCGGTGAGCGTAGCCGAGGTCGCGGCCCGGATGCAGGTGCCCGCCGCCGTGGTCAAGGTAGTGCTGTCCGATCTGGCCGAGGGAGGCGCGGTGGTCGCAGGTGATACGCACCCGGCGCCCACGGGCGACTCCGCACGACCTGATCGAGACCTCCTGGAAGCGGTACGCGATGGCCTTCTCAAACGACTGTGACCCGCTGCCCGCCGAAGTCCTGCCGGTGGGCGTCAAGGTGCTGATCGCCGGCGGATTCGGCGTGGGCAAGACCACCTTCGTCAACGCGCTCAGTGAGATCGAGCCGCTGAGCACCGAGGAGATGCTGACCGCCGTCAGCGCGGCCACGGACCGGCTGGACGGTGTGGAGAACAAGGCCACCACCACGGTGGCCTTGGACTTCGGCCGGATCACGCTCAGTGCGTCCCACGTCCTGTACCTGTTCGGTACTCCCGGGCAGGAGCGCTTCTGGTTCATGTGGGACGAACTCTCCGAGGGAGCGCTCGGGGCGGTGGTTCTCGCCGACACCCGCAGGCTGGAGCACTCCTTCGCGGCGGTGGACTTCTTCGAGCGCCGCGGCATCCCCTTCGTCGTCGCCGTCAACGAGTTCGACGGGGCCCACCGCTACCGCGGGGAGGAGGTGCGCACCGCCCTCGACCTCAGGCAGGAGGTGCCGGTGGTGCTGTGCGACGCCCGCGTCCAGAACTCGGGCATACGCGTGCTGCTCGATCTGGTTCAGCATCTGATCACAACAAGGAGTTCCCATGGCAGCGACACCGACCAACCCACCGTCCGGGCCTGAGTCCGGGATCGCCCTGCGCCATCTGCTCCTCCCCCCGGAGGATCCGCAGGTGCGTGCCCGATCCGAGCGGCTGCGTGAGCTGGGCATCGACGCTCGTCCGGATGCCGAACTCGACGCCTTCGCACGGGAGCTCGCACACCGTACCGGCGGCTGCTACGCCGGGGTGAACTTCTTCCTCGACGCCGACCGCCAGTACTTCGCAGGGTTGTACAGCGCGGCGCAGGACACCACGGCTCACGTGGGGCCGCCGTTGCTGGAGGAGCCGGTACCCGGCCGCGTCATGCCCCGCGACATCGACATGGGCATCTGCCCGCATGTGGTCAAACGCCGCCGGGCGCTGGTGCTGGAGGACATCCGGGACTTCCCGCGGTTCGCCGGCAACCCGGTGGTCGACGCGATCGGCGTCCACTCCTACCTGGGCGCACCGCTGATAGACAGCACCGGCGTGGTGCTGGGCACGATCTGCGTGGTCGACCAGGACCCACAGCCGTGGGGGCGCGAAGGGCTGGAGACCATCAAGGCCATGGCTGCCGAGCTGGTCGAGCGGCTGGAGGAGTCGGCGAACCGCCGCAGCTGACCGGCGCGGCCGGACGCGCACGCGGCCGCCCCGGAGCGGCGCCTACGGTGTTCCCATCTCAGCGGTCCCCCAAAGGGTCGAGCAGTTTGTGCAGCCTGTTCACGACGGCCCTTACACCGAAGCCGCTGAACCGGGCGCTGGCATCGCGTGCATCGCTGGGACGAGGCGGAGACGGTCATTGAGTACCGGCCCGATCACCCATGGCACTTGGCGTTGTACCTCAACGCCACCGGGGCCGAGCGCTTGGCGTGCAGCGGCCTCCAACGCGTGCCGCCTTCGCAGGAGGTCGGTCAGAAGCTCCAGCTGTAGAGGCCGGCACCTGTGTTCATCGCAGACGCTGCGAGCCGGGCAACTCCCTGGAGGACCGCCAGTAGATCGTCGTCGGTCATGTCCTCCCCGTCCTCAGCCCTGAGCCGCGTGGTCCAGCGAACAGCTAGCTCTTCGAGTTGGGCGGAGCTCGCGTGGGCCAGCGCCCGGGTCAATCGCTTCGGCAGAGCGAACACCTCAACACCGTCGTTCAAGGGTGCGGTGACCCACTCCGGCCACGTCCACCGAAGCAGCCGCTCTATTGGCGGGATCTCGGCCGAAGGCTCCTCGAAGTACATGTCCCACTCGGCGATAGCGCTATCCGGCTCAATGGAACGGCAGGTCACGGATTCGAAGGCCGCACTGGGTCCCTGCAGGCGTGTCGCAGCGGCGGTCTCATCGTCGGGGGCGAGGAAGAACACTATGTCGTGGGCCATCTGAGCATGATGGCAGCGGCATGCATGAACCATCTCGGTGAGGCGCGCCTGCGCACCTGGACGCTGCACTTCATGGCTCTCCTGGCAGCCGACATACATGCCCGCCCCCTTGCACGCCAGGTCGGGACCGGCACGGCCGTCCCCACCCGTCCGGGCGGCCGATGAGGGCCGCCCGGGACGTCGGGCTCAGGCGAGGTCGAACCGGTCGAGATTCATCACCTTGTTCCAGGCTGCCACGAAGTCACGTACGAACTTCTCTCGCCCATCCTGGGACGCGTAGACCTCCGAGATGGCTCGGAGCTGGGCGTGCGCACCGAAGATCAGGTCGACGGCGGTGGCGGTCCACTTGACCTCGCCGGTGGCGCGATCCCGGCCTTCGAACACGTTCTCGCCCTCAGTGGACGACTTCCACTCCGTGCCCATGTCGAGCAGGTTGACGAAGAAGTCGTTGGTCAGGACTCCGGGTCGGTGGGTGAGGACACCGTGGGGGGATCCCTTGAAGCCGGTGTCCAGGGCCCGCATGCCGCCGATCAGCACCGTCATCTCGGGAGCGGTCAGTGTCAGCAGGTTGGCGCGGTCCAGCATGAGGGTCTCCGGCGACAGCTTCTCGCCCGCGGGAAGGTAGTTGCGGAAGGCATCCGCCTTGGGCTCCAGTACGGCGAACGACGCCGCGTCGGTCTGCTCCTGCGAGGCGTCCGTACGCCCCGGTGCGAACGGAACCGTAACGTCGCACCCGGCGTCCCTCGCGGCCTGCTCGACGGCCGCGCACCCGCCGAGGACGATCAGGTCGGCGAGGGAGACCCGCGTTCCACCGATGTTGGACTGGTTGAAGTCCTGCTGCATCCGCTCGAGCGTGCGCAGTACCTCGGTCACCTCCGGGAGGTCGTTGAGCTCCCAGTCCTTCTGCGGCGCGAGCCGGATCCGTGCTCCGTTCGCCCCGCCGCGCTTGTCGGTGCCGCGGAAGCTCGCCGCCGACGCCCAGGCGGTGGTGACCAACTGGGAGATGGAAAGGCCCGAGGACAGGATTCTGCTCTTCAAGGCGGCGACGTCCGCGTCCCCGACCAGTTCGTGCTCGACGTCGGGGACGGGGTCCTGCCACAGTTGCGGCTCGGGAATCCACGGGCCGAGGTAACGTGAGAGGGGTCCCATGTCGCGGTGCAGGAGTTTGTACCACGCTTTGGCGAACGCCACCGCGAGTTCGTCCGGGTTCTCGTGGAACCTCTTCGTGATCGGGCCGTAGACCGGGTCCACCTTCAGCGCGATGTCCGTCGTCAGCATCATGGGGGCGTGCCGCTTCGACGGATCATGGGCGTCGCGTACGGTGTTCCTTGCCGCGGGATCTGAGGGAGTCCACTGGTGGGCGCCGGCGGGGCTGGTCGTCAGCTCCCACTCGTACCCGTAGAGATTGTCCAGGTACCCGTTGTCCCACTTGGTCGGCTCGGTGGTCCATGCTCCCTCCAGACCACTGGTGAGCGCGTGGGGGCCGGTGCCGCTGCCGTATGTGTTCCGCCAGCCGAGACCCTGCTGCTCGATGGGGGCCGCCTCGGGTTCCGGTCCGAGATAGCTCGGGTCGACCGCGCCGTGACACTTGCCGAAGGTGTGGCCGCCGACGATGAGTGCGACTGTTTCCTCGTCATTCATCGCCATGCGCCCGAACGTCTCTCGAATGTCCCCGGCGGCAGCCATCGGGTCCGGGTTTCCGTTGGGCCCCTCCGGGTTGACGTAGATCAGGCCCATTTGAACGGCGGCGAAGGGGCCCGTGAGTTCCCTGTCGCCGCTGTAGCGCTCATCTCCGAGCCATGTGTCCTCGGGCCCCCAGAAGATTTCCTCGGGCTCCCAGATGTCCTGTCGTCCGAAACCGAACCCGAACGTCTTGAACCCCATGGATTCCATGGCGCAGTTTCCGGTGAAGACCAGGAGATCGGCCCATGAGATCTTCGGGCCGTACTTCTGTTTGACCGGCCAGAGCAGACGGCGCGCCTTGTCCAGGCTCGCGTTGTCCGGCCAGCTGTTGAGGGGGGGCGAAGCGCTGTGCGCCGCTGCCGCCACCACCGCGGCCGTCCTCAATGCGGTACGTTCCTGCGGCATGCCAGCTCATTCGAATGAAGAGCGGCCCATAGTGACTGTAGTCGGCAGGCCACCAGTCCTGGGACGCCGTCATTACCTCGAACACGTCACGCTTCAGAGCCTCTACGTCAAGGGTCGCGAACGCTTTCGCGTAGTCGAAGTCCTCGTCCATCGGATTGGACCGGGCCGAGTGCTGGTGAAGGACCTGAAGGTCCAGCTGATTCGGCCACCAGTCCCGGTTCGTCCTGGGCCGCTGAGTCGGCTTGGGCGTCGGTGAGGGGATTGCTGGATTCTCGCTTTCACTACCGGACATGCCCGTTCTTCTTCCTGTATGGGTGTTCCTTCTGCGGCCGGAGAATGTGTCCTACCGCGTCCGTATGGTCGCGCACCGCAGAGCACACCTTTGTGAAACACGCAGAGCACTCCGCATCACAGAAGTAGGAGAAGGGGCGGCCTTTCATCTCCCGTACCGATATCCGACGCGATACGTCAGCCCCCGGCCTTGCAGGGGGTGCCTGGCTGGTGGCGGCCGTGAGGCGTCGCACGCCTCACGGGCCCGGGTGAGCAGTGGCCGTCAGCAGACCGAAGCGCATGGGCCGAGGCGACGCGAAGACGACTCCTCCCGACCGGTAGTCACAGCCTCCCTCAGTCACCGCGCTGGCGCACGGCGAGTCAGCAAGGGGAAACCCGGTCGGTGTCTCCTGAGAGCCCGGTCATGCGGAGGAAAGTGTGTGCCGCCTGTCGGCTTCAGCAGCGCCTCGCTCCGTCCGCACGCCTGGGTGGCCGGGGAAGACTGCTGACGGTGGCGCAGCAAGGGGTCGCGTCATCGCCGAGCGCCGTCGAGCCACTCGTCGAAGGTGGTCGGCGCGATGCGGGCACCCTCGGCGGGCATGAGGACGTTGCCCGCCATCTCCGGTCCCAGTATCGATGACCACGTCGGGACCAGCCTGACCGTATGTCCGCGGGCATCGTTGGTGCGGCGGGCCATGTCCACCAGGTCCTGTGGCTCCGGGCCGGCGACATCGCGGTAACGCCCCTGTGGTGTGCCCGTGGCGATCTCGGCGAGGATACCGGCCACGTCCGCGGGTGCGATCGGCTGGATGAGCAGCGGTGGGATCGGGGCGACGCCGTCCTGTTCGGTCCAGCCGGTCACCGTCGCGGCGAAGTCCTGGAACTGAGTGAAGGGAACGATCGTCCACGGCACGGGGCTCTGGGTCACGAGGCGCTCCTGCTCACGCTTGCCGGCGTAGTGTGCGTTGCCTTCGACACGGTCGATTCCGACTATCGAGAGCAGTACGTGGTGACGGACACCGGCTCGTTCCTCGGCGGCGAGCAGGTTGCGGGTGGCGGTGCCGAAGTACGCCACCGCATCGTCCCGGTCGGCTGCCTCGTGGCTCGTGGCGTCCACGACGACGTCGACGCCCGTCAGGGCGGCGTCGAGGTTGTCTCCAGTGATCAGGTCCACGCCCAGTGAGCGGCTGATGCGCACTACTTCCTGTGCGGCCTGCTCCAGGACGGCGGCGGTGCGGGCGCCGATGTTCCCGGTCGCTCCGGCGACGGCGATGCGCATGGTCATTCCTCCTCTGTCATTCGTGATGTCACTCAGCTTTCCCCGTTGTCGGCATCCGTGGAGTGGGCGCGCACAGGGACAGGCCTCCGCGTGCTTGCCGCCCCCCCCAATAGGAGTATATGCTCCTATTGCGGGTGGGGCCCGCGCCGGGCCTTTTCCCCAGCCCGTTGCCCAGTCAGAAAGTTGTCCCATGACTACCTCCACTGGATCGGCCGCCGAGCGTGAGCGAACGCGAGACGCGGCGGTGGAGCAGACCCGGAGGACGCCACAGGGCGCTCGCCGGCCGCCCGTGAAGGCGTGGCTCCAGCCGGCCCTGATCTCGCTGATCGTCGTGGCCGCCTTCATCACGTGCTACATCGGTCTCCAGCGCGACCCGCAGCCCCACCAGGTGCCCATCGCCGTCACCGGGTCAAGCCTTCCGGGTGAGATACAGCAAGCCCTGGGGGACGCCGTCAAGGTTCACCCCAGCGCGGACGCCGCGACGGCGCGCCTCGCTCTGGAGCGGCACGACGTCGTGGCCGCGCTCGGTACCGCATCTCCCGGCCACCTGAGACTGGAGATCGCCGGAGCCGCCGGCGCGTCCACCACGTCGGCCGTGAGCACACTGGTCGACGCCTACGCCCGCGGTACCGGCGCGCACGTGACCACCGCGGACGTCGTGCCGCTGGCGGCGCACGACGCTCGAGGCCTGGCCGGGTTCTATCTGGCCTTCGGCGTGAGCTTGGCCGGTTTCGTTCTGGGCTCGAACGTCCTGGGGCTGGCCGGCGTCATGCGTCTGCGCCACCGGTTCTTCCTGCTCATCGGAACCTCCACCGCCATCGGCGCCGTCGGGGCGCTCGTCGTCGGCCCCGTCCTGGGTGCCGTTCCGGCCCCGCTGGTACCGCTGATCCTCGTCCTGGCCCTGCTGGCCGTCGCCACCGCGTTCACCACCAAGCTCCTGGGTGTTCTGCTCGGCCCGATCGGGCTCCCGGTCACCACGTTGCTGCTGCTGACCGTCGGCAACGCCACGAGCGGCGCGGTCATCGGAGCCGACCTGCTGCCCGCCGGGGCCCGCGCGGTCTCCGCCCTGCTGCCACCCGGAGCAGCTGTGAGGGGCATCGCCGATCTCAGCTACTACAACGGCGCACACCTGGGTGGCCCCGTGATCACCCTGACCGTGTGGGCCGTCCTCGTCGGGCTCCTGCTGAGCCTGCGTCCCCGCCTGATACGACGTCGAGCAGCCGTCGCCTGACCGACGCCTCGCACCCCGCAGCCGTGATTGACGGGGCTCGGTGCCCGGCAACCGCAGGGCGACGCGGCCGCCAACGACTGCTCCAAGCCGCTGCGCACGAGCCCGTAGCCGTACCGCGTACGCTGCTCGAGTCCGAGAGAGGCCATTGTGAAGTCACGGAAGATTTTTCTCCGGCTGACGTCCCTCGCAGCCGCCGGAGCGGTCGCGGTCGGGTGCTTCCTTCACGTCTTCTAGCCGAACCCCGCCAGGGCTCGTCGCCGGAGCGCTTGATGCGGAAGGCGGCCTGGCTGGTCGCGCCCCTGGTGCACCGGTTTCGGCAGCCCTGGTGATTCACCTGGGTCGGGCTTGGAGAAGGCCGCCGAGCGAAGCCGAGCACCTGTCTCCTGAGCCGTCTACTCGGCCCAGGGATGGAACCCGGTGTCGAGGACGTCTTCCAGCGCGGCGCGGAGCTGGGCTGCCTTGTCGCCGCCGAAGCTCTCCTCGAATTCGGACTGCACGGTACGCCAATAGGGGAGGGCGGCTGTCATCCGGGCGAGGCCGCTGGGGGTGAGGGTGACCACGCGAGCGCGGCGGTCTGTCGGTGACGGTTCGACGGTGACCAGGCCCTGGCGAGCCAGTGGTTTGAGGTTGCTGGCCAAGGTGGTGCGGTCCATGGCGATCATCTCGGCGAGGCTGCTGATGGTGATCTGCTCGTGGGTGCTCAGCTTCTGGAGGATGCTGAACTGCGTGGCGCGCAGGCCCGTCGGCGCGAGTGCCTTGTCGTAGGTCGCGCTGAGGTACCGGGCTGCCTTGCGCAACGCCAGGTTGTTGCAGGAGCTAGCGGTGTCCCTCTCGGTGCCGGCCATGCTCTCCTCCAGATGCGGGAACAAAGTACGAGTATATGCACCCAACGTCTGGAGGTCCCACGGCATCGGCGCCCAGCAGGGCGTACGGCAGTGCTCCGGTGGTACCGAGGGATGCAGTCGGCCACCCCCGGGCTCCTCGCCGATGCCTCGGCATGGCCAGAAGCCGCTGCTCGACTGCCAGGGCGCGCAGCGAGTCATCGGCGCGGGACAGTGCCTGTCCGGTTGGCCGCGACGACCGTTTCGCCGGGGCGTAGGCTCGAAAGACGCCGTCGCCGTCGGGTGCGGCAGCCGAGCTGTCAGAGGGCGGGCCGTCGCATCGCGCGGAGTCGCAGCCTCCGGAGCCGTGCCCCAGAAGCCCGAATCACGGCACTACCAGCCTCCGCTCGTAAGCGCCGCCGTGACCCCCGTGCGGTCCCCCCTAGAGGGGGGAGCGCCCTTGCGGCTCACCAATTAGGAGCATTGCTCCTTAATCCTGGATCGGTGTCACCAAAAACCTTCTCCGCACTTCCCGCGGCACCCAGGGAAGCGCCGCAGCGACGGCCGCGCCCCCGGGTCCGCCCGCAGATGCGATTGCGATCTTGCCTCCTCACGAAGAAAAGGAGACATACCTATGGCTGCCGGTCACCTCGCCCTCATCACAGGCGCGGGCGGCGTAGGTCGCGCTGTCATCGAGAAGCTGCGTGCACAGGACGTACCGGTGCGGGTCATGGTCCGTCGGGAGGACGACCGTGCCGCCCAATTGCGGGGACTCGGGGCCGAGGTCGTCCTTGGTGACCTCACGCGGCCCGAGACCGTCGCGGTCGCTCTGCAGGGCGCTCGGAGCATGTACTTCGCCATGCCCGTCTCGCCGGACCACCTGCTCGCGGCAACCGCCGTGGCGAGCGTTGCGCGCGAGTACGGCAAGCTGGACGCACTTGTGGACATGTCGCAGATGACCGTGTCGCAGATGACCGCCACCAGTACAGCGGAGTCCCGTCAGCAGCGGCTGCACTGGCTGGCGGAGCAGGTGTTCAACTGGTCGGGGCTGCCGGTGGTCCACATCCGGCCCACGTCGTTCCTGGACAATCCGCTGTTCACCACGCTTCCGGCGCAGACGATCCGCAAGAGGGGCACGATCGAGCTGCCGTTCGGAACCGGTCGCACCTCGCCTATCGCCGTTGACGACGTCGCCAGAGTGATCACCACTGTGTTGCGCGACCCCGCCTCACACGCGGGTCACGTCTACGAGCTGACCGGCCCGCGCACGGTCGACATGACCGAGATGGCCGAGACGTTCGCCAAGGCGCTGGGCCGGCCGGTCCAGTACGTGGACGTCCCCCTGGAGCAGTGGCGCAACGAGGTGCTCTCCACGATCGGCCTGCCGTCCCACATC
The DNA here is from genome assembly GCF_040704065.1 of Streptomyces sp. NPDC047869. NCBI lineage: Bacteria > Bacillati > Actinomycetota > Actinomycetes > Kitasatosporales > Streptomycetaceae > Streptomyces > Streptomyces sp. NPDC047869. The sequence continues at coordinate 100,783 of NZ_JBEYRK010000019.1, forward strand.
GAGCAGCACATCGTCACCATGTGCCGCCTGCATCAGCAGAATCGGTACGACCGGGCTTCGGACGATGTCGAGCGCCTGACAGGGGCCGCGGCCCAGACGATCGAGGAATTCGTCGCGGCACGCAAGGACTTCTACCTTGCCTGACTTTGCCCCGGGTGCTCGCCGCCCGTGGGGGGCAAGCGCCAGAAAGCAAGGCGCCTGCCCCCGGACACGGGTAGCCGCGCCACTCGCACCCGCTCATCGAGCCAAGAGCTGTGCCAGACCGCCCCCAAGTCCCGTACGCACCCCCGTCCTTGTCCCGTACATGGATCCCGGGGCACGGATTATGGAAGTGATCAAGGAAATGCACCTGAAACTAGAGCTTTGCGTCCTGCCGGTCTCGGACGTCGACCGCTCCAGGGCCTTCTATGAGAAGGCCGGATTCCGGCAGCACGTCCTGGCGCCACTGACCGGTGCCGTGCGGTACTGAGGCCAGCTCCACTCGGCGGCTTCGCGTCAGAAGGTGCCGCATCCGCCGAGCGCCGGCCGACGCCGGGCAGGCGATCGCGCCGCGCAGCGATGACCCGCCACCAGTGCCAGCACAGCGCAGGCAACGACGGCGGCGTCGGATCACTGGGGGCCGCGGCGGCCCGCCTTCTGGGGCCTGGGGCGCGTGGCTCCTGGCCGGCCGCCGGACACGCCCTCGACCGCTTCCGCGACACGTTCGGCCCCGATGCCGTCGGTCCCGCCGCCACCTGCTCCTGCCGCCGTCCCGCGCCTCCAAGGTCTCGACGGCGACGAATGGGACCACCTCACCGACGCCATCGCTCACACAGCCAGGTGCGAGGTCTCGCCCTCAGGCCAGGCAGGTGAGGGGGCGTCCGCCGTTGTAGGCGACCATGTCGCCGAGGGCGGCCGCGACATCGATGGACCGGCCGAGCGGGCCGTCCTCCAACTCCGCGTACGCCCGGTGCAGGTTGCCGACGATGCGCTCGGCGTCGAGCAGCCCGGCGTACTCGCCCAGGTCGGTCTCGCGGGCGGTCTCCAGGGGCGTCAGCCCGGCGTCGCGGCCCGCCCGGGCGGTGCGCTGCACGAACCGCAGGTAGCCGAGCACCTCGTCGACCAGCTCGGGACCGGCGACCCCGCCATGGCCGGGGACGACGGTCGTCGCGCCCAACGGCTTGACCACCTCTTCCAGCACCTTCACGGCACCGGCCACCGAGCCCTGCAACAGGAAGGGCGTGCCGCCGTTGAACAGCAGGTCGCCGCTGAACAGGACCCCCCGTTCGGGCAGCCAGACGATGGAGTCGTTCGTGGTGTGGGCGGGCGTGCCGACGTGGCGCACCTCGGCGCGCAGGTCGTCGGACCACACCGTGACGCCCTCCGTGTAGGTGAGGAAGGGCGGTTCGATCGTGACGTCACCCCACTCGACGTCGGTCCAGAACGCGGCCGCCGCGCCCGGCTCGCCCCACTGCAGGACGCTCGTCCGGGTCCCCTCGTGGCCGACGATGGTGGCGCCGTCGAACAGGTGGTTGCCGAAGGTGTGGTCGCCGTGGTGGTGGGTGTTGATCAGGGTCCGTACCGGCTGGGACGTGACGGTGCCGATCGCGTCCAGGTAGGCCCGCGTGCGCCGCACGGTCGAGCAGGCGTCCACGCTGATCACGCCGCGCCGCCCTACGAGGAATCCGGTGTTGTTGATCCACCAACTGCCGTCGGGCTGTATGTAGGCGAAGACGTTCTCGCTGACCTCCTCGACCCGGGGTGGGGGAAGGAGGTTGACGTCGTGGTGGACACTGCTCACTGCGAACTCCTGTCGTGAGAAAGGGAGTCTGCCGGAGCGGTCACGGAACTCCCACACCCGGCCGGGCTCGTCGAACTCCGCGGGGATCATCGCACCGAAGATCCACCGGCCGGTACCCCGACCCGAGGCGCCCGGCGGCCGGCGCCTCAGGGGCGCCGGGTGAAGTGGGTGACCGGGCGCTCCAGCCGTTCGCCGTCCACGGTGATGTCGACCGCCTCGTTGTAGAACGCGAGCAGCCCCCTGACCGCGCCCACCGCGGGCAGCGGATCGGCGTAGCTCCACAGTACGTCGGCCGGGACGTCGTCCCCGCCGCGCCAGGACCAGTACGCGGCGGTGCCCTTGTAGGGGCAGCCGGTGCTGTGGTCGGTGGGCTCGAACAGGTCCAGGCGGACGTCCTCGTGGGGAAGGTAGTAGCGGGTGGGCAGGCCTGTCTCGAAGAGCAGGACCGGGCGGCGGGTGTCGGCGACCGGTGTGCCGCCGATCTCGACCTGGACGTGCCGGCTGCTGGGGAGGGCGTCGACCCGCTTGTGCGGGTCGCGGGGGTGGACGAAGATCTCCTCTTCCTCCTCGTACCAGTGGTCGAGGCCGGTGCCGGTGCGCCGGGACCACTCGAAGGCGATGTGGTCCGCCAGGGCGTCCGAGGGGAATGTCCAGGCGGCGTTCGCCCGCGACTCGCCGCCCGCCTCCAGGTCGTAGAAGACCGTCGATCCGGTGTGGGTCCCGGTGGGCGGGTTCCGCGCCGGACTCAGCAGGTTCTCGCGGACCTCGCCGCGCGGAAAGGCGTACAGCGGCACCGGTACGCCGGGTTCCCACACGAGGACGGGGTGGCGGCTGTCGACGACCGTGGCCCCGGCCGCACGGCCGCGCACCCAGCGGTCGCTGGGCTCCCAGAGGATGCCCTCGGGAGTGCGATGCGGCGGCCCTGAGACGCTGTTCGTGGTCATGTCCGGTGCTCCTTCCGGCCCGCCGGCGGCGGCCGCCCGATATCCGGTCGTGCCTCGGCGCGCCTGCTGGAATGATCCCGTTGCGTGGTCACTACTCTGTGACCCTAAGACAACCATTCGGCCGGTGCGTTGGACGCGCGCCGGCCGGGGTCGCCGATGCCGGGGTCCGCTCCCCGGGCTGCGGTGATCTTCCTGTCCAGGAGGACCCCCCGCATGTTCCGACGAATAGGCAACGCTGTCGTCCGACATCCCGTCTGGACGATCGTGGCCTGGCTGATCGCCGCGGTGGCGATCGTCGCCACCGCTCCCGGACTGCCTTCGAACAGTGACGAGAGCAGTTTCCTGCCGAAGAGTTACGAGTCCATCAGAGCGGCGGACCTGCAGCAGAAGGCGTTCCCCAGCGCCTTCACGCCGTCCGCGATCGCGCTGTACCAGCGCACCGACGGCGGCCGGCTGACCGACGCCGACAAGCAGGACGTCGCCCGGATCACCACCGAGCTGGGCAAGAAGCACATCGACCAGGTGCAGAAGGTCGTCCCCGGCCAGCCGTCCAAGGACGGCAGGTACGACCTGACCCTGGTCCAGATGGACAGCAAGAAGGCCGGTCAGCCTGAACAGGCCGACGCGGCCAAGGTGTTGCGCGACGACGTCAAGCAACTCGCCAAGGGCACGCATCTGGAGGTCAAACTGGGCGGCTCCGCGGCCCAGGCACTCGACCAGCAGGACTCGTCCAAACGCGGACAGGCACTGATCGGCATCGGCACCTTCGTCATCATCCTGGTGACGCTGCTGATCATCTTCCGGGCGCCGATCCTCGCCATCCTGCCGCTGATCCTGATCGGCCTGGTGTCCGCCGTCGCCAACGGGCTGATCGCCTACGCCACCAAGCTGTTCGACCTCCAGGCCAACAGCTCGATCTCGTCGATCCTGATCGTCGTGCTCTTCGGCGTGGGCACGGACTACTTCCTGTTCCTGATGTTCCGTTACCGCGAACGCCTGCGCGCCGGCGACGAACCCAAGCAGGCCATGGTCAACGCGGTCGACCGTGTCGGTGAGGCCATCGCCTCGGCCGCCGGGGCGGTCATCATCGCCTTCCTCGCGCTGGTGCTGTCCACGCTCGGCTTCCTCAAACAGATGGGACCGGCGCTCGCCATCGCGGTCGCCGCCACGCTGGTCGCGGGCCTGACCCTGATCCCGGCCGTGGTCTCGCTCATCGGGCCGAAAGTCTTCTGGCCGTCCAAGTCCTGGCAGCGGGAACCGGAGAACGCCCGCTTCGCCGCCTTCGGCCGCGGGGTGCAGCGCCGCCCGGCGCTGACCGCCGGACTGTCCGGACTCGTCCTGGTCGTGCTGTCGCTGGGCATTCTCAACTTCAACGCCACCTTCGACCTGGCGTCCGGCTCCATGCCGAAGACCAAGGAATCCATGGTCGCCCAGGACGAGATGCAGAAGGCGTACTCGGCGGGCGCGGCCGCTCCCACCGACGTCTACCTGTCCAGCACCGACGGCAAGCCGCTGGACCGGGGCGCGTTCGACTCGTACGCGGGCAAGCTCGGCGCCGTGGACGGGGTCGCGGACGCCCGGATGACCCAGGTCAACAAGGCGGGCACCACCGCGGACTTCACGGTCACGCTGAAGTACGAGGCGTCGACGGACAAGGCCATCGATGCCGTAAGCCGGGTGCGCGACGTCGCCCACGCCGACGCCCCCGACGGCACCGAGGCCCTGGTCGGCGGCATGTCCTCGATCTACAAGGACATCGACGCCGCGGTCAACCACGACTACCGCACGGTCTTCCCCGTCGCCGCGATCCTCACCATGATCATTCTGGGCCTGCTGCTGCGCAGTGTGGTCGCGCCCTGGTACCTGATGGCCTCCGTGGGACTTGGCTTCGGCGCCACCCTCGGTGCCACCGTGTGGATCTTCCAGAATGGCCAGGGGCATTCGGGCCTGATGTTCATGCTGCCGGTGATCATGTATCTCTTCGTGGTCGCCATCGGCACGGACTACAACATCCTCATGATCGCCCGGCTGCGCGAGGAGGCCCGCGAGGGCCGCGAGCCGCGCGAGGCCGCCGGCATGGCACTCCGGCACGCCGGGCCGACCGTCGCCGCGGCCGGCTTCATCCTGGCGGCCACCTTCGCCACGATGATGCTGGCGGGCAACTCGCTGCTCACGGAGATGGGTTTCGCCGTCTCCTTCGGCATCGCGGTCGCCGCCTTCGTGATGTCGATGTTCTTCACGCCCAGTCTCACCGCGCTCATCGGGCACGCGGCCTGGTGGCCGGGGCACGGTGACCGGGCCACCGAGACGGGGACCGGTTCCGCCGGCGCGGACCCGGCCCACGGGGACGAGGCCCGCGACAGCGTCGCCCACGATCCGGCGGGCCGCGGAAACTAGCGGCAGCGCGACGAGCGGCCCCGCCAGGCGGTGTTCCGGCGGGGCCGCTCGCGTTCGTCCGGGGCCCGAGGGCTTCCGTGGGGTGGGGGAGGGGCGGCAAGGACAGGGGCTGGGCCCTCCGTGGTTCCACTGCGAGAAGCGTCCCTGGCTCGTGGTACCGGCCCTCTTCTCGAGTGGCTCTGCCGGCCCACGCAGTCACTTGCATGTCTCGTCTCATGCCGAGGCCAATCGACAAGCTGAAGCGACGGTCTCCAGGTCGGTGGACGGGTTCGCCGGACGGACCGGGCCGACAGCGCGACGAAGACGAGCAGCAGGCCTACACGAACCTCCTGACCGCCATCGGTGACTACCGGCGCCGCCACCACCGCGCCGGCCCCGACATCTTCGGCCCGCGGACCCAGGGCCTGGACGGCGACGAATGGGACCACCTCACCGACGCGATCGACCTCTACACCCACGCCCGCGTCCGATACTGCCTCGAACAGCTGAGCCAGCGCACCACCGCCGAACGCGCCACCCAGCCGTCGGCGCCGGCGGGGCGTCGGGACTGCGCGTCGCCGTGGCGAGTAGCCGCATGCAGCGCCTGCAGCTCCCGCAGCAGCGCCCGCCCCTTCATCCGGGAGGAAGCCCCCGACCTTTAGTCAATGCCACGGCTTTGGTGCGGAATGAGTGGGCCGACCGGTGGAATGTGTGTAGTGACCCCGGCGGAATGTGTGCAGTGATCGCGTAGATCACTCAGTGCACCGCCTGGATCACTCGGAGCATGGTGATCGGATTCCGGTGTGCAACCAGGAAGGTGATCATGTGACGACTTCCCCAGGGTCCGACCCAGGAGCCCGCTCCGGCGCATACGTGATGGGGCGGAGAGGCCTGAGATGCCCGTGCTCGCGGACGGAAATGGTATGGGTTGTGCTGGTCCTGCTCGCGACGGCGCTGCCCGTGGGCTGCTTTGGTTTCAAGGACTTCAGGCAGGCTCTGACTTTCGCGGGGTGCGTCACCGGAGCGGCCCTCATGGTGGCGGCGCTCATCATGGTCCTGGGTGTCGGCGCGGTCGTGGACTGCTGGGTCCGCGGGCCGAGTTCCAACTTTCGAGTGGTCGCGCTGATCTCTACCGGCGTGGCGTTGTTGACGAACGTCTTGCTCGCGTTACAGGCATGGAATGACGGCGAGAAAGTCGTCTATAAAGTACTGTCCGTTGTGCTCAGCGTAAGTTCGCTGTCCGCTGTCGTCCTGGTCTGGCGAAGACTGGATGAGATCCCCACTCCGAAGCGGGTGGCTGCGGCACTCATTGTCTCCGCGCTCGTAGCGGTCGCCAATTTCAGCTACCAGTACCTTTTCCAGCCGTACCGGCGCGAGGTCACCCCTCTCGTGCAGCTGAACCCGGGCAAGGCAGTGCTCAGTGCGGACGGCAAGGTGTTCTCCGTGCCGGTCGACATCAAGCTCGTGAATCACAACGACATGGGCTTCTACGTGCTGGGCGCCGAGTTCCATGCCATGGGAGAGGACGTGACGGTGAGCCCGAGGGACCTGGCCCCGGCGAAGTGGCGGCAGCACGCCGAGCAATGGGCTCAATACCGGGAGAAGCACCCGCTCACCCGCAGGGAGGTCTACCAGCCGGGCAAGCTGGTGGCGGCGCAGCCGTGGATGCTTCCTGGGCATTGGGTCGAGGCGAACGACGAGTTGCTCACGCGGACCGTTGTTCAGCTTCCCAGTAACACGAATTTCGACAAGCTGACGTTCTACGCCACCCTGAACCTGGCACGTAAAGACAGGCTCAATATGGGTGAATTCAGAGGCTCTAGCTACTCCTGGCGGGGTGCTGCTGTGCCCCGATGGATGAAGAAGGATCAAAAAGAAAAGAAGTTCGACGCCATTATTCAAACGGCCGAGATGCAAGAAAACAATGCGATCGATCAACTCACGAGAAATGGCCGCCGCGTCACTACCTATTGGCGCTTTGGCGTACATGGTGTAGACGTGGTTCCGGTTATCGCGCCGGTAGGTGAGGAAAACCGTACCCCCTCCGAGCGGACGAACCGCGAGGTACGGAGCCGCTACGGTCTGCTCGACGTCTTGGCGGGCCCGGTCGAAGTAACGCTCGACGAGGTCAAGGCCCGGCGCTGACCAGCCCCTCCGGTCACAGTCAGTCCGTCACCGCGCTGCTCACCCCGGTCGAACGAGGACGACCACCTGCGTGCGAGTGCCCAGGAGACCTGCACCGACCTGACGCACAAGTTCGGCCTCACCGGCTACCTGTAGCCCGAACCCCGCACGGAGCCCAGCGCTGTGACACCTGCTGCGCCCGCCGGACAGCGGATGATGAGCGAGGCGGGACCCGCGCTGATCCCTGAGCCGGCGTGGGCCCCGCTGCACGCTCTGGACGCCCCATGCCTTGCTGGTGTTGTGACCGCACAAGGTTCGCACGCGTCGCCCTGCACGAGCCGGTTGGCCGCAGCCGTCCCGACGCCGTCGGCCTCATCGGTCACGCTAGCGGCTGCCCCTGCCGGTGCGGATCCCGCACCACCTGACCACGTCCCGGGGCCAGTCTGAGATGGCCGTCAAACTCCGGCCACCGGGACAGACCCAGCCCGGGAGCCCATCCCACTCTCGAGCGGGGCCAGGGCACCACCGCAGACGTAGAGTGCCGCGTCCGTTTCGCTGACTCCCGCCCTCGCTGCGCGCCGTACGTATCAGGCCAGCAGTGCGGCGGCGTGGTGACGTGCCTGGCGCAGCCAGGAGGCGCGGGTTTCATCGGAGGAGTCGGTGACCGTTCGGAAGACGACCCGGCGAACGTCGGCAACTCCTACGTACGGCAGGACGCATGCCGACCAGATCCTTTGCAGCGGGTCCCCGAACTCGGCCTCTTCACGGTCGGCAGGGGTGTCAGAGGTGTTCAGGACGAGAGCCCGGCCGGCCCTGAGCAGCCCTTCGGGCTCCCCCTCCGGGGCTCCCAGTTTGTACGCAACGCCAGGCGCGAGTACACGCTGCACCCAACCTGCAAGGACAGCGGGTGGCATGCCCCACCAATTCGGGTGCACGAACACCATGGCGTCAAGTGTGGCCACCTCCGCCTGATGGAGCGCTACCTGCGCGTCGTGAGTGCCCACGGCAGATCGGACCGTCTCCGTCTCGTCGGCGGACAAGCCTGGTGCGAATTCCTCAGCACACAGGTCATGCGCGAGAACCTCGCATCCAAGGTCGCGCAAGTGTTGCACAACGGTGTCAAACACGGCGTGGTTGAAGCTGCCAGGCCGCGGGTGCGCGAGATAGACCCCAATACGCGGCATTTGCCCCCCCAACAGAGAACATCAGTAGTAGTCAGCCGTGGTGGCCTGCAACCGGCCCCCATGGCTGATCATCATCATTTCCGGTGACGACTGCCCAGGGAACCGGTTAACAAAGTCATCCGCCGTCCCTCCGCCTGGCGGAAGAACACTTCGACGGCGACAGATGGGGTCCTCGATATCTTCGAGGGTGAGCTTCCTGGAATGTGGGTGGTCAGCCTTCGCTGTCAGTGCCGACCACTGAGCAAGGCCAGCGACGAAAAGGTTTTTGCTGTCGTGAACACGTCATTCTGGCCCTGAACGAGGTGGATGAAGCCCACGACGAAGCCGCCTTCGAAACCGGCGAGCGCGAGGAGTTGTTCGACTACATCGACCAGTCGCTCACCGGGCACGGCGTCGATGTCGTCGGCCTGACGGCGCGCCACGGGCTGGGCCCGGTGCCAGCTCACCGACAAGTGGCGCAAGTGGTGAGGCTGCTCACCGAGGCGGCCCGCTGAGCAACCCAACGCTCCACACCACGAACGCACCAGATCGAGCGGCGAACAGCGTGGAGTCACGGTGAAAAGCAGCCCGGTTCGAGGAGGCTGCCGCCTGGCCCTTCGTCCAGGTCAACGCACAAGCGAGCTTCAAATGATCGCAGCTTCCCAAGCTGATGACCTAGCCCCAGCCTTGACCTCATCGGCCCTAGCAGACGCCTGGTGTCCGGGCGGGGACACGTCTTTGCGTCATGGGCTTTGTGTTAGTCGGGTTGCGTGGGGTGTTTGGCGGTAGAGGACTGTTCGGCCGGTTCGGGTGCGGGTGATGAGGCCGGCTCGGTGGAGTACGCCGAGGTGGTAGGAGACGGTGGCGGGGCTGAGGTAGTGGCGTGCTGCGAGTTGTTGGGTGGTGGCTGGTTGCGTGAGGGCGGTGAGGAGTGTTGCGCGGGTGGGGCCGAGGAGTTGGGCTGTTCGGGTGGTGGGTGCTGTGGGGGTCATGGTGTCGGTGATGGTCTTGTCGCGCACGGGGTGGATCAGCATCGGGGGCCTGGTGCCATCATGTGTCGGGTCCACGGCGACGGCTGGATGGGGTGCGACGAGGGACGGTACGACGATCACCTGGGGCACGGGCAGTGCGATCTGGTACCGGCTTTCGACGTGCAGGGTGCCGTCGGCCCATCGGATATCGGGGTGCAGGGAGTTGAAGAGCCCGGCCGCGCCGTGTCGGGCCAGCACGCCGGCGCATCGGTCGACTTCTGCGTCGAGGGCGTTCTTGGCGGCGCCCCAGTGCGGGGCGAAGGCCAACTCCCAGTATCGGCGCATCTCGTCCGCGACCTGCCGGGCCACGTGTGCACCGCCCCGTGCCATGGCCCGCCGCACTCCTGGCGGCAGCTCGGAGCCGGGGAGGCCGTTGCACGGCCGCCCGTCGCGCAGCGCTTGCAGTTCGCCCAGGACACGCTCGGGCGGGGTGGAGCGGACCCGCTGAAGCTCCTCCTCGACGCTGGGGGAGGGCTGGACGGGATGCGGGCTGAGGAAGTCGGGCACGTACCCGCCTGCGTCCAGGGCCAGTTCGGACAGCAAGGGCAGCTGGGCCCGGCGCAGCACGCGTCTGGCGCGGGCGACCCACGGGGCGGCGTCGGGGGCCGGGCGCATGCCCCAGGGCAGCAGGGTCGCGACAACCTCGTGCAACGGTGAGATGGCGAAGCGGGAACGGGCGAGCCCTGCGGCGTCCACGGTGAGCTCGATCAACGAACCTCCCGACCGTCCAGTCCCGTTGGCTGTGCGCCCCGTCCCTTCGAACCTGCTCGAATCATGGCACGGAACGTCGCGGCGGCATGCCGGATTGGCGCAGCCTGGTGGCCGGCCGCTTGATCGCCGATGGAACCGAGGTTCAGGCCGAGCCAGGGGGCGATTGGCGCAGCAGACCCTGCAGGTCATCGTTGGGGAGGTGGATGGATGCGCGTCATGACACGTCTGCTCTGTCTGGGGGCTTCGGTGCTGCTCGCAGCGACCGGCCAGGCCGTTCCCGCGGGTGCTCGGGACCTTCCCGAGGTCTACGTCGTCTCGCACGAGCCCGGCATCCTGCCGGAGGGAGTAGCGGTGGAGCAGGACGGCACCGTGTACGTGACCTCCAAGGGCACCGGCCTGCTGTTCAGGGGCCATATCGGTGACGCCGAGCTGCGGCCTTTCGCCGCTCAGGGCATCGCCGATCGTCCGAGCGCGCTCGGGGTGCACACTGATGCCCGCCACCGCGTCTTCTCCGTGGGCGGCTCGATTCTCACCGTGCACGACCGAGCCGGGCGACTGGTCGCCCGCCGCACGGCCGAGGACGGTCCCCTCGGCGCCGCGAACCTCAACGATCTCGTCATCACCAAAGGCGCCGTGTACGTCACCGACTGGGCCAATCCCGTGATCCACCGAGCCGTACTGCGCGCCGGTCGCCTGGGCCCGCTGCGACCCTGGGTCGACATCCGCAGCGCTGCTCCCCGATTTCCGGCGCAGTACTGGCTGCTCAACGGCATCACGGCTGACCGCACCGGCAGGACGCTGCTCGTGGCGTCCAACGGCACGGAGGCGGTGTGGCGGGTGGACGCCGACACGAAGGCCGTTGAGGAGGTGCAGCTCGGCGGGTCGTCGTTCGGGGCGGACGGCATGCTGCTGCACGGCCGCGATCTGTACGCGGTGCTCAATTACGGTGCACCGGCGGGGGTGTACATCGCCCAGCTGAGTGAAGATCTCCGCACCGGGACGGTGAAGTTTCAGGTCACCGGTGACCGGTTCGACCTGCCGACCACCCTCGCTCGTCACGGCTGCCGCCTCTACGTCGTCAACAGTCAGCTCGATCAGCCGCCAGGACATCCGCCCTACACCGTCTCGGCGCTCTCCGACCCCACCTGCCGGTAGCCGGCGTCGCACGGTGCCGAGGAGCCCCGCAGCCGGCATAGAGCCGGATTGCGGTCGGGCGGCGTGGGCAACGACAGCGACCGCCCGGGACAAGCCGACGAACAGCCCATGCGCAGGGTGACGCTGCGTCGGGGGCGGGCGTCGGCGGTCTGCCGCCGCGCGGCCGGCCGACATGACCAACGGGATGGCCCTCTGTCCGCAGGGCCCGTTGAGAGGAGCAGCCCCAAGCAAGCAGAGCAACCCACAAGCAAAACCATCCAGAAATGACAGATAGGGAGAAAGGCCTCATGAAGAGCGCTGTTTGGTTGATCCTCGTCGCGGCGGTCGCCACGTCGTCGCTGGCGGCAGTCGCACCCTCGGCCAACGCAGCCAACCGCGGCTACGCAATCTCCCGGGGCACGACGATGTACAAGGGCGACTATCTGCACAGGGACATGGGCGGCTGGGCCGTAGAGCTGATCATGCAGCCGGACGGGAACCTCGTTCTGAAGGCGACGAACGGGCACGTCTGCTGGGCGGCCGGCACGAACCCCAGTGGCTACAAGGCCGCTTACCAGAGCGACGGAAACTTCGTCGTCTACAACAGCAGTGGCCGGGCGTTGTGGGCGAGCAACACGGTCGGCGCCTCGTGGGACACCGGTCAGACGGTCAGCATCAACGCTCAAGGAACGCTGTACGTGGGCTACAAGAAGATCTCGACCTGCTACTCGAAATGACGCCGCACTCGAGCAACGCGCGTCACCTTTCAGTACTCCGGTCGTCTGACGGCGTCCTCGTGGATCCCGTTGAACATCCGCTGCCGCGCCGGATCCGGTACTGCCCGGCCCGCAAGGCGGTGGCGTCACCACTCGGGGCTTGATGCCTCCAAGGGGTTCATCCCCGTCCTTACTGCGCCCGGCAAGAGGCCGGACACCGCGCATGCCGCACCAGCGAAGGAGACGTACGTGATGAAGAGCGCGTGGGGGAAGATCATCGCTGTGGGCGCTGGAGTGGTCGCGCTCGCCGGCGGAGTGCCGGGAGCGGCGTCGGCCGCCCAGCAGGGCGCGACTCAGATCTGCCAACTTCCCGCGGCGACGTTGCACTACAAGTACTACACGTCCAGTGGCACGATCGCTGACTGGTCCAAGAACTGCAGCGGCAGCTACTCCCTCAACTCTTCCGGCTACAGCATCCAGGCCGGCGGTTGGTCGGGGTACGTCTACTTCAGCGACGGGACGTCCAGCGACTTCTGCGACGGCCAAACCCGTTACCTGGGAGGGCGGCGGGTCATCAGGATCTACATGGCCGAGGCGAAGATCGAGGAGTGCGTACGCCGCTGAGGCTTCGGCGACCGCGCCAGCAGCGCGGCGGCATCCGCTGATGCCTGGCCTCGTCGCGGGTCGGCGAGGCTACCGGTTGGCGCGGTTCAGCGCGTGAGCGGACGGGTCCTGTAGCGCCGGACCGGGTCGGCGTCAGTGGCCGGTGCGAGCGCATCAGCAGGCGTTCGCCTGACCCCGGCGAGATGCCTTACTGGAGGCGGCCGGCGCTGCGGTTCGCCGAGCGCCTCGCGGGCAGGCTTCGCGGCCTTCCGCGGTCCCGCCCTGGTCGGCTGTGACCGGCCTGTCTCTCCAGGGACATCGGCGGTGACGGAGATTCGGATGCCGCCGGCGGTAACTGGACTGGACGGCATCGTCCTTCGTCAGTGCGGACACCTGACGTGGCCCAGACCGTGATGGTCTGGGCCACGTCTGCCGTGTGCCGTCGCGGCCTCGAATGCGGGTGACGACTCCGGCACCCGGTCGACGTCGGGCGTCACCGCGTCGACGACGTCCTCACGGGCGAGTTCTAAGGGCGGTCAGGGGCGGCGGGTTGCGCTGGCAGGGCTGGCGCGGCAACGGTTGATCGCCGCTAGGGGGAACACGTGGATTCCGGCCCGATCGAGCGGTGGGAACCGTGGACTGGGACATGGGGTGGGGTGGCGAGGGGAGTCGGCCCCGTGTGCGGTCGCATGAGGCGCCGGGCACGCGCTGCCGGCCTGGAGGGTGTTCGGCGCCCTGCAAGGCGGTGGGCCGCTGACGGCGTGTTCGCCGGATGCGTGCATGCGGACCCACACCTTCTGCGCGTCGCATCGGATCTATGCGGCCCAGGCGCGTTCGAGCAGGGCGCCGAAGATGGCGGGCTCTCGCCCGATCAGCTCGGCGAGCGTCGGGTCGACGGCGGTGAACTCGCCGTTGCGTGCCGCTGTGAAGATGCTCAGCATGAGGTCGGCGATCGGGGCCGGGGCGCCGTGGGCCAGGGTCTGCTCGCGGAAGGCGTCGTCGGGGACGACGGTGCGGGTGAAGGGCCGTCCGGTGGCCTGGGACGCGATCTCGGCGACGGTGTCGAAGTCGAGCGCCGCCGGGCCGGTGAGCGGCGGGGTGGGCCCTTCGAAGCGGCCCTCCTCGGTGAGGATTGCGGCGGTGGCGTCGGCGAGGTCGTCGTGGCCGGTCCAGGCGACAGGGCCGTCGGCGGGGAGGGCGATGTCGCCGGTGTGGCGGGCGGACTCCAAGAACTGCAAGGCGCTGGCCGCATAGAAGCCGTTGCGCAGCGCGGTCCAGGGGAGGCCGGTGGCGCGCAGCAGGTCCTCGGTTCGGGCGTGGTCGCGGCACGCCTGGAAGCGGGAGTCGTGGGCGGCGCCCATTTGGCTGGTGTAGAGGATGCGGCCGACGCCGGCCTTCACGGCGGCGTCGATGGCGGTGCGGTGCCCGGTGACGCACTCCTCGCCGGTGCGGTCGAGGGAGACGAGGAGCAGTTGCTCGGCGCCCTCGAAGGCATGCACGAGCGAGGCGGGGTCGTCGAAGCTGCCCTGCCGGACACGGACGCCGCGGTCGGCGAGGTCCTGGGCCTTTTGGGGGTCGCGGACGCTGACGCCGACGCGGTCGGCGGAGACGCGCTCCAGGAGGCGTTCGACGGTGCGGCGGCCGAGCTTTCCGGTGGCTCCGGTCACGATGATCACGGGTTCTCCCGACGCTGTTTCCAGTGGAATCATGATGACGTTAACACCGGAATATCGGTGGAATCGAATCTGCGATATCATCGATTCGTGACTACGCGCGACACCACCGACAGCCCTCGTCGCCGCATCGTCGAGGCGGCCATCGAGCTACTGGAGAACGGCGGCCCGGACGCGGTGAGCACCCGTGCGGTCGCCGCTGCGGCCGGGATGCAGCCGCCGGCGATCTACCGCCTCTTCGGCAACAAGGAGGGTCTCCTTGAGGCGGTCGCGGAGCACGGCTACGCACAGTTCCTGGAGAGCAAGCGCGCGCAGCTCGATCCCGAACCACAGGACGCGGTGGAGGACCTGCGCCGCGGCTGGGACACGGTGGTGGAGTTCGGGATCTCCCGCCCCGAACTGTTCGCGGTGATGAACAGGGCCACCAGCCGGGGGGCGGACATGGCACACCGCGCGGGCCTGGAGATCCTCCATGGCCGGGTACGCCGACTGGCGGCCGGGGGATGGCTGCGGGTCGACGAGGAGCTGGCTGCCCAGATCATCCAGGCCACCGGCCGAGGCGCGGTCACCACCTGGCACTCCACCCCGGTAGACCGCCGCAATCCGGCGCTGCTGACTGCCCTCCGCGAGGCCATGGTCGCCGCCGTCACTCGCGCCGAACCGACGGTCCCCGCCGCGGAGACCGGTCCCGCCGCGGCGGCCCGCGCGCTGCGCGCCGCTCTCCCCGACGATGCCGATGTCCTGAGCGACGCCGAGCAGCACCTGCTGCGTGAGTGGCTCACCCGCCTTGCGGCGGACCGTGGCGTTCCGCAGGCCTGATCGGGCGTCAGGAGCCTGCGTGCAGGTTGCGTCTCGGTCCGCGACTGAGGTTGGCGGGGCGTAGCTCCGTCCGGCGACAGTTGATCCGGGGTGTTGCGGCGGCCGTTGACAGGTGTGAAGTGCGGTGCTCGGTCGGGATATTCACTGGCCGCCGCTTGCTGGTGGCCGGGCGTTTGACATTCCGATGTTGCGCGGCAAGGTGTACAGGCCTCGAAGAGAGAGGCGGGGCCACTCGCCTCGGGGGCGGGGGCGGGGGCGGGGGCGGACCCGGGCGGCTCGTGTGGGCGTCGGTCACCGTTCGAAGCATCGGCGTTCCGTCCGTGACGGCCTCGGTTCGGCCAGTCGGGCTTCGATGCCGTCGTCGCTCGGTGGTCGCGTCTGCGCTCCGGTCAGTCCCTCCAGCCCCTTAGTCCTCGTTGTCGAGCGGTCGACGGCGGTAACTGGCCCGCTGCACTCGTCGGGCGTCCCTGCCTCGATGCGCTCGGTGACATCGCACAGGCACCGGGACGCCACGGGGCAAGCGGGGTCCGGCCAGTGTACGCAGGTCACCGTGAAGGAACCTGTCCTGATGAACGGGCAGTTGAGGGGGACTGCGCGGTGAGGCCGAAGGCGCGGGCACCGGTCTGACGGGTGGGGTGTCTGGCGCAAGATCGGGAAAGTCACTACCATGCGCACAATCCGGCCACAGTCGGTCGGTCAGGCGATCTTCCTGAAAGCGCGGGAACGCACTCCTCTGCGAGAGCCCCGTTCACATCGAGGAGGGACGGTGTCGCAGTTCCGTAGGCTCTCGAATCGCCCCACTGGCCGGTTCCCATCGAACACTCACTACAGTGCGTGGCTGATCCAGTCGAGCACCGTTGATCCCTCAGAGGGAAGTTCACGCCGCGGCAGGGAGATCTCGTGAAAGACGTCGGATCCGTGCGTACTGCCGTGCGCCGGGAAGATGAGTCCGGTTCCGGCGCCTTCCAGGCCAGCGCGAGCATCGTGCAGGCGGGCTTCTACTCCTGGGAGATCTCCACAGGCGAGGTGAGCTGCGATCCCCTCACCCTCGCACTGCACGGCATGCCCGAGAACGGCCCGTCGGACATCTCGAGCTTCCTGGCCGCAGTACACGAGGCGGATCTGGCCGACGTGCGCGACGGCTTGGGACTGATAGCGAAGTCCTGCGGCAACTACCAGATCGAGTACCGCGTCACCTCCGACGACGGCCGGCACCGGTCCCTGGAAGCCCGAGGACGCGTCCTGCCCGGCGCCGACGGGCTGCCGGCCCGCATGGTCGGAGTGGTCATGGACACCACGGCCGTGCACGAACGCCACGAGGCGGAGAGGCGGCGGTTGTACGAGCGTGCGACCCGTGACCGCTGGATGCGGGAGCTGACCGCGGCTCTGGCCGCCGCGGTGACCGTCAAGGACATCATGGCCGCCGCACGGGCGGGATTGCGGGCCTTCGGGGCGGGCGCGCTGGCGGTGATCGCCCTGGAGGGCAACCGGCCGACCGTCGTCGCCTCGTGCTCCGACGACGAGCGGGGTGAGAACTCCCTGCAGGTCCTCGACGCCACGGCCCGCACCCTCGTGCAGCAGTCGCTCGACCACGGGGCGCCCGTTCTCATCGGCTCCGCGGACGCGCTGACCACCGTTCATCCACACCTGGCACCCCTCGCGCAGTCGGCCGCGCAGGCGTGGGCGGCACTGCCGGTCACGGACTCGCGCGGCGGCGTCAGTTCCTGCCTCGTCAGCTTCCCCGAGCCGCAGGAGTTCCTGCCCGAGGAGCGGGCCCTCCTGGTCGCTGCCGTGGGACTGCTCGCCCAGTCGCTGGAGCGGGCCGGCATGTACGAGTCGGAACACGCACTCGCCACCGAGCTCCAGCGCGGCATGCTGCCGCGCGGGCCGCTCACGGTGCCGGGTGTGACCATCGCCGCTCGCTACCAGGCCGCCACCTCCGGCATGTGGATCGGTGGCGACTGGTACGACGCCATCAGTCTGCCCGACGGCGGCGTCGCTCTGGTCATAGGGGATGTGCAGGGACACAGCGTTCACGCAGCGTCCCTCATGGGGCGGCTGCGTACCGCCGTACATGCCTACGCGAACGAAGGACACCCGCCCGCAGCCGTCCTGGAACGCACCAACCGCCTGCTGGCGGAGATGAACACCGATCCGGACAGGGCCCTGTTCGCCACATGCTGCTATATAGCGCTCAACCCCTTCGACGGAACGCTCCGGGTGTGCCGGGCGGGCCATCCGGCACCGGCGCTGGTCACACCCCGCAAGCCGCCGCGCCTCCTGGAGGTCCCGGGCGGGCTCCCTCTGGGAATCGACCGGGAGCAGCGGTACCCGACCACCCGCCTGCGCATCGCTCCGGGCAGCGTGCTCGCGCTGACCACGGACGGCCTGCTCGAGGCCGTGAACAAGGACATCGACCAGGGCACCGAGAGGTTCCTCGAAGGCCTGCGAGGCGCTCCCGCGGCGGACCTGGAGGCCGTTGTGGACGACCTCCTCGCCGGTACGCGGAAGGATCACAGCCTGGGGGACGACGTCGCTCTGCTCCTGGCCCGGCTGAATCGGCGCGGCCACCGCGGCTGACGCGCTCCTGGCCCACCTGTTCACAACCGGCCTGATTCGCCGATTACTTGAGTCAGCTCACAGCGGTATTCGCCCGTTCCATGCGGTGCTGTCCCGCCAAGGGCGATATGGCACCGGAGAAGCGAGACCTCTGTCGAACGTCATCACCAGGCAGGGTAATTTACGTCGGTGGCCGGGGCCGCCTGGTCACGACGCCATGCGGGCCTCGGGCGTTCCGCATCGGCAATGGGGCTGGATGTCACGAACGGCAGAAAAGCACCGGAAAGCGAGCTGACGTATGGACAATTTCCGGATCCCGGACCTCTACACACCCGTACCGGCAGCGCTCAATCCGGAACTCCGGGTGGCCACGGCGGCCACTGAGGCGTGGCTGGACGAGTTCGGTCTGGTGCCCACCGAGGAAGCGCGCCGGCATGTGTATCGCACTCGCGTGGACCGGCTCACCGCGTGGCTGTGCCCGAACGCCTCACAGGAGACACTGACACTGATCACCCAGTGGAACGCGTGGCTGTTCCAGTTGGACGACCAGTTCGACGACGACCCGGTGCGGGGATACCAGCCCGAGCGGTGGCGGGAGGCGTTCGGCCCCTTGTTCGCCGTCTTCGACGGAACCGTCACGGCTGGGCGGCTGGCGCGCTCCCTGGCCGATCTGTGGCGCCGTACGACGGCTGTCCGTTCTTCCGCATGGCAGCGCAGATTCATCCCCCACCTGCTGTGGTATTTCGACAGCTACCGGGCCGAGATGATCTATCGGGAAGAAGGGCGCATACCCGGTCTGCAGCAATACCTCGCCCACCGACGCGCCTCGTTCGCGTTCGACGCCGTGCTGGACCTGGTGGAAATCGCCACCGATGTGAACCTGCCCGACCGACTGCACGCGAACCCGGCCTTCGCGGACATGCGAGAGGCGGTGATTTACGCGAACGCCTGCGTCAACGATCTCTATTCGCTGCCCAAGGAACTCGCGCACGAGTATGCCTTCAACGCCGTCACGGTGATCAGCCACCATCACCGGTGCGGCCTTCAGGAGGCGGCGGAGCGAGTGGCCGTCATGCAGGCCGGATACGTCCAGCGCATCATCGACCTCGAACAGGTCCTGCCCGGGCGTCTGGTGGGTTCGGGCCTCACCGAGGACGTCGTCGACGACGCACTGCGCTGCGTCAGGGACTTCCACGCGCTCACCGCCGGGAACGTCGCATGGTCGAAGGAGACCGGGCGCTATGCACAGGTGGAGGCCGAACCGACCTATCTGACGGACCTGTTCACGCCTTAGAACCCGAACCGGTAGAAACCGGCATCACCGCACCGGGAACGCCGCGCCGAGGCGTCGGCCGAGTCAAGAATTTCCGCGCACGTCTCTTGACCACCCGTACCTACCGGTCAGTACGCTCGCGCCACCCTCGATGACACCGGTGTCCTCTCCCCTCGTGCGACCACGGCGAGCCGGCTCCCCGGCATGCCGTCGCACGCCCGCAGACACGGCTCCCGCGATCCGGGAAACGCCCCCAGCGCTGTCCTGTGCCAGAACGCGCCGTCGACCGCTGTCCCCGAACCCCACCCTGGAGTCCCCCATGAAGCAAACCCTCGCGATCGCGGCCGCAGCCGCGGCCGGCGTCCTTCTCGCCACACAGTCCTCCCTCCCCGCCCAGGCATCGACCAGCTCCACCTTCGACTCGACCAGCAACCCCGTCCTCTTCGTGCACGGCTACACCGGTGACGCCACCAACTGGAACACCATGGCGGGCCGCTTCAGAACCGACGGCTGGCCGTCCTCCTACCTCGACCAGTGGTCCTACGACTGGCGCCAGTCGAATGCCACGACTGCCCAGCAGTTGTCCACCGAGGTCGATCGTCTCCTCACGGCCACCGGTGCCGCCAGGGTCGACATCGTCAGCCATTCCATGGGAGGGCTCTCCTCGCGCTACTACCTGAAGAACCTCGGCGGAGCCTCCAAGGTCGACGCCTGGGTGTCACTGGGCGGACCGAACCACGGCACCGACAGCGCCAACAGCTGCTTCGACACCTCCTGCACCGAGATGCGCATCGGCTCCGGTTTCCTCGCGGCCCTCAACTCCGGCGACGAAACACCGGGTTCACCCCGTTACGCCACCTGGTGGTCGCCCTGCGACACGGTCATCAACCCCGACACCTCCGTCTCCCTGTCCGGCGCGACCAACACCAAGACCGCCTGCCTCAGCCACACGGGACTGTTCAGCGACGCGACGGTCTACGCCCAGACCCGGGACATGATCAACCACTGATGCCTCCTCGACCAGCCGGCACGGGCCGCGGCCCCATGAGCCGCTTGCCGCGGCCCCTGCCGGCCCCCTCCCGGACAGGGAAAGGGGACTGACGGGTGCCGCCCTCGTTCGCGGTCCCCCATTCGGATCGGCGCGTGTGCGGTGCAACCCGCCGCAGTGCTCGCCGCGGGTCGCACCGGCAGGGGGCTCACTTCCCGCGACGCCTCCCTCGGCAACGGGTGGTCGACGCCGGCACGGTCGTCGTCCCCGGCGTCGCGAGTGCGGGGGCCGGGGCGTGAGCGAAGGAACCGAGAGCCCGGCCCGGTGCCGGGTGGGCGCGCCCGAGACGCAGCAGCCGCGACGTGGTCGTCCGAACCTCGGCCAACGGCCGTCTGCCGCGACCCCGGTCCGGTCGGACCGGACTGCGGGAATACCCGTCCAGATCCTCATCCGCTTGGCGTAGGGCCGCAGAACACGAAGCTGTACCGCTTCGGCCGCTTCCGTCGGAAGATCCGCGCCTCGAGGACTCTGCGTGCATGGAGAGTCCTCGAGGTGTGGGGCGGAGGTCAGGGCCGGTATTCGAAGGCTCCGATGTCGCATGCAGGACCTTGAGGCCGTAGCACGCCGCGCTGGTCGGCGGAGGGGCAGTCAGCGCCACCGTCGAGGGCGGGGCTGCCGGGCAGTAGGGCCACAGTGTCTGTCGGACCGCCGTTTTCGCCGAGGGGTGCGAGGTGGGGATCACGGCTGGGAAGATCGCCTTCGGCCGTGAGGTGGCAGTGGTTTCCGCTGTCGAGGTTGTTGCCCCGTGACTCGATGGCGGCGAAGACGTTCTTGCAGTCGCTGGTGGTCTGGCCGATGGTGTTCTCAGCGATGATGGTGTTCTTCAGGGTGAGGTGACCCAGCGGCAGATTCACGGGGTCGGTAATGGGTCCCGGCAGGCTGTCCAGGTAGGCGGGGGCGATGTTGATCCCGCCGCCGCCGTCGGTGGCCGTGTTGCCGGTGATCGTGGAGTTGCGGATGTCCACCAGGCCGGTGCCGCGTATATCGATGCCGCCGCCGTATCCGGACAGACTGCCCGGCCGGTCCCAGTCGCCGGTGACGCGGTTGTCCGCGATCGTCGAATTGACCACGGTGCCGGTGTCGTCGAACCGGATGCCTCCGGCCTCGCCCGCTGTGTTGCGGCTGACGGTGCTGTCGATCAGCGTCAGGTGGGAGTTGGGGATGTTGAAGATGCCGCCTCCGTAGCCGGCGCGGTTCCCCGTTACCGTTACCCGGCGCAGCGTCATGTTCTTGCCATTGGCGATGCCGCCTCCGCCGGGGTCGGT
Organism: Streptomyces sp. NPDC047869; assembly: GCF_040704065.1. Taxonomy (NCBI): domain Bacteria; kingdom Bacillati; phylum Actinomycetota; class Actinomycetes; order Kitasatosporales; family Streptomycetaceae; genus Streptomyces; species Streptomyces sp. NPDC047869. Next base: position 122,002 of record NZ_JBEYRK010000019.1, read on the forward strand.
GATGGGCACCTCCCGCTGCTTGGCGTCTCCTCCGGTGATGGTGAGGTCGGACAGTTGCGTGTCGGCGCCCATGCGGAAGACCCGGTCGATGTGGTCGGCGTCGATGATGGTCTCCCGCGCGCCGGCCCCGCGGATGGTGGTCGGTTCGAGGATGTTCAGGTCGCCCTTGGTCGGGTCAGCGGTGCGCCCGTTGAGCTGGTCGGGGTCGGGGGGAATGGTCAGCCGGTAGTGGGCGGCGGGTAACTCGATGGTGCTGCCGGGCTGGGCGTTCGCGGACATGACCGCCGCGCGCAGGGTGCAGGTGCCTCCGGCGGTGCGGCAAAGACCGTCGAACGCATCCGCATCCACGGCGTCTCGGGTGGAGTCGACCGTGAAGGTCGCCGACGCGGAGGCTGCTTGCGCAGAGGTCGGGGCGGCGGCCACGAGCCCTGCGAGGGCCACCGGAAGAACCGCCAGTGCCCAAAGTGAAGTTGCTCTTCGCATGAAGGCGCGCTCCTGCTTCCTCGGAGGATGACGTGGGGTGAGAAACGCTTGCGTCTATAACGTGTACCAGACTGTTTCTCACTCATGAGAGAACCAATCCGGCCGCTGCTGCAGCCGAGCCTGACCGACCTTCCCCGCGGGCCGCACGGGCTCGCGCGTGAGCGTGTGACGGGTTCGCAGCGCCAGCGGCTGCTCTACGCGATGACGGCCGTGGTTGCTGACAAGGGCTACGTCACCGCGACCGTGGCCGATGTGACGGCACGGGCAGGCGTGTCCCGTAAGACGTTCTACGAGCTGTTCGCGGACAAGGAGGAGTGCTTCATCGCCGCTGCCGAGACGGGCCGCGAGCTGATGGTCAAGCGGCTTGAGGCGTCGTTTGCCCGCTCGTCGACGCAGTCGCTCTCTCCGGTGGCGACGCTGCGTGCCTCCATCCGTGCCTTCCTCGGGTTGCTCGCCGAAGAGCCCGAATTCGCCAAAGCGTTCTTCCTGGAGACGGCGGCGGCAGGCGGCCCGGCGCGGGAGCACCAGGACGCCTGCCGCTCCTGGTTCGCCGAGTCGATGCGCGCCTGGCACCACAGGATCCCCGGCCACCGCCGTGTCCCCCATGAGACCTACATGGCCGCGGCTGACGCTACACACGAAGCCGTTTGCCGCCTCCTGCGCCAGGGGCGCATCGGCGAGGTCCCCGCCCTGGAGGACGCCGTACTGTACATCTGCCTTGCCCTGCTGGGCGTGGCCGATCCGGCCGAGGACGCCTGAGGGTGAGCCGGGAGGCGCGGCGCGCCGGAGGCCGACCGCCGTATGGGTCGCCTCACGATGTCGGCCGCTGTGAAGCGCCACGCGGGGTTGTGCCAGTCCGTCAACTCTCTTCGACGAGGCCGCCGACGGCAAAAGGCAACAGCTCCTTCGCCAGGCGACTCTGAACGCGCAACCGGCAAGTGGAGTTGCGCGCAGCCGCGAGAGCAAGGCCAGATCACGTGCACCTCATAGAGCTGTGACCTGCAGAAGGGAGATGTGCTCCAGCGTCGGGCTCGTGGTCCGTGCAGTGCCGCTGTCCGCTGACACTGCGGGTGCTCGTGAGCAGCCCCTGCTCCTCGTAATAGCGCAGGGACCGGACGCTGACTCCGGCCCGTGATGCCAGTTCCCCGATGCGCACGCCGTCTCCCTCTGCGCTGTGGGCTGCGCCAGAGTCCTTGCCCCTGACGCCAGTGTCACGCACCCGGGACGCCCTCGCCGGGCTGATGACCATGGCGCGGGCACATCAAAAACGCCCGCGGTCGGCGGTAGCTGACTGATGTCCGCGGCGCGGCGGGGAAGTCCTTGGTGTCGAAGTCCTCGGTGTCGCGCAAGGCCGTTGGGCAGGTCGCGCGCGGCGTGGTGGTGTATGAGTTCGTCTATCTGAGGTGAGGCCGAGCCGGCAGTGGAAGGCGCGGGCAGCGCCCGGGGTGTCGGACGAAGAGGGATCCGCTGCCGGTGTACTCCGCGTCGAGGCGCGGAGGCTCGGATTGAGTGCCGGGGGCGCGGGGCTTGGCCAGCAGCTAAGCGACTGCTTAGTATCCAGTATGCGACGGGAACAGCCTGCCCGGCCGCCCTCCCACCTCTGGAGTCCACCGTGCTCTCACTGTTCTCCCTCTCCGGCAAAACCGCCCTCGTGACCGGGGGCTCCCGCGGCATCGGCCTGATGATCGCCCGGGGCCTGGTCGAGGCGGGAGCCAAGGTCTACGTCAGTTCCCGCAAGGCGGAGGCCTGCGAGGAGGCCGTGCGCGGGCTCTCCGGTTACGGCCAAGCGGTCGCGCTGCCCGCCGACCTGTCACGCGAGGAGGAATGCCACCGACTCGCCTCAGACATCGGCGAGCGGGAGGAGCGGCTGGACATCCTGGTGAACAACGCCGGCGCCACCTGGGGCGCGCCCCTGGACGAATTCCCGGTCAGCGGCTGGGACAAGGTGATGGACCTCAACCTGCGCAGCCCCTTCCTGCTCACCCAAGCCCTCCTGCCGAAGCTGCGGGCCAGCGGGTCGACAGAGGACCCTGCGCGGATCATCAACGTCGGATCCATCGACGGCCTGCACGTCAGCCCGGCCTCGGCCTACTCCTACGCGGCCAGCAAGGCGGGCCTGCATCACCTGACCCGTGTGCTGGCCAAGGAGCTCGGGCCACAGGGCATCACGGTGAACGCAATCGCGCCCGGCCCCTTCGAGTCGAAGATGATGGCCGCGACCCTGGACGCCATGGGGGAGGCGATCGCGGAGGCGGCTCCGCTGCGCCGGATCGGGCGGCCGGACGACATGGCGGGCATCGCCGTCTATCTGGCCAGCCGTGCGGGCGCCTACGTCACCGGCGCCGTCATCCCCGTCGACGGCGGCCTCGGCACCACGGTCTGACCGGCCGACAACAGCCCCAGCAACCCGAACCCGAGAAGAAGAACACCATGGCCTCCCTCCTGCTCTCCCGCCGAGACCTCGACTTCCTGCTGCACGAGTGGCTCGAGGTCGAAAGCCTGACCTCGCGCCCCCGCTTTGCCGACCACTCGCGCGAAACCTTCGACGCGGTACTGGACCTCAGCGAGACGATCGCCACCCGGCACTTCGCCCCGCACAACAAGAAGAACGACACCCAGGAGCCGCGCTTCGACGGCGAGCGCGTGCACATCATCACCGAAGTCGAACAGGCCCTGAAGGTCTTCGCCGGCGCGGGGTTGATCGGCGGGGGCATGGACCACGAGGTGGGCGGCATGCAGTTGCCCAGCGTGGTGGCCAACGCCTGCTTCGCCTGGTTCCAGGCAGCCAATGTGGGAACGGCCGCCTACCCCTTTCTCACCATCGGCAACGCAAACCTGCTGCTGGCCCACGGTACGCCCGGGCAGATCGACACCTATGTCCGCCCGATGGTCGAGGGCCGCTTCTCCGGGACCATGTGCCTGTCAGAGCCACAGGCGGGCTCCTCGCTGGCCGATGTGCGCACCCGCGCGGAACAGGCCGACGACGGCACCTACCGCCTGTTCGGCAACAAGATGTGGATCTCGGGTGGCGACCACGAACTGACAGAGAACATCGTCCACCTGGTCCTGGCCAGGATTCCCGGCGGCCCGCCCGGGGTGAAGGGACTCTCGCTCTTCATCGTCCCCAAGGTCTTGGTGGGGGCCGACGGGACGCTCGGCGAGCGCAACGACGTCGCCCTGGCCGGACTCAATCACAAGATGGGGTATCGAGGGACGACCAACACGCTGCTGAACTTCGGTGAGGGCGCCTTCCGGCCCGGCGGGTCCCCTGGTGCCGTCGGCTTCCTGGTCGGGGAGCCCCACCGCGGACTGTCCTACATGTTCCACATGATGAACGAGGCCCGCATCGGTGTCGGACTCGGTGCCACAGCGCTCGGTTACACCGGCTACCTGCACGCCCTGGACTACGCGCGCACACGGCCCCAAGGGCGCCCGCTCAAGGCCCGGGAGGCGACCACCCCCCAAATCCCGATCGTCGGGCATCCCGATGTCCGACGCATGCTCCTCGCCCAGAAGTCGTACGTCGAAGGCGCGTTGGCTCTCATCCTGTACTGCGGGCGGCTGCTGGACGACGAGCGCACCGCCCCGACCGCCGACGAACGGGCCAGAGCTGGGCTTCTGCTGGACATGCTCACTCCCATCGCCAAGAGCTGGCCTTCCCAGTGGTGCCTGGAGGCCAACAACCTTGCCATCCAGGTCCACGGCGGCTACGGCTACACCCGCGAGTACAACGTCGAGCAGTTCTACCGGGACAACCGTCTCAACCCCATCCACGAGGGGACGCACGGCGTCCACGGCCTCGACCTGCTGGGCCGAAAGGTTGTCATGGACGGCGGCGCGGGGCTCCGCCTGCTCATCGAGACTGTCTCCATGACGACCATCCGCGCGGCGGCCGCGGACGACCAGGTGGCCGGCTTCGCACGGCAGCTGGACGCCTCCGTCGCCCGCGTCGCCGACGTGACGCAGCGCCTGTGGGAGGCCGGAGACGCCGAGACCGCCCTCGCCAACGCCTCGGTCTATCTTGAGGCCGTAGGACACGTCCTGGTGGCCTGGATGTGGCTGGAGCAGATACTGGCCGCCGCTGGACGCAGCGGCGCCTTCTACGAAGGCAAGCGCCGCGCGGGGCAGTACTTTTTCCGGTACGAACTGCCCAAGACACAGGCGCAGTTCGAGCTGCTGGCAAGCCTCGACCGCACCACCCTCGACATGCCCGCAGACTGCTTCTGAGCTTGTCCGATCTTCCAAGCGTGAGTCTGAGCCGGTCATTCGTAAGATCGGCCGGAGCGTTCGCCGTTGTGGTAGACGTGCACCTTGGCAGGAGGCACTGACGGGCCAGTGATGGTTGTCCCCACCTGAGCCGTGCCCCGGTCGAGCACCGGGGCACGGCTGGCACCCCAGCACGGTGTTGGACACCAACAAGGAAGGGGCTGCACGGTCTCACCTGTTCAACGGGTGTATGAGAACCAGCCCTCCGACTGTGCGTGTGCCCCTAATCCCCGTCAATGTGGGCACCGTTTGGCTGCACGGGGAGGAGGAGACCGGCCCGGTGAAACACGACCGGCGGCCGCGCTTGGCGGCTGGAGCCCGGCCCCGCCTACCTGGGCGGCGGCCGACCGGGGGACCGAGCGCAACAGCGGCCTCGCCGGCCTCGACGCGGCAGATCTCGGCCTCCGCTTGCTCATGGCCACCGGCCGGAGTCGAGGTCGTCGCTGAGGCTTCGCACCGCCCGCTGCTCGGCCTCCGGCCCGACCCTCGTCCACACCGATATCGCACGGCGCACATGATCCTCCAGATACGCCCTTGAGCCGCGTTGCCGGTTCAGCGTCATGGCGGATCTTGGGCGGTCCGCTGGTGCTTGACCCAGCCGGCCTGGCGGATCTGCCCAGCGGCGCGCGCTCGGCCGGACGTTACTCGGTGCGCAGCGCCGTGGCCGTACGGGCCTTGGCCGCCCAGCCGGCCGGAACCAGCGCGCCCAACATCGCGATCATGACCCCACCCAGCCCCAGCAGGACCAGTTGAACAGGACTGTACACACCGAGGACCGGCGACGGCATACGGGTGCCTACGGCACGCCCCATCACTGGCATGACAACGTGGTGCAGCGCGTACCCCGCCGGTACGCCGATCAGCCCTCCGATCACCCCGATCGCGGTCACCGAGGCGAGCACGAGGCTCATGGTCTGCCGCGGCGACATGCCGATCGCCTTGCAGACGCCCAGGTCGTGGACACGTTCCCAGGTGTCCAGGATGACGGAGTTGAGTACGCCGAGGCCGGTCACGGAGACCAGCATGAGGGTGAGCAGCACCGCCATCGCATCCATGATGAGAATGACGCCCTTTTGCTCCGATGGGGCGTTGGTCGCAGCGTCGCCGCCCAGCGGCTGCACGACCGCGGCGAGCTTCTGGGCGTACTCGTCGGCGGAGACACCGGGCTTCACCTCGACGAGGAAGGTACTGGGCTCGGACGACCGGAAGTTGGCCATGTCCGCGTGGATCTCCAGCTCGTTGCCCGAGGTGTCGAAGGACTCGCCCACGATCCGCAGGTTCGCGGTCTCGTTCTCGTAGGTCACCCGTACCGTGTCACCGATCTTGGTGCTCGTCCTTTCCAGGAAGCGCGTGGGCACCACGACCTGCCCCTTGCCGGTGATCCAGTGCCCGGAGAGCATCTCGTAGCTGCCGGAGCGCGAATCACCCTCGTAGAGGCTGGCCTGAACCGATCCGGAGATCCCGGCCACGGCGACCTCGCTCTGGGCCTTGCCGTAGTACGATCCCGTGCCCGCCTGCGACGTGATGGCAGACCGCACCTTCGCCGGTGCGGCGACCTTGGGTTTGGACGTGCTTGCCACGCCGCCACCCACGGGAGACGTGCTTGCCGCGCCGCCCTCTACAGGAGGGGGCGGAGGGGGAGCGACGTTCTTCAGCTTGGTTGTCTTGACCGTGACCGCGGCACGGCTGTCGGTGTCCTGGGAGGCACCGACCTCGCTCAGGGACGAGGTCAGCCCCACCGCGAAGGTCGTCGCGATCGTTCCGAACGCCACCGCGAGCAGCATCGCGAGGGTACGGACCGGATGCGTGAAGGGGGTGGCGAGCCCGTAGGTCACTGGTCGTGGCAGCGGTAGCTGCCCGATCGCCCGGTGCGCCCACTGGCCGCGGCCCGTGCGCGGCGACCGGCCGACCGCGATGGCCTCGACCGTACGCAGTCTTCCGGCCCGTAGTGCGGGAATCAGCGCGGCGAGCCCCACGACGACCAGGGTGGTGACCGGCACCGCGACGTCCACCCACCAGGCCGTCGAAAGCGAGACGGTGCCGTACACCTCCTGGGTGTCCCCCAGCAGCGGCGCTGCCAGGAGGTTTCCCAGGACGACCCCCGCGGCGATGCCGGCGCCGGCCGGAATGAGTGCCTGGGCCACGTAGGCGCGTACGACCTCGCGTGGGGTGAAGCCGATGGCCTTGAGAATGCCGATCCTGCGCAGGCTGGTGCCGACCGCACCGCTGATCACACCGCTGACGGTGATCACCGACATCACGATGCCGAGCACACCGAAAGCCATCACGAACGGGACGGTCGCCGCTGCACCCTGATCTGCGGCGCGCTTGGTGTCCAGCCAGGACTGGGTACCCAGCAGCGCCCCGGGCCCTACGGAGGCGGCGAGCTTCTTCCGGTCGGCGAGGATCTGCTCCTTCGTGCTTGCGGAGTCGAAGCGGTAGAGCATCTGACTCGTGACCGGGCGGCCCTCCGAGGCCAGCGCGTCGACCTGCGCGGGGGTCGCCCAGGCGTCGGCGGTCTTGCCGGCCGACACGACGAAACCGACGATCGAAAGTGTCTGGGCGTTCGTGGTGCCCGAAGCCTTCAGGGTGGAGCCGATCTCGATGGCAGGCCCTTCGAACGATGCGGCGAGCACGATCTCGCCCGGCTTCTGCGGCCACCGGCCGGACTTCAGTTCCACGTGGTCCACGTCGCCGTCCGGACCGGACCGCCCGACCAGGGTCAGCGTCGGCATTTGGAAGCCCGACTGGTCCACCGGGCGGAACACCGTGGACGGGTACGGTCCAACGCTCGCGGTGACGCCGGCCAGCTTTCCGGTCTCCGCCAGTTGCGCAGCGCTCGCCTTGGCAGGATCGAACTGTGCGGTGATGTGCGCGCCCTGCTGCTTGTTGAAGGCGTGGTCGAAGGGGGCGGCTGCGGCGACCATGAGCGACCCGGCAACCACGGCCGAGGCCACGGCCATCAACGTGGCCACGGCGATCACCACCGTCTGCACCCGCCGCCGGCCCACCCCGGAGCGTACGACCCGGCCCATCGCGCCGGTACCGAACAGGCTCATCGGACGGCCCGCGCGTACGAGTCGAGGGCAACCTGACCGTCGACCAGGTGAATCGTGCGGCTCGCGCACGCCTCCGCCAGCGCCAGGTCATGCGTCACCAGCACGATCGTCTGTCCGCCGCGGTGCAGATCCATCAGCAGACTGCGGACGTCGTGGCCCGAGGCGGTGTCGAGCGCACCGGTGGGCTCGTCAGCGAGTAGCAGCGCGGGCCGGTTGACCAACGCCCGGGCGATCCCGACCCGCTGGCGTTCACCTCCGGACAGCCGGCCCGGGTAGGCGCGGGCATGCTTCTGGATGCCCAGCATCTCCATGAGCTCACCCGCACGGGCCGCGGCCTTGCGTCGACCGGTCCCGGTCAGCTGGGCCGGGAGCTGGATGTTGTCGGTGACAGTGAGGTCGCCGAGAAGATTGAAGAACTGGAAGGCCATGCCGATGTGCTCGCGACGGAACCTGGCGAGGGCGTGCTCGCTCAACTGGTCGATCCGCCGCCCGGCCACGATCACCGCTCCATCGGTCGGCTTGTCCAGGCCGGCGACAAGGTTCAGCAGTGTGGACTTGCCACTGCCGGAAGGGCCCGTCACGGCAAGGGCCTCACCCTTGGCGACGCTGAGCGTGAGCGGTCCCAGCGCCGGCGCGCCGGCGCTGCCGTAGCGCTTCGCCGCTCCCTCCAGCTCGATCACTTGATGCATACGAGTTGTCTGTCCTTCACGGTCGCGAGGCACATGCCGTTGTCGGCCCCGCGAACCTAGAGGCTGCCGCGGACGAGGCGCGTCGGCCGCGGAACCAACATCAGACCCTCCCTCCGGAGGATTGGGCCGCGGAGTCATACCTGAGAAGGAGTCCTTTCGGACAACGCCCTGAACAGACAGACAGACAGACAGACAGACAGACGGACGCGGGCCGGGCGGAGAGCGCAACACAATGTGCGGATGGAGACGGAAGACCGGCGCAGCTCGCATCAGCAACTCATCGACGCGCTACGCCCGGAGGCGAAGGCCGCCCCGCTGTCCCGGCGAGCGGTGCGCACCGATGTGGTGCTGGCGAGCCTCCTGACCGTCATCGCCCTGTTCGTGGCAGTGCGCTATCCCGGCGACGGGCCGGTGAACATCGACCCGAAGGCCAATGTCGGGGCCGGGATCCCGGCCCCGCCCCCGCCGCCCGTCCCCGGTCAGGCACCCCTGGAGGACGAGCCCTCCTCCGTGCCCTGGGCCCTGGTCGTCCTGTCGACGCTGCCGCTGGCAGCCCGGCGCCGGTATCCGCTGACCATGTTCGTGACGGTACTGGGCGCGGCACTGGCCATCGGCAGCTCCGCCTACTGGATCACCGTCCTGGCCTGTGTCATCGGCGCCTATAGCGCCGTCGTATACAGCCGATACCGGATAGCGGCGATTGCCGTCCTGGTGATCGCCGCCGCGCTGTCCGGTGTCGCTTTCCGCAACGCGGACCCTGTCCTCCCGGGATGGTCCAGCCCGGGATTCGTGCTGCTGGTGGCCGGGATGCTGGCCAGCCTCGTCCGCTTCCTGCAACTGCGGCTGGCCTCCAGCCGGGACCGGCTCACACAACTGCAGGAGGCTCAGGAAGAAGCCACGCGCCGGGCCGTCGAGGAAGAGCGCGCCCGCATTGCCGCCGAACTGCACGACGTTGTGACCCACAATGTGAGCGTGATGGTGATCCAGGCAGGCGCGGCCCGCAAAGTGATGGACGTGGAACCCGAGCAGTCGAAGGAGGCACTGCTGGCCGTCGAGGCGAGCGGCCGGGCCGCCATGGCCGAACTGCGCCATGTGATGGGCCTGTTGGCCGCCCCGGACCACGAGAGACTCGACGGCCTGGAGCCCCAGCCCGGGCTCGGGCAGCTCGACGCGCTGGTGGCACGAGTACGCGCCGCCGGGACGCCCGTCAGCGTCGAGGTGTCGCTGCCACCGGAACCGCTGCCACCCGGGGTGGACCTCGCGGCGTATCGCGTCGTACAGGAGGCGCTGACCAACACGATCAAACATGCGCGCGGCGCGGAGGCGTCCGTCGCCATCGGTTACACCGACGACGGGCTGGATATCGAGGTCACGGACACCGGCGGCGCCAAGGAATCCCCGCCGGTGGAGAGCAACGGCCGTGGCCACATGGGGCTGCGCGAGCGGTTGGCCGTCTACAAGGGCGAGCTGACGGCCGGGCCGACAAAGGCCGGCGGATACCAGGTCACGGCCCGTATCCCGCGGAGCTCCGTATGAACATGGACCAGCCACCGCTGCGCGCCGTCATCGCCGATGACCAAGCCCTCGTACGCACCGGTTTCAAGATGATCCTGGCTGCGGACGGCATCGAAGTGACGGCCGAGGCGGCCGACGGGGCCGAGGCTGTCGCAGCGGTTCATCGTACGCGGCCCGACGTCGTCCTCATGGACATCCGGATGCCGGAGATGGACGGCATCGAGGCCACCAGGCGCATCCTCGGCGACGCCGGCCCGGATGGAACGCGGGTCATCATCCTCACCACGTACGACCTCGACCACTACGTCTACGCCGCGCTCACGGCCGGCGCCAGCGGCTTCCTGCTCAAGGATGTCACCCCCGAACATCTGGTCTCCGCCTTACGCCTGGTGCAGTCCGGCGACGCTCTCCTCGCGCCCACGATCACTCGTCGGCTGATCGAGCGGTTCGCCCATCGCGACGAACCGCAGACCATCGCCGCGCACCGCGGTCTGTCCGAGCTGACCCCGCGCGAACTCGAGGTGCTCCGTCTGCTGGCGACGGGCCTCAGCAATGCCGAACTCGCCTCCCGGCTGTTCCTCAGCCCGACCACGGTCAAGAGCCACGTCGGCCGCATCCTGTCGAAGCTGGACCTGCGCGACCGGGTCCAGGCCGTCGTCTTCGCCTACGAGACGGGTCTGATCGCCCCGGGCGGTGGCGCCTAGCTCAAGCGTATGTCCACTATCCCGGGCGCCGCTGCTGACCAGTGGCTTTGTCACTCGGCGACCTCCGCACGGCTCGGCGGTCGGCCGAGCCGTGAACGACGCACACCGCCGCCGGAGGCATCCGGCGGCGGTGTCGTCTCGAGGTACTACAGGCCCTGTCAGCCTGGCGGGGTCACAGCACCTGGGCCCACGGATCCCGGCCCAGGGACTTGATGCGGCGCTCCTCCGTCCGGGTCAGGAACAGCGGGGCGGTACGGCCCCACAGTCCCTCGCCCGAGAGGGGATGGTCGTCGAACTCCCGCGAGCACATCGCCCGCGCCTGCGAGAGAACCCTTCAGGCGCTCCGCGCCGAGCAGGGCTAGCGCGCGTCGACGGCCGCTGATCGTCGGGGGTCGTGTTGAGGGCGCCGCATGACCAGCACTCGCAGAGGGCTTCGAAACGCCGCAGGAAGCGGTCGGTAACGCATCACCGCCTGCATTCCGCTGGCCGCCGGCCCCGACGGGGCCGTCTTTGGACGCCCACTCCAGTAGAACCCCGGCTGGCTCGCCCCGGGTGCCACAACTTGGTGCATCCGGTTTTCCGATTGGCGGGGAAGCCGGATGGGGTGGATTGGGAGGTGGCTGTGGAGGGTGATGTGAACTTGGCCCTGGATGAGGTGTTGGGTGAGGCGGAGGATGCCGCGCCGGTGGAGTCGGTGGACGTGGTTGCACGGAATCTGGAGAAGCGGTTCTCGGCGACGGAGGTGTCGTTCTGGTTCGTCGACATGCTCGGGCGTGAGGCTGTCCGGCTGCCCAGAGCCGGCACTGCTTCGCAGGCGCGGGGTGCGGCGGAGCGGATCGGGCTGGCAGGCAGCGTCTTTGACCGGGTGCTGCGCTCCCAGCGCCTGCGCCAGGAGGACGTCGAGGGTGGTTGTCGGCTGGTGGCGCCGGTGACGAACCGCGGTGACTGCATCGGCGTCCTGGACCTGGTCGTGCCGTCCGCGGACGAGAAGGTGCGCGAGGCGGTGGGACAGGCCGCGCACGCGCTGGCATACATAGTGGTGACCGACCGCCGCTTCACTGATCTTTACCACTGGGGACGGCGTACCACCAGGATGAGTCTGGCCGCGGAGATCCAGCACCAGCTGCTGCCGTCGGCGTCCTGCTGCGAAGGGGCCCACTTCACCCTGGCGGGCGGCCTGGCCCCGGCCGACGACATCGGCGGCGACACCTACGACTACGCCCTCGACCAAGACACCCTCCACCTGTCGATCACCGACGCGATGGGCCACGACACGGCCTCCGCGCTGCTGGCCACGCTCACCGTCAACGCCCTCCGCGGAGCCCGCCGCGCAGGGCACAGCATCCTTGACCAGGCCGACGCCGCGCACCGGGCTCTCCGCGATCACGCCCGCGGCACGACCACCGGGCAGCTGCTGCGCATTCGGCTGGACAGCGGAGTCTGCGAACTGGTCAACGCCGGCCACCCCTGGCCCTTGCTGGTACGCGGAGGCCGGGTGGAGGAGCTGCCCATCAAGGTCAATCTGCCGTTCGGTGTGCCCGCCCCGGTCACCTACGGGGTGCAGCACCTGCGCTTGGAGCCGGGCGATCGGCTGGTGCTGATCACCGACGGCATGCGGGAGCGCAGCGCGGCCGCGGTCGACCTGCTGGCCCTCATCGCCGACACCCGCGACGAGCACCCCCGTGAAGTGGTCCGCGCCCTGACGGCAGCAGTCCTCGCCGCGTGCCGGGCGTCCCTGGCAGACGATGCCACCACGCTGGTACTGGACTGGCACGGCAGCCGTACCGGGCAGCGCCGCACCAACGGGGGATCCAACACCTGATCCATCTGTATGGGTCAGGCGGAGGGAAGTCTTGGTTCTACGGCTAGGCCGGCGTCGCTCGCTGGAGTGGCAGACCTGGCCGGGATCCTCGGTTCGGCAGCGTGCCGGGGGACCGCCCCTCTGGCTCGGCTGCTTCAGGCTTCCCTGCTCATACGCCGTACGGCGACGGCCGGGAAGGACGCTGTCTGCCGCCCGTCCGGCCTCGATCCAGGAGCGGCGGCACCGCTCAGGTGGTGAGGCGGAGGCTGGGGTAGCAGGGGATGGTGAACAGCCTCCCGCAGAGGATCGTGCATAGGGCTGGTACCGACGCCGTGGCTCCTGTCACCTGCTCGCTGTAGTCAGTCGGTTGGTGAGGTCAGGCGCTCGACGTCGCCTGGCTGCAGATCGGGGCGCAGACGGTGGAATCGGGCGGGATGCCGCCAGCGGCCGGCTGCATCGCGGGCGGTGTCGACGCCGACTTCGACCACGAGGTCGGGGTTCACCAGGTTTGCGTCCAGCGGTTGGCGGCTGCCCCATCCAGTGGCGAACGTCCATCCCGCCCATGGGTGGCCGCTGGTGGCCGGGGTGAGGAGAGCGGCGGCCGAGCCGGCGACGGTCCGGGCGAGGGTGGTGGTCCGTCCCACGTACTGGAAGCGGCCGCTGATGTCGTAGCGGCCGAGCAGCAGGGTGCCTGGTGCGGTGGGCGGGCCGGTGACGGCGCCGACGATGGCTTCGGTCGTCTCCCGGGTCTTGTACTTGCGCCAGCCCCTGACCGAGGGCCGGTAGGGGTCGTTGAGCCGTTTGAGGACGACGCCCTCGATGCGGACCGTTCCCCAGGTGAGCCACTCGCGGACCATGGCGGGGTCGGTGGTCGACGGGCACAGCGCCCACGGCGCGAGCAGCCCCCGCCCAGTGAACAGTTCCTCGAGCGCGGCCCGGCGCCGGGTGTAGGGCCAGGCGGTGGTGTCGGTCCCGGACAGTCGCAGCAGGTCGAACGCGACGAACTGCGCCGGCCACTGCTCGGCCGCGCGCGCGGCGCCGGCTCCGCGACCGTGCAGCCGGTTCTGCAGCTGCTCGAAGGAGAGCTGCCCCTGCTCCCAGTCCCACACGATCAGTTCGCCGTCCAGGGCGGTCTGGTCCGGCAGCTGTGCGGTGCCCACCACGATCTCCGGGAACGCCGGGCCCATCTGGGTGCCGCGGCGCGAGCGCAGCATGACGGTGTCCGCGTCGATGCAGACGGCCGCGCGGAAGCCGTCCCACTTCGGCTCCGCCGCCCACCCGGTGGTCAGCTCGGGGCTGTCCGTGGCCACGCTGAGCATCGGCTCGGGCAGGGACCACGTCATAGGGCAAGTGTTCCACCACATGCCGCCGGTGCCCCTGGATGAAAATGCCGCTGAACGGTGCTGAACTCGGGAAGTGATGGCCTGCAACACCTTGCGGAGCCCAGTGATTGAAGGCCCACTTCAGGGCCGTACCCCGAGGGTCCGCGGCAGTGTTCCATGCTGGCCGTCAAGCGCGGCTGTGGCGGCGCTGCGCGCTGGCCTTCGGCCACCCTGGCACGACACCGGACCGGGACTTCTACAGCGGGTGGAGTTGCCTCTTATGGGGTGAGGACGATGCGGCCGTCGGTTGCGTGGTTCCCGAGCCGTTCGTGTGCGGTCGCCGCGTCAGCCAGGGGGAGCACTTCGATCTCGGTGTCGGCCAGTCCGCCCGCGACCGCCTTCAGGGCGGCCTCAGCGGCGGGCTGAACGGCCTCGGGGTGGGCCGGCACGTAGCGGCCAGCGTTGAACCCGGCGACGGTGATGTTGCCCTGCCAGACACGGTTGCCGTCGATGCGGTGGTCCCAGTCGCCGCTGGCGTTGCCGACCAGCAGGAGACGGCCTGACGGTGCGAGCAGGTCCATGCTCTGGGTACGGACGAGCCCACCGACGGGGTCGACGATGACGTCGAACTCCTCACCGCCGAGCACGTCGGGCAGTTGAGCGGAGTCGACGATGGTGTCGTAGGGCAGCCTGCTGGCGGCTGCCGCGCCCGTCCTCTGGGAACGGACCGTGCCGACCACCCGGGATGCGCCGAGCTGTCGGGCGATGCCGGGGAAGGCGGCGGCCAACCCGCCCAGCGCGCCGTGGATGAGGACGTTTTCCCCTGCGGACATGCTGATGGCGCGGGTGAGCGCGATGTGGGCCATGATCGCGTTGGGGACGACGGCGACGGCAAGGGCGGGATCGATGTCGTAGTCCTGCGTCGACACGACCCGCGCCTGGTCGCTGACGTGCACCGACGCGTATCCACCTGTCGCGTTGGCGGACAGTGACACCACCTTCTCGCCGACGGCGAAACCGGTGACGCCCTCGCCGAGTGCGCGCACTGTGCCGGCGACCTCGAGACCGGGAACGTACGGCGGCTGCGGCAGCCCGGGAACGTCCTTGAACAGGCCCTGCCGGATGTAGACGTCGATGAGTCCGACGGCGGCGTGCCAAGGACGCCGCCGAGAAGGCCGCCGAGTCCCTCAAGGCCGCCGGCGCCTCCGTCGAGGTCAAGTAACACCTCCCGGGTTGGTTCCACTGAGCAGGTGTGGGGTCACCCCCGGGCAAGGGGTGGTCGGTTTCAATGAGCGCCATCAAAGGCGCCGCGCTGCTGCGCACCGGCGCCGCACAGATGCTGGACGCTCTCGACCTGGCCGAGGCTCCCGCCCATGGCGAGACCGCCCAACTCCTGACGGCTCTGGCCCTCTTCAACCGCCTGGCCTTCGGCTTCGAGACCGGCCAGTTCCACGGACTCGTCGAGGACGCACAGCGCAGCATCCTGGATCACCTGATCACCGTCGGCCGCTTCTCCACGACATCTCCTGGTGCCCGGCTCACCGCTGCGCCCGGCCTCAGAGCTTCCAGGATCGCAGTGCCTCGGCGACGGCATAGACACTTAGGCGGGTGTCCCGGACCTTGCGGACGAGGTCGGAAAGGGCGCCGTAGGGCGGATCGATGCCTTCACCGGACTGGTCCATGTACTGGGCGGCGACAAAGGCAGCGAAGAGACTGTTCCGGTGTGGAAGGGGCTCAAGCCGCACGATGGTGTGCAACAGGGCGGCTGCGCGCCAGGCGGCATCCGGGTCGGCCGTCTCGAGTGTCGGCATCTTGGTTTTGTGCCGTGCGACTGCCGCCACCAGCGCCGAGTAGTCCGTTACCGTCACGTCCTCCTGCCCCAGGGCCGCCTCCTGGACGTCGAGCAGCCACGAGACGTCGATGTGCAGGTTCATCAGGCTGCTGCAGCTCCGTCGCCGCGTTGTGAGGGGGGAACCTCGTCGGGGAACGCATCGTCGAACTCGCTGCGCAGCCTGTCGGCCCAGGCGACGGCGCCGGCGACGAACCGCTTGCGGTGCATCTCGCGTACGCCGAGGTCGTGCAGGTACTGCTTCAGGCTCTTGCCCTCCGCGGCGGCGGCGGCACGGACGCCCTCCATCTCCTCGTCGGAGAAAGACACGTTCAGTGATGGCATACCTGAATGGTACCTAGTTGGTACCAGGTATGCCAGAGCTTGCCTTCCATGGCTTCCGTGGCGACGCGTGACCACCTTCCCTGCGTCAATCCCACCAAGGCGCCGGACGCGACTGCCCGACCGTCGGCGTGCTCCGCCCTATCGCCCCCGTCCCTCGACCCGCCGCCCGCGTCCGCGGTGAGCGGTCCAGTCGGGGGTCGGCCGCCGTCCGCCTAGAGGCTGCAACGCCCGGATGTCCTGTGACATGGAACCTTGAGCGCGGGCCAATGGAGTTTGAGTGACGCGTAATGGGTCGCCCCGCATTCCGGCCCACCTGGCGAGCCACGCAAAGGTGACCTCTGCCTCGCCGCACCGCTTCTCCACTCCTCGACACCTCGGTCGGTGAAATACACGGAGAGGGCGGCGTACCGGCTGCCGCCCCTTCGTGACAGCAGTCACCAGGACTTCAGCCTGCTGACGCGTACCTCGTGTCCGAAAGTCACGGTCACCGGCAACCCGTCCCGCCAGAGTGCTCGATCGCTGAGCTTTCCGGTCCTGTGCCGCGTCGGGGTCTTGTATGACCCTCCGCATCGTCTGTCCGGATACGTCACCTTTGAGCACCCCTCGTTCGGTACTGCCGCCCTCTTGGTGGGCGTCGGTGTGGTGACACTGATACATCTGCTGATGAGGCAGCGCTGACCGGCTTTGCGCCTGCGCTCAAAATCCGATGGCAGGCGGTCAAGATTCGGTGACACAGGACACCAGATTCCGCTTACCGCCTCGGCGCCCGGGACGGCAGGCGCAGCGCATCTCGCAGTCTGTCCGGGGCTGTTTTTGACCTGACCGGCCTTTCCCGGGTGCCGCGCGGGAGCCTTGTCCGGCCCCATACTGTTTCGGCGGCTTCAAGATGGGCTGCAGAGGGACGAGCCGGGGGGCGGGATGGCGCGGGTCGTGGCGGTGCACGGAGTGGGCAAGCAACTTCTCGGTGAGGAATCCCTGTTAGGGCAGTGGCGTCCCGCGCTGGCTGATGGGCTGCGACGGGCGGGGGCCGGGCGCACCGCGGCGGAACTGCATGTGGAGATGGCGTTCTACGGTGACTGCTTCCGCCGGGCAGGCGGTTTCCTGGCCCCCGGTGACCCGCCATACACAGCGGACGACGTCGAGGAAGGCTTCGAGAGGGAACTGCTGCTCGCATGGTGGCGTGCGGCCGCCGAGACCGACCCGGGCGTCGTGCCGCCCGGTGCGGAGACACTCGCGGCCACTCCGCAGACGGTGCAAGCGGCGCTCCGCGCGCTGTCGGGGTCGCGGTTCTTCGCAGGGGTGGCGTTGCGCGCTCTGATCTCTGACCTGAAGCAGGTCCGTCTCTACCTGACCGACGCCGGGATCCGGGAGCGGGTGCGGGATCGGGTGCTGCAGGTGATCTCCGAGGACACGCGGGTGGTGGTGGCGCACTCGCTGGGCTCTGTGGTCGCCTATGAAGCGTTGTGCGCCAGGCCCGGCCACGGGGTGCGGGCGCTGGTCACCTTCGGCTCACCCCTCGGCATCCCGCATCTGGTCCTACACCGGCTCGACCCTGCGCCGCTGCGCCTGGGCGGTGGGGTACAGGGGATCTGGCCGGGAGGGCGGGGGCTGGTGTGGACGAACATCGCCGATGACGGTGACGTCGTGGCGCTGGTGAAGGATCTCCGCCCGTGCTTCGGTGACCGTCTGCGGTCCGTGAGAGTGCACAACGGCTCGCATGCACACGATGCGCTCGCCTACGTCACGGACGCGCTGTGCGGTCATGCGATCGCCGACGGCCTCCTGTGAATGTCCCTGCGGACCGGGATGGTGAGGAGCCGCGCCGCTTCCTGATCGCCACGGCCGTCACCACGTACTCCGAGTGTCCCGCGTGGGATCGGCCGGAGCTGGCGGAAGCGCGGGAACGGATCATCGATCTGTTTGTTCGTCAACTCGGCTATCAGCACCGGAGCGAACTGGGGCTGAACCCGACCCGTGCCGAGCTCACCAACCGTCTGCGCGCGTTGTGCAAGGCCCCGGACCGGCGCGAGGATGACCTGTTGGCCGTGTACATCTCGTGCCACGGCGAGGTCCTCGACCACAGCGGCGACCATGTCCTGTACCTGGCCGACACCGACCCCGGCGACGTGTCGCACACCGCGCTGCGCACCGTGGAACTCGCCCGCGTCACCCTGCTCGAGACCAAGGTCCGCCGCCTGCTGCTGATTCTGGACACCTGCTACTCCGGTCAGGGAGGCAATGAACTGGCCGCGGCCGCGCTCGAACGGGTCGGCTGGGGGAAGTCCCCTGGAGCCGGTCTGATGGTCATCTCGTCCGCTCAGCCTCACGAGCAGGCGATGTCCGGCGCCTTCCCGACGCTGTTCACCGAGGCAGTCGGCAGCTGGGCCACCGCCGGGCACGGGCCGCAGGCGCTGCCGGTGCCCACCGTGGTGCAGGCGATGAACGACAACCACGCCCGGCCCGGTTACCAGCGCATCTCCCTCACCGTCGTCGGGCTGACCGGCGAACCGCCTCCGTTCCTGGCCAACCCCCGGCACAGCACCCGGCTGACCCACGTCGACCTGGCCGTTCAGCACGCCGCCGAATTCGCCGCACAGGCCCGTCGCCGGGACACGGAGCTGACGACGCGCCTGCTGGCGCGCGCAAAGGCCTCTCACGGTGACAGCACGGACGAATGGTGGTTCTGCGGTCGCCACTCGGCCCTCACCGCCATCACCGACTGGCTCGGCCGGCGCGCGCCGGACAGGCATCCGGCCGCGCTCGTGGTCACCGGAGCACCCGGTTCGGGAAAGACCGCCCTCCTGGGACTGATTGCTGCTCTCTCCCATCCCGAACGCAGAGGCACCGTGCCAAAGCCCCATCTCGGTCTCGCTCCGCACATGATCCCCGCCAAGGGCTCCCTCGACGTGGCCCTCTACGCTCAGGGCCTCACCGACAGCGATGTCCTGCGAGGCCTGGCGGCCGCGATGGAGGTCCACGCCGACACCCCTGCTGCCTTGCTGGCGGCCCTCGCAGGCCGCAACGGCACGCGTCCCTTCACCGCGCTCATCGACGCCCTCGACGAGGCCGCCACACCCGAGACCCTGTGCTCCGACGTCCTGCGCCCACTGATCGAGAAGTCCCGCGGCCGCATCCGGTTCCTGCTGGGCCTGCGCCCACACCTGGAGGGCGCCCTCGGCCTGCGCGACGAGAGCACCCCTGACCGTGAGCCGGTCATCGACCTGGACGCCCCCCGCTACGCCGACCGCGAAGCCCTGCACGCGTACACCGTTCGCAGCCTGCTTGATTCCCACCCCCGCTCCCCCTACCGGCTCAACCGCACCGCGCTGGGACCAGTGGCCGAGGCGGTGGCAGACGCCGCCGGCAACTCCTTCCTCGTCGCCCGCATCACCGCCGGCACCCTGGCTGCGGCCGACCACGCCGCCGACCCGCATGACCCCGAGTGGATCGCCGCGCTGCCACGCCACGCCGGGCAGGCCTTGCGCGAGGACCTCACCCGCAGACTGGGCCGGGACGCCGAACGCGCCGCCGACCTGCTGCGCCCCCTGGCCTTCGCCGCCGGACAGGGCTTGCCCTGGGAGGACATCTGGGCCGCGCTGGCCCGCGCCGTCTCCGGGCGGGACTACACCGACGACGACCTCCTGTGGCTAAGCCACAAGGCCGGTTCCTACGTCGTGGAGGCCACGGAGTCCGGTCATTCCGCCTACCGGCTCCACCATCAGGCCCTGGCGGAACACCTCTGCGAGGGAACCGACCCCCAGGCCGTGCACGCCGCGTTCACCGACACCCTCATGACACGCGTTCCCTACCGGATCGACGGCACCCGCAACTGGTCCCTCGCCCACCCCTACACACTGCGCCATCTGCCCTACCACGCCGCTGCCGCGCACCGCCTGGACGACGTGGTCACGGACCCCGGCTTCCTGGTGCACGCCGACCCCGACGTCCTCGTTCCCGCCCTGCGGGCCGTCCGTTCGGCCCAGGCCCGGGCAACCGCCACGGTCTACCGCGCCTCCCTCGACCAGCACCGCCGCGCCGCGCCCCCGGTCAGACACCACGTGCTCGCCCGCGACGCAGCCCGGCACCAGCTCTCCGCTCTGCACGCGCCCCTCGTCGAGCGCCTGCCCCCGGACAGCTGGAAGCCGAGGTGGGCCACGGCAGGCCCCGCCCTCCCCGGGGCGCTACTGGACACGTTGCTCGGGCACACGGCCGGTGTCATCGCCGTCTCCTGCGTCAGGGTCAACGACCGCCCGGTCGCCGTCACCGGCAGCCACGACCGCACGGTACGCGTATGGGACCTGGAAACCGGCCGGGTCCTGAGCGACCCCCTGCCCGTGGCCAGCAGTTGGCAGTGCGCCGTGGCCTGCACCGCGGTCAACGACATTCCGGTGGCCGTGATCGGCGACAGCGACGGAGTGGGGGTGTGGAATCTGACCAGTGGGCGGCTGCTCGCAGAACCTCTCCCCATACCCGCCCACCGGGCGAACGCCCTGGCCTGCGCCACGGTCGATGGCCGCCCTGTCGCGGTGGTCAGTGAGGGCGACGCGATACGAATCTGGGACCTGCAAACCAGCCGCCCTCTCGGCGCGCCGCTAACCATTCCATTCGGATGGGGGAGTGAGCACCTGGCCTGCGGGGTGATCCACGGCCAGCCGGTCGCCGTCACCGGGAACGACGAGTGCGTGCTGGTGTACGACCTTGCAGGTGACCGCCCCGTACACGTGCCCCCCGGTCTTCACTCCTGGATGACTGACCCCGTGGCCTGCACCACGGTCGGGGGCCTGCCCGTCGCCGTCACCGCCAGCTGGAACGGAGCTCTGAAGATCTGGAACCTGATCACCCGCCGTCCCATCGGCGACCCGCTGACCGGCCATACCGGATCGGTGCGGGCGGTGGCCTGCACCACCGTCGACGGCCGTCCCGTCGCCGTCAGCGCAGGGGTGGACCGCACCGTACGCGTCTGGGACCTGAGCACCCGCAAGCCCGCCGGCGATCCCCTGACCGGGCACACGAAACCGGTGCGGGCGGTGGCCTGCACCACCATCGGGGGCCGTCCCGTCGCCGTCAGCGCCGGGGAAGACCGCACCGTACGCGTCTGGGACCTGAGCACCCGCCAGCCCGGGCCGGAGACCGGGACCGTCGGACCGATGCGGGCGGTGGCCTGCGCCACCCTCAACGGTTTGCCCGTCGCCGTCAGCGCCGATGCCGATGGGAGGGTACGGATCTGGGAGCTGGCCACCGGCCGGCCAATGGGCAAGTGGGTGGCCGGGCACACCGGCGCGCTGTCCGCGATGCTCTGCACCACGGTCGGTGGTGACGCCGTCGCCGTCACCGCCGCCGAGGACGGGAGCGTGCGCATCCAGGATCTGGCCACGGGGCGGCTGCGTGACGAAATCCTTCCCGATCACTTCCGAGGGCGGGCGGCGGTGGCCTGCGCGACGGTCTTCGGCCGTTCGGCCATCGTCGTCGCCAGCGAGATGGAAGGACTGCGAGTGTGGGATCCGGCCACCCGTCAAACGCTCACCGGCCCCGCGAGGGCCTCCGGACCACACACGGTGGCCTGTACAACGGTCAAGGGCCGTCCCATCGCCGTCACCGGCAGCGCACACCGGACGGTGGCCATGTGGGACCTCATCACGGGCGAGCCGGCGGGCGACCCCCTCACCGGTCACACCGGGGCGGTGCGGACGGTTGCCTGCACCACGGTGAGGGGACGTCCCGTGGCCGTCACCGGCAGCGAGCACCGGACCGTACGGGTGTGGGACCTCGCCGCAGGACATACCCTCGGTGACCCTGTGGACGCCCATGCCGGGGCGGTGCGGGCGATCACGTGCACTACGGTCGACGGCCGCCCGGTCGCCGTCACCGGCGGCGACGACAGCACCGTGCGCGTGTGGGACGTGGAGCACCAGCGTTGCATGGCGGAACTGGTGATGCCTGCGCCCGTGTACGCGTGCGCCGCCGGGCCGGGCGGGAAACTGGTCGTGGGTACCGGCAGCAGTGTCGTGATGCTCAGCCGCGACCGGGCCGGCCTGCCCGTGGTGACCTGGTGACCCCCTCGTGAGTCCCGCCGGGGCGGGAGCCCAGGCGGCGTCGGTTTGTCATAGGGAGCTCGCCACTATCCGGTCGGCGACGGGATGTTCACTCCAGGTAGCCCAACTCAGCGTCCGGCCGGCACTGCGGGCACGCCGCGACCCCTGCGGCGAGCGCCCGCAGCGCCGCATCCCGTGACACGCCCCGGCTCCGTTTCGCGATGTTCCAGCAAACCGCCGGTGTGAACGTACACCGGCGCGCTGTCCCGATTGAGGCCGAGCTCGAGGAACCAGATCGGCGCCGGGGGCCGGGCCTGCTCGCCCTGCCGCTGCTCCGCCTGCCGGGACCGGCTGGCAGCCGGGAACTTGCGCCCGGGCCTACTGCCTCGGCCATACGGCTCCCGTCCTGCACAGGTCTGTCCGGGCCGAGGGGGCCTTCCACATGCCCCTGGCTTCGAATGACCCGACGCCGCCGATCGGCCTTGTCGCGTCGCGGCCCGTGCTGCCTTCCGATGTAGTGGAGGCTGAGGCTGCATTTCCTGCCGTGTGGGCTCCACAGAGGCGGGAACGCGGTATCGAAGAGCGGCCCGTTCTCGACAGTCTCGTGGGAGAGAGTCATGCCGGCAGGATCCAGTTCCAAGCGTGAACGCCAGTACGAGCACATTAAGGAGGGCGCGCAGGAGCGCGGTGCCTCGGCGGGGCGGGCGAAGGAAATCGCCGCGCGGACGGTCAACAAGGAGCGTGCAAGGGCGGGGGAGTCGACGACGGCCGGCAAGACCTCCACCGGCGACAAGAAGTCCGCCTCTCAGCGTGGCGGCGAGCGCTCCCACGGCGGTGCGCAGGGCCCCACCAGGGACCAGCTCTATGAAGAGGCCAAGAAGAAGAACATCGAGGGCCGCTCCTCGATGAACAAGGAGCAGCTGCGCAAGGCAGTCGGGCGCTGACTGCCGGCCGCCGTAGGCGCCCTGACAGATGAGGCCTTCACTGGCGTTCGTTCTAGCTCTGCGCCTGCGAAGGATGAGCGATCGGGGATCTGCACCGCGTGCCTCACCGACGAGAAAGGCATCCATGCGTATTGCTCGCCGTTCCGCGCTCACTCGCTGGCAACGCTGGCGTTCCGGCCCCACCCTTCGCATCCCGCGTGGCGCCGACGACGTCGAGAACACCAACCGCAGGTTTCTGCTGTACGGCGTCATGCCCTTGTGGTTCGTGCCAGCTGTCGCTGACTGGGTGATGCACCGCCGTTCCGATATCGAGCACACCAGCGGTGTGCGCGAATCAGCGATCCACGCCCTGATGATGACCGAGGCAGGCCTGCCGGTGGTCGCGGGCCTGACCGCCAAGGTGAACCCGCTAGTGCTGTCGCTCATGGGCGGCGCTGCGCTCGCGCACGGGGCCACAGCGCTGTGGGACGTGTCGCTGGCCACCCACAAGCGTGAGGTGACGCCCGTCGAGCAGCACATTCACAGCTTTCTCGAGGTATTGCCGCTGACGGCCGCGGCCTTCACCACCTGCCTGCACTGGGACCAGGCCCGCAAAGCCATCAAGGGCGGAGGCCGCGCCGACGACTGGAAGCTCCTTCCCAAGGAGCGCCCGCTGTCCGCCCGCTACCTTGGCGCCATCGCCGCCGGAGTCGGCCTCTGCATTGTCCTGCCGTACGCGGAAGAGATGATCCGATGCGTACGGGCTCGCCGCAATGATGAGGTCGGCGTTGTCAATCTGGGCGCGACCCAGACCCCGACGTCAGACCGCTATGCCCTGCCGTCCTGACTGACCCCCGTTGCCGGCGGAGGAGTTACCTCGCCGGAAGACTTCGAACACCGTGCTGGCCCGGCCCAAATTTGACCCAGGCCCCCTCGCTGACCCTGGCCTGGCTAGAGCACAATGCCTCGCGGTGCGCACCGGCCCGGGCGGCGTGGCTCAGCAGCGGGCCTGGCCGGGTCTGCTGGCCATGGTCTAAGCACTACGAGTCCCCGGGCGGGTGATCCGATGCTGCACGAGCACGTGGTCATCTCCCCGCGTGTGCAGGACCGGACGGACGCTGGTGGAACCTGGACTCCCGGCTCAAGGTGTTGGACGCACCTTATGGGCTGCCGCTGACAGCACGGGCATGGTCAGCGTCTCGCGGCCCGCCAGGCTCCTCTGCTGAGACGGCGATACCCGATGAGTGCTGCGGCGATGGCAACGAGCGCGAGGAAGCGCGCGGCTTTGCGTTGATGGCGGCGGTGCAGACATCGGCAGCCGGCCCGCCGGGACACACGGTTGTCTCCGACCACCTAGCGGTGGTGGCCCAGCCACGGTGAGGACTCGACGCCCTACGTCGGCGGGGAGGACCACGCGCCGTCAATATCGGCGTTCGGTTGGCGAGTTACTCGGTGAGGTGTTCCGAGTGGGGGAGCAGGCCCTGGAGCACAGCTACAAGGGGGGCGTAGGAGGCGCTGGTGATCATGTCGGTGGGGTCTTCGCCGGGCTGGAGGAAGACGGGCGCCATGATCCGCGCGACCTTCGTGCTGCCGTTGAGACAGCGCCCCCTCCTTGGGGGGCCTCGCTGTTCCTACGGGCAGTCCTCCCCGAACTTGACCGCGTCCAGGCTGACCGGCTGTCCGTTCAGCCTCACCCCCGCAGCCGGCTTCTGCGTGCACACCTGCCAATTCGACTCCATCAGCACCCACCGGCTTGCGCCCGTAGCGTCAGTCACGGTGATCGACGTGCTGCTGTCGAGGGCCTGCCGGGCAGCCTTCACGCTCTTGCCGTGGAAGTTCGGCATCGTCCTGCCGACCGTCGAGGGCGCGGCCTCATCGTGGGCCGGGCAGGTCTCAGCGAGCTTGACCGCGCCGAAGTCGAGCTCCGTCGTCGTGGGTCGCCTGCACCGTCCGGGGGAACACAGGCGCGACTTGTCGTTCAGGGGCCGCCGTTCGGGGAACAGAGGGTGCTATGTGTGCTCTCGTCATCAACTGCACTCTCAAGCCGTCTCCGCAGACCTCGACACCGAGGCGATGGCCAGCACCGTCATCACCGCCCTGCGGGGGCGTGAGGTAGAGATGGACGTCGTGAGGGTCGTGGACTTGAACATCAAGCCCGGGGTGGAGACCGACATGGGCGAGGGGGACGACTGGCCGGACGTGCACGAGAAGGTGCTGGCACGCCTGGACGCCGTGCTCAATGAAACCGACCACGAGGAGCGCCCGGTCGCGTCCACCGTATGGCGGGTGCCCTGGTCACCGGCAACGAGGACGGCGCACACCACGTCATCAGCGACGCGCTCGGCGCCATCGGCTTCACGATCCCCGGGCAAGCCTGGACCTATTGGCATCTCGGCCCCGGGACGGGTCCGGACTACTTGGACGACCACCGTGGTCACGACTGGGCGGCATCGACTGCACAAAGCATGGCATCCAACCTCGTCCACGAGGCACAAGCACTCGACGCGGTACCCCTGCCCGCTCCGCCGTCCTGACCACACCTCCGGTCTGCCAGGGTGCCTTCTGGGCGCATCACCACAGACACGGTCGCCGGTCGCTGCCGCCCCTGACGGCGGCCGAGTCACGGCCCCCGACCGCTTCGCCGCCGTGGACCCCTCGTCCTCCGCCGCCAGAACGGTTCACCGAGGAGGCCGCCAGAGCGGGAGCGGACGCGACACGTCGGCGTATGGCCCTGGTACGAACCCCGGATCGGGGCGATTGCCGCCCACCATCGCGTGTACACGCCAAGAATCGCACAACCGTGTCGATGCCACGCGTGTATGGCCGTCCGACAGAGCCTGACAGGGGAAGAGGGAATGTGACCCGCACCCGAGCGGATGCCCGCACCCGGCACCCACGCCACGAACGCAGGGGGGAAGCCCGTCTGCCCGCAGTGGTCGCGACGCTCGCGGCGATCACCCTCTACCTCGCCCTGCCGCAACGGCTGCTGATCGCCCCGCGCTACGTGCTGCCGGCTCTGGAGTTCCTCCTCCTCGTGCCGCTCGTCGCCATCAACCCCAAGCGGCTGACCCGCCAGACGAAAATGTTTCGCGTACTGTCCCTGACCCTGGTCGCTGTCATCGCGGCGAGCAACCTCGTCGCGCTGGGACTGCTGATCCACGAGCTCGTCTACGCGGGCGTGAAGGACGGCCGCGGGCTGCTCGTCGCCGCGCTGCAGGTCTGGCTCACCAACATCATCGTTTTCGGGCTGGCCTACTGGGAGCTGGACCGGGGTGGTCCTGTCAGCCGCACGCAAGCTCCCCGAGACGAACTGCCCCTGGCAGACTTCCGCTTCTCGCAGGACGAGGATGACGACGCTGTCGAGGAAGTCGCCGCCGGTGCCAGCCGTACATCGGACTGGGTGCCCACGCTCACGGACTACCTGTACGTGTCCGTCACCAACTCCTCGGCCTTCAGCCCGACCGACACCATGCCGCTGTCCACTCGCGCCAAGTTCCTTATGAGCGTCCAGGGCGTCTCCGCTCTGGTCACCTCACTGCTGGTCATCGCCCGGGCCGTCAGCATCCTCCACTGACATCTACGCCCCTCCTTCGACGCCCGGCCACGCGGGCGGCGGTGACGGTGACCACCTGCAGCTTCAGCAGGGCGTGTTCGGGGACTCGTGCGCCAGCTCGCACTCGGGCGGCCGCTCCTGGTGGTAGAAGTGCCGGACGGTGCGGGGAGAGTCGTGCGAAGACCCGCCCCCCGGCACTCCTTGCACGCCAGCTGCTGCCGGACCCGGTGGACGTCCGCCCAGGCACGACCGCACTACAACGGGGGCGCACCCGGGCGCGACATCCCAGTCGTAGGCTTGAACTCGAAGCCGGGGAACTGTTCGTGTGTGCCGCCTGGATGACCGCGGTGGTCTGCTCGTGGCCGCGTACGTCGGCCGGCGGGTCGGTGTAGGTGCCGTCCTCGGACCACGCGGCAGCGACCGCCTTGGCGAGCGTGTCTGCACCGGTGGCGTTCCACGCCTCGAAATAGCGGGCGACGGCGGCAGCGTAGAGCGACATGGCGAGAGTCCCGTTCCGGTGAAGTGGCATGACATGCAGCCCGGTTGGGCCGGATTCGGGCCGGAGTGCGCCGGCCCGAACCCGATGGCCTCACCATGCCGGGTCCCGTCTCACCGCGCGATTACCGCACAGGTAATGAAGCCCTGACCTCATGACGAGGAGCGGTGCCATGCCTGGTCACAGCCTTAATCAGCCCTTGGACGGTGTCCAGTGCAGCGTGATCGAATGGGGGATGGCATCTTTCTGGACGGGCACCCGGGTTCGCCTGCGCGGTATCGAGCCTGACGACTGGGCGGCGTTCATGCACTTTGCCGTCGATGAGGAACGGTTGGGGGACGTGCTGAATCCACCTCGTTCGGCCGAGGGCTACCGCGCCTGGGCGAGGGAGCAGGCCGCGGCCGAGCCCGGGATCACCCCGCACGGAGGACGAGCCGACAGCCACCGGACATCCCACCCGCTGGAAGAGGTCACCGGCGAGCGGGATCTGCATGCCGAGGAGGACGACTCTCGCAAGCAGACGGCACCGGGCACGGCTGACGAAGAAGCGGATACCCGGCCCACGAGCGGCAGCGAGCCGCCGGCTCAGCCGCGGCTGTCGTACTTCGTCTCGGCGATTACACGGCCGCCGCCGGGCGCCGCACCACCCCTCGACGCCCACGAGGCACGGTGCGCGACGAAATCCTCGCCGACGCCAAGGCCGTGCGCGCCACCGCGGCCCGCCTGAATCAGAAGGAGTCCGCGTCGGCTGCCGAGAAGGACGAAGCGCCTTGCTGCACGCTGTCGCTCAACCGCCGCCTGCCCTGCGGCTGCTGCCCCCACCAGGTTCGAACGGACTGCGAGTGCTGCGCCCACAGGTGCGTGTGCGGTGGCATCCCGGCGAAGTAGTGCGCCGCGGCCGGGTGCCCCCTACGCGCCCGGCTCGCCACCACCAGCACCACACAGCAGGGCGTCGGGCCCGGGGCGGCTGCCGAACCGGGTGGTGAACGCGATCCCGGCGGCGTACTCGTTCGCTGCGCACTGCCCCTTGTAGTCGCCCTCCGCGAAGTCACCGCCCGCCGCCCCGCCGGGACGGTTGTCGGACCGGTCGAACCACACCGTGCGGGCGGCTCCCGCGAGCGCGGTACGGCCCGGCGCGCACAGCGCCGCCGACACGCGCTCCCCGCGCACGCTGTAGCCGGTCAGGAGCCTGCCCGGCGGGCACTGGAGCTTGGTGTACCCCGACGCCCAGTCGCCGCCGGCGGGCACGTACCGCTCGTCGGTGACGACGGTCTGCCTCGCGTCCGTGGCCGGAGTCGCCGTGCCGGCGTCGGTGCACAGGCCGCGGCCGCTGGTGTGGCCCAGGCCGATCAGCCGCAGCCCGTCCGGGCAGGCGGCCTTGCGGGCCCCGGGGTCCCAGTCGCCCGTTGCCCGTGCGCGCAGCGACTCCACCGCGTCGCCGTGGTCGGTGGCGAGCATCCGCCAGACGGGCACGGATGCCACAGGGCCGGTCGTGCCGGGCGCGGACATGAGGTGCCGCCAGGCCGTGCCGCGCCAGTCGGCGCTGTCGAGCACACCGGAGCGGTGCCCGGCGCCGTCGTAGCGCAGCAGCGCCCAGTCGTCGTGGCCCTCGAAGCCGATCAGCGGCCAGTACGCGAAGTCGCTGTCGTGGTCGGTGAGGTAGTCGGTCATGTTGCCGAACCAGGTGCGGGCCACCGGGTTCGTCTCGCCGCTCCCGATGCCGAACTCACTCACCCAGACGGGCGCGGTGTAGTGCCGGCCGCTCTCCTCGACGAAGAACGCCTCGTCGTCCAGCGCCGCGCCCAACTGCTCGCGGGTCATGTCCTGGTAGCGCGCGTCGTGCGTCTCGCCGATGCCGGTGGCGCCGCTGTGGTGGGGACCGGTGTAGCCGTAGAAGTGGGCCGAGTACACCAGCTTGTGGGCGTCCACGAGGGTGTGCGAGAGCGTGCGCACGGGGGTGAGCTGCGGCCGTCCGTGCGGGAGGCCGTCCACGGGCAGGCCGGTCCAGTTGATGCCCTCGACGACGATGAGCAGACGGGGGTCGCCCTCGGTGAGGATCCGGTCCGCGGCGATCTGGGCGGCCGCGTACCAGTCGTGGTCGTCGCCCAGGCCCCAGTTGGGGTCGTCCAGGACGTTGCGCCTGACCTCGTTGTACAAGTCGGCGCCCACCACCCCCGGGACCCGGGCGTAGCGGCGGGCCATGAAGACCCAGTCGTCGGCCCACTGCCGGGTGGACTGCCCGGTGTTCCACCGCTCGTTGCCGTCGACCCCGCAGCACCAACGGGAGGTGTTGGTGTGGTTGTTGAGGATGACCGCGAACCCGCTCCGGCTGAGCGCGTCCACGACGGCGTCGTAGACCTGGAGCGGCGTCCTGCCGCGCAGCTGGGGGTTGGCGGTCACGGCGTTGTTGGGCACCGCGGCCGTGCTGTGGATCATCTCGTTGGAGAACGGCAGCCGGACGGTGTTGATGCCCAGTTCGTGGAAGTCGGTGAGCAGCCCGTCCAGCGGCACGCGGTCGAGACCGAGCGGTATCCCGTGGGAGTCCTGGCCCGCGTGGTGGCTGGCGGGATCGCCGATGTCGCCGCTGCCCGTCCACGAACCCTGCGCGCCGTCCCAGTTGGCGCCCTTCAGCCGGAAGCGGTCACCCCGGGCGTCGACTATGTAGCGGCCCCGGGTGGACAGCGGCGGATACCAGGTCTCGGCCGCCGCCGAGGCGGCGGTCGGGGCTGGTGAGCGGGCCGGCGGCGCGGCGGACGCCGTCGTTGTCTGTGCGGTCAGGAGCACGAGGCCGGCGACCGCTCCGGCCAGACGCAGGACAGTTGGTGCCATCGACATGTGGCCAGCCCTCGGTTGGTGTGGGGGAACCGTTCTCCGAGGCTGTACGGTGCCCTGTCCCGCCGGGAAGGTCCAGACGGCCGACGCACGCGGCGCCATCCGCGCACCGCGGCGGCTTAGATGTAGCTCCCGCCTGGAGCCGGGCTCGAAACCGCCTGCATCGACTGTTACATCGAGGAGGGGACCCGCAGCCTCCAAGGGATCATCACCTGCGACCAGCCGGGCACGTACTCGAGGGCACGGCCCGCACATCATCCGGCCACACCGCGTGAATATTCTGCGGTTCGAGGTGGACGGCCGACCGGTGTTGCGCATCACCCGAGCGCTCGGTCGCGCACGAAGGGGGACCCTAGTGTCCGTTTCTTCCTCCGTCCGTCGTGGCGGCCGCCGCTGTGGGCGGTGGTGCCGCCGGCTGCGGCCGCCGACCACCACCCGGGCCGCGCGCACGCCGCGGTGTACATCTCCAAGGTGCAGTACGACTCCCCGGGCCGCGATGACCGCTCCATCCGGACCAACTCCACCTGGCGCGCGGTGAACCTGAACGGGTGGTGCGGGATGAGGACGGCCACACCTTCACCTTCCGTCGCGTCCGTTTGGACGGCCGCTCCACGGTCCGCGTCCACACCGGTGTCGGCTGGCGAGACCCCCGACCCCCGCGAAGCCCAGATCACGCGTCTCAAGGCGGAGAACGCCAAGCTCCGGGAACGGCTGGCCGCATCGGAACGGGCGGTCGACGAGCTCACGGACTTCCGCGGCCAGGCCCTCGCCCGACTCGCCGCCCAGCACGAGGAGATCGTCCGGCTTCGCGAGTCCGTCGCTGGATCAAGCCCAGTGAGACGCCTGCCCGCGCCGCGAACCACGGTGACTGGCAACTGCAGTTGACACCCCCCGGGCTCGCTGTTCGGCGTTGTCGGAAAGCAGAGTGATCGAAAAGGGTTTGCGGACGAGGGCTGCGGTTGGATAGACGTATCTGCTGGACCCCCACCACGAGGGTTGAGGGGCCACGACAGCGAGAGGAGGGATAAGCCCATGATCCCCATGATCACCGCGCTTGTGTCCTCCTGGGGTGCGGACCGCGTCTGACCTCGGAGCGGACGGGCGCCTTCACCGGAGCGTGCCTTGACCGTGAAAACGAACGACCTGACCATGCGTCCGATCACCGGACACGAAGAACTCGACCTCTTCTCCCAACTGCCTTACGTCCTCAATGAGGAACTGGCGGACGACCTTGTCGCCGGCCGCCGACGTCCGGAATGGATGTGGGTCGCCCTCCGCGGTGACCGCCTGCTCGCCAGGGCAGCCTGGTGGAGCCGATCAGCCGGCGACGCACCACTCATCCTGGACATCCTCGACATCGAAGACAGCGCCTCGGGCTCCGATCACGTGAACATCGGGGTTCGACTTCTGCACGCCGCGACGGCCGCTACCCTCCCGACCGGGTCGCGTCCCCCTGAGTACAGCCGTTTCGTCCCGCCGGACTGGCGTGAGAACGCGGTAACGAGACAAGCCGTCGAAGACCGGATGACGGTACTTGAACGGACCGGTGCCCGGCTCTTCGTCGAACGACTGCGTCTGGAATGGCGTCCGGCATCGCGAGTTCCCGAGCCCAACGGGCGCCTCGTCTTCCGGCCGGTCCGCGATGGCGAGGAACTCGTGGCTCTGATGTCCTCAGTTCTGGACGGGACTTTGGACGCACACGGCCGTGACGACCTGACCCGGATGTCAGTACACGAAGCGGCCGTCCGGCACTACGACGACGAGCTGGCGCGTTACACCAGCCCCCGGGACTGGTGGCGCATAGCAACACTGCCCCATGGAGAGCCAGTGGGGTTCGTCATCCCGGCCCGCAACGACTACAACGCGATCATCGCCTACATCGCGGTCCTGCCCTCACACCGAGGCAACGGCTACATCGACGGCATCCTCGCCGAGGGCACCCGAATCCTCGCCGAGCAGCACGTCCCCCGCATCCGCGCATCCACAGACCTCGGCAACGTCCCGATGGCGAACGCCTTCCGGCGCGCTGGATACATCAATTTCGAGCGTGAGATCAACATGACCTGGAGCTAATCGAGTCCGGGGCGGGGGCTCCGCAGACGGTGCCCCCGCCTCCAGTCGAGTGATCTACACCACATCAACAAGGTCAGAATGCAGAACGTGTCGGTCCCATCATCGCGAAAGTGGTTCCGGCAGCGGACCTGCTTAATGACGACACGAACTCACGCACACGGCCTCTGCGGACACAAGCCACATGTACGCCACGCACGCGCTCTCCAAGGGCGCGGCGCTGCACCGGGTCCAGAACGCCCTGGGGCACAAGGACGCCCGGGCCACCCGCCGCGCGGTAGCGCGGCTGGGCGCAGCACGGGGCTACCCGAGGGAGGGGCGTGCCGGGGCGTGGAATCAGCGGCTGGGGAGGGAGTCCTGACGGCGGTTCGGGTGCGGTGGTCTGACGGTCGCCGGCTGGGGGAGTCGGTGACGAGGGTTTTCGCGGTGGCGCCGGGTGGGACGAGGACATAGGCGACGGCGGCCGGGGTGTGGGCTGTTGGTGTCGGCCGCTAACCACCGACCGCGGCGCGGCATAATACGCGATCTGCCCACCAGCGGCGGCCCAACAGCCGGGCGTCGTACCGTGGTTGTCAGTGTGATCAGCTGAACGTGTTGCAGCTGGCGACGCGGCCGGAGCGGTAGCCGGTGGAGAACCATTGCTGGCGCTGGCTCGCGGAGCCGTGGGTCCAGGTGTCGGGCGTGACCTTGCCCTGGTAGCGCTGCTGGATACGATCGTCTCCGACGGCGGCGGCCGCGTCCAGCCCGCGGTTGATGTCGTCCTTCGTCAAGTCGGTGATCAGTGGCTTACCGCTCTTGGGGTCGGGGGTGGTGGTGGCGTGGTGGGCCCACACCCCGGCGTAGCAGTCCGCCTGCAACTCGAGTTTCACCGAGCCGCTGTTCTGGCCCTTTCCGCTGCCGCGGGAGATCGTTCCGCTGAGGTCCTGGAAGTGGTGGCCGTATTCGTGCGCGATGACGTAGGCCTCGGCGAATGGGCCGCCCTTGGCGCCGAACTTGCTGCTCAGGTCGTTGAAGAAGCCGAGGTCGAGATAGACCTTGTCATCGGCTGAGCAGTAGAAGGGGCCGACGTCGGAAGTCGCGTTCCCGCAACCGGTGTTCACACTGCCGGTGAACAGGAACGTCGGGGCCTGCTGGTAGGGCTTGCCGGCGGCTGTCTCCGTCTGCTTCCAGAATGCCTGCACGCTGTCGACCACGGCGACGATCCGGCACTCCTCCTTGCGGTTGGCGTCGGCACCGGTCCGGCAGTCCGCCGCGAGGTCCGCGGCTGACTTGCCGGACGAGGACGTGTCGCTGCTGCCCGAGCCGAACATGCCGGGGTCGACACCCAAGAGCACGGACGCGACCAGCACCACGAGTCCGACCAGTCCCCCGCCGATGGTCTTCCCGCCGCCCGGGATCCCGCCCAGCGCACCTCCCCGACCGTCCTCGACCTCGGACGTGTCCAGAGCAGCATCGTCGTCGAATTGCATACGTTGACCCTCCCTCAAGCAGCGCGCCGGACCGCCCCGCGTCGTCCCGCTCGCCTACCCCGTACGAGGACATCCCCATCCCGTCCTCTTCCTGCTCCGCATCTCGGAGGAGCCGGCGGGCGACGCCGCGACGCCGCTCTGTGGGTGAACGGCGGACCACAGTGCGCGGTGACGGCCCCTCCATTCCGTCGACCGCGCAGCGGCACCCCGCCTGTCGCCGGTGCCGGGACCGTGCCCGCGAGGTTCGGACGACGGACGGCCGCCTCGGGTCGGTCGGGACGATCGCGTACTCGTCGAAGAGCCGTACAAGGGCTTCGTGACCGTGCGTGCGGCGGTACTCCATCTCGGCCGCCGTCACCGGCAGCACCCAGGGAATGGGGGCGTGTCCGTCGGCCAGCGGGCATTTCTCCAGACCGGGGCCCTGGAGGTAGGGGAGGCTGATCAGCAGGTGGTCGCAGTGGGACCCGGGCAGCCACGGCTCCCTGAGTTACCCGGATCAGGCGGCTGTCGCCGCGGTGCGTCGGGCGGCTGCGGCGCGGGTGCGGGCGATGTCGGTGGGGTGGATGCCGTAGCCGGCCGGGTCGATGCTGATCAGGTCGTGGTGCAGGCGGCGTATCCGCAGGGCCAGGTCGAGGTGGAGGCGGGGGTGTGTGTCGCGGACCTCGGCGATCGTGCGGGCGTTGACGTCCAGGCGCTGGGCGAGTGTGGTGGCGGGCCATCCGGCGCGTGCCAGGTCGGCCAGCAGCCGTGATGCCTGGTGGAGTCGGTCAGGCCGGGGGTGCCGGGGGTGCGGCGGGCGGGGAGCGGGATGCCGGGGATGGCGTCGGCGGAGGTGCGGGCGATGTCCCGGACCGTGGTGCCCTGCGTGGGAGTCCGGAGGACGCGGCGGACCGGCGTCACGGAGAGCCCGGCTCGGTCGGCGATGTCCTGCGCGGACATGCCCTGCTCGCGCAGCCGGACCGCCCACCGTGCGGCGGCATGCGGTGGGACACGGGCGGACAGACCACGCCCGCGGTCCTGCTCGCGCTGGCGGCGGGCTCGCAGTGCTGCCTGGCGGAACTCGGCGCGGGTGCAGCCGTAGTCGGCGCACGATGCCTGGCCGTGCCGGACCGACGACCGCCGCGGCCGACGCTGCCACGCGGCCGGCACGGCGACGGAAGCGGACTGCTCTCCAAGACGTGGCATGGTGGTTCCTGCTGCGAGTTCGTTGTGCCGGCTCACGCTACGCGCCCCCACGGACAGAGCAGCCCTGCGCACCGCGTTTGGTGTCCACGGGCCCCGACAACGGACGGAGAACTCGTTGTCAGTGGTGGCTGCAACGCTGTTCGGTATGAACGGCGATGAGCAGTTGCTGCGTGGCCGGGTCTACGGCTGCGACCACGACGACCCCAACCCCGGCCCACTCCCCGCGCGGACGTACGCGACGCTCGTCGGCGGACCCCTGGACGGTCTGCTGCTGGACATCACCGGCTGGACGCCGGAGGAAGTCGACGGCGGTGTCGCCCTGGCCACCGAACTGTCGCGGTGGCCCGGCGGCCGCGCCCTGTACGACCCAGGCGCCGACGAGCCGCGCACACCAGGCCCAGGGGTCGCCTGCCGCTTCCACTACTCCGGCGACACACCCTGACCACAGACCCGCACACCGCTTGACGAGGCGCTCTGCGCTGGGTGAGGAACGAGGCCGAAGGAACCAGGCGTGGCGCGCGGCGCCGGCATATGCCCCGTCCCGCGCTGAAATAACTCCCGCTTTGTGGGCTTGTCAGCCTGAGGTAAGGGCACCTGGTGGCCAGGAGGTTGATAACGATGGTTCCCCTGCTTCTGGTTCTTCTGCTGGCCCTGATCCTCTTCGGTGCGGGTTTTGCGCTGAAGGCGCTGTGGTGGATCGCGGTGATCGTGCTCGTCGTGTGGCTGCTGGGCTTCGTCGTTCGCACGGCGGACAGTGGCGGCCGCAAGGGCCGCTGGTACCGCTGGTAGCCGATAGACGCCAGGCGCGATGAGCGCGCCACGCGCGCGAGGTGAGTGGGGCCCGGCCGGATACGGCCGGGCCCCACTCACGTAACCAGCCTTCCTGTGCGAACGGTTGGGAGGGATCGGACGTATCGGACGCACCGTAGGGTACGTGAGTAACGCACCGGCCCCGCAGGCCCAGCAGTGGAACCCTGCTCCTCCTGCCTGCGGGGCCGCCTGCTGGATCGGTGACCGTCCGCTCTCAGAAGGCCGTCCAGTGGCCCTCGGAGACCACTTCGACTGCGCCGTCGTCCACCTTGATGGCGGCCTGCTCGTCGATCGCGTATGCCGGACCCGCGAGTCCGGCGGCCCATCGCTCTGCCGCGGCCATGGTGTTCTCCGGACAAGCTGGATGATCCAGGTGCGGGAAGATCGAAAAATCGACCACGCCCAGCGTGCTGTCGCCGCCGGCGGGCGGTTGCCAGCCCACGAAGTTCTGCCCCATGCGGGGGGTCACCAGGGGCTTCACCACGTTGTCAGCCCAACTACCAAGCACCTTCCTCGGATTGGAAAGGGCTCAGTGACACCCTGGCCGTCTTCGGCTTCCTGGGCCTCTCGCTCTCATGTGATGCGGCGGAGCCAGTCCTCCACCCGCTCGCCCACTTCGCCGACCGTGGTGACGTCGCCATGCCCCGGGCACACCACCGTCTCGGGGGGCAGGGTGACGAGGCGCTCGCGGATCGAGTGGATCATCGCCTGGAAGTCGGAGTCCTCCGGCCCGATGGCTCCAGGGCCGCGCGAGAGCAGCATGTCCCCGGTGAAGACGCTGTGCAGCGCCGGATCGTACAGACTTACGGATCCCGGCGTGTGTCCCGGAGTGTGACGCACCGTCAGAACAGTTCCGGCAACGTCGATCACCCGGCCGTCGACGAGTTCCTCGTCGGGGACACGGCTGGGAAAGCTGCGACGCCACAGCTCCAGGTCATCCGGGTGCAGCATGATCGGAGCCCCGGTGCGGTCCGACAGAGCCACCGCCGCGTCGACGTGTCCGCTGTGTGCGTGGGTGCACGCGATCGCCACCACGCGGCGGTCGCCGAGCGCCGTGGCGATGACGTCCGGCTCGTGTGCGGCGTCGACCACCATCGCCTGCTCGTCGTCACCGACGATCCACACGTTGTTCTCCATCGGCGTGGTGTCGGCGTCCGGCCCGGCCACAACGCCGGTCGTCACCACGCACTCGACCCGGGCGGTCACGACATCACCGCCGGGAGCGCTCGGCCGCGGGCAGTCACCCGCGCTCTGGGGTCCTTTGC
Organism: Streptomyces sp. NPDC047869; assembly: GCF_040704065.1. Lineage (NCBI taxonomy): Bacteria > Bacillati > Actinomycetota > Actinomycetes > Kitasatosporales > Streptomycetaceae > Streptomyces > Streptomyces sp. NPDC047869. The sequence goes on from NZ_JBEYRK010000019.1 coordinate 158,649, forward strand.
CTGCCGTTCCATGGAACAGCCCCTTTCCGGATGAGGCCCTCTACCCCCAGTGGACCCCGCCCGGCATGCGGCAGCAACCGGCAGGTCATCCCTTACCGGGGCGCATACGCTGACCTGCAGGAACTCATGGCCACTCCGCGACACGGCGGGATCGATGCCGGCCCTGCCCAGTGGCCGAGGCGACAGGTATGGGTTTGACTGGATCTGTTGGTGATCACGCCGACTGACGGCCTGACGACGACTGGGGCAGGGTCGCATGGAGTACGACGCATTCCTGGCGAAGGCAGCCGAGCGGGCGGGCGTCTCCCTCGACGCTGCGGAGACCCTCACACGCGCCACCTTTGAGGTGTTCGCCGACCGGATCAGCGGCGGAGAGGCCCAGGACCTCGCGGAGCCGCTGCCGGAGCCGCTGAAGAGCTGGCTGCGCACGGACGAGGAGATCGCGAAAGGCTACGGGGCCGACTCGTTCGTCCGGCGTGTAGCCGACCGCGCGGACGTGCCCCGCGAACTTGCGGAGGCCGGGATCCGCGCGGTCCTGGCCACCCTGAGGGAAGCGGTTGGCGACCAGGAGTTCCGCAACGCGACCGCCCAACTGCCCAGGGAGTACGACGTCCTGCTCTCCAAACCCGCGGGCCCGGCCGGTGCCAGCTAGCGACCGTTTCGCGAACCGCGTCGTTGCCGCGATCGGTGGTCAGCGACTGTCGACATCAAGGCTTTTCCACGGGCCTGAGCTGGTCAGATGCAGAGTGAGGGCGGCTTGGACAAGCCAGGTGATCCGGGTTGGTCGAGCACCGGAACTTGCGGAGGAGTCGCCAGGACTTCAGGATGACCATGGCCTCCTCGACGAATGCACAGATCTTCGCGTGGGACCGGTCCACCTGCTGACCGGGCTCTAACCGCGCAGTGGCCGTCGGCGAGGCCGGCGGACCGCGCGCCGGGCTGGCGGCGCTCGCGACGCTGAACGACTTACTGCCCCCGCCACACCGCCGTGGCGGGGTACCTGCACGAGCGCGACGGCGACCTGGCGACGGCGGCACGGCTGTACGCCGGCTGTACGCCGGGCTGTACGCCGGGGCGGCCCAAAAGGCACCCGACCTCGCCGAGCGCGACCACCTGACGCGCCAGGCCGCCCGGCTCAATGCCCGCCGGTGTCGATGACAGGTCGCGCTCGGTTGTCCCGGCAGAGGGGTCACCTTCACCGGGCACTTGAGCGGGCCGTCTGTTGAGGCATCATGCCACCCAGGCTGATCCACGAAGAGCCACTGAAGGGTGAACCATGGGGCCCGTCACCGGTCGACCGTGGGGCCCGGCCGGCCGTCTCCCTCATACCGTCTGTCAGACGACGCGGATGTTCTCCGCCTGGGGGCCCTTCTGGCCCTGAGTGACGTCAAACTCGACGTGCTGGCCCTCCTGCAGTTCCCGATAGCCCTGACCAGTGATGTTGGAGTAATGGGCGAAGACGTCCGGGCCACCGCCCTCCTGCGCGATGAAGCCGAAACCCTTCTCCGCGTTGAACCACTTCACCGTGCCCTTAGCCATGCCTGTTCTCCTTCGAGGGGGTTTGGGCCCGCAAGGTACCGCGGGTCCTGAAGTGATCGCCTTGGTCCGGGGAGGTTGGACAGCAAAGCGCCCGCGGGCACAGTGACCGCGGGCGAACGACTTCGGAACCACGACTGCTCTGCGAACAACGCTAGGCCCTTCGAGGAGGCCTCGCCAGGCGGCAACGCCGCCCCCGGACGAAGGAGGCATCGAAGACCCAAGGCATGCCGGTCACGACGGTTTTCCGTCAATACCCCGACGGCCTGGGCCGAGGGCAGGGCAATGTTCACGATGGTGGCGTCCAGGACCACCATCAACTGGGCCAGTCCCAGGAGGGCCAGGATGCGGCCCCGATGTGGCGCGGCCGTGCTGTCGGGTTCGAGGGCCGCAGTGGTTGCGGTACTCATGGCGGACTCTAAGTGAAAATGGAAGAAGCCGGCAGGGGCGGGCGAGCCGGTCGTCGCGCAGCTCGCCCCGCGGACTCAGGAGCGGCGGGCGATCCAGGTGGTGCGGATGGTGCGTACGCTCAGGTCATCACGGTGCGCGACGCTGTGCGGCTGCGCCCTGTCCAGCAGGGCGTCCAGGTCGTCGGCGTCCAGGACGTCGGTGGCGGGGGAAGCGCAGCTCGGCCAGGAAACCGTGGGCGTAGGCGTTCAGAGACGGTCCCGTCTGCGGGGCATCGAGGCGGATCGCGATGGGACGCTGCTCTACGAGGGTGAAGCCGGCGCCCCGGAGGTGGTCGGTCCGTTCGTGGGGCGGCCGGGTGTTCGTGGCGGCATGCAGGCGGGCCTCCAGACCGGGCCGACCGACACCGGTGTCCTCGGGCAGGTACCGGGGGAAAGAGTCCATCTCGGTGACGGCCACGAGCCCGCCCGGACGCAGCTGCTCGAAAGCCCGGGCGAAGGTGCGGGCTGGGTCGGCCACGTGGTGCATGAAGGCTGCGGCCCAGATCAGGTCGTACGGCGCGCCCTCACCGATCTCGACCCAGGACTCGTCGATGTTCGCCTCGACCGTGCTGATCCGGTCGGTGACCCCCTGCACGGAAGCCCGATTGCGCGTGAGCCGGAAGCCGGGATTCGAACAGCGGCGGCGGGGAGGAGAGATCCCGGGGCATGACGAAGGCCGGACACTCGCTGTCGAAGTCCTCCAGGCCGTGTGAAGTGGATCTTGCGCTGTGAATGATCACGGTTCAGGGGTCGGGGAGATCTCACGGATGAGCAGTGGGCGGTGCTGGAGCCGCTGTTGCCGAAGGGTGCCAGGCTGGGTCGGTCACCCGTCTGGCCCTCGGCGGCAACTGATCGACGGCATATGGTTCCGTGTCCGGACTGGAGTTCCGTGGCGGGACGTCCCCGTCGAATTCGGACCATGGAACCGGGTCTACGACCTGTTTCGCCGGTGGCAGCGGAACGGCATCTGGTACCGGATCCTCACCCGGCTCCAGGCCCTGGCCGACGCGAAGGGCGCGATCGTCTGGAACGTGGGCCTCGACTCCGTGGTCTGCCGTGCCCATCAGCACGCGGCCGGGGCCCGCAAGCAGGGCGACCTGCAGAAGGAACCACCGGGCGGCATCTTCACCGAGCCCCATGATCATGGGCTGGGACGGTCGCGCCGCGGGTTCACCACCAAACTGGACCTGGCTGTCGAGCAAGGTCAGAAGCCCATGTCGTTCGTGATCGCGGCTGGGCAGCGCGGGGACTCACCGCAGTTCGAACCCGTGCTGGAGAAGATCCGCGTGCCCCGCATCGGACCAGGCAGACCCCGCGTCCGACTAAATCGAGTCCGCGCCGACAAGGCTTACGCCTCCCGCAGAAACCGTGCCGATCTGCGCCGCCGCGGGATCCGCTGCACCATCCCGGACAAGACCGACCAGGCGCGCAACCGCCAGAAGCTCGGCTCGCGCGGCGGCCGGCCGCCGTACTTCGACCCGGCCGACTACCGCGAGCGCCACGCGGTCGAGTGCGGGATCAACTGCCTCAAGAGACACCGGGCGGTCGCCACGCGATATGACAAGCTCGCGGTCCGCTACGAGGCAACCGTCCTCATCGCAACCATCGACGAAGGGCTGTGACCAGGGCCTTCAAGACTCATAAGGGCCGCCCCGGAAGTACATACTCCTGTGCGCTCTGGGACGGTCACCGCGCCCGTGGGCGGCATCGGAGCGGTCGGCAGGTGCCATCCGTCCGGCCAGCGCCCGCAGCGTCTCCAGGCCGGCCAGCACCTCCGCGCGATTGTCCGACACCTTCATCCACGCCGGCAGCCGAGCGAACATCGACATCGTCGACTGCACGCCGCCACGCTCTCGCAATCGCGCCCCGACGTAGGCGGACAGCTCGTCGACGTGCTCCTCGTTGTAGGCCCACAAAATGTGACCGGCGCAACGGGTCTGCAGCCACAGAGGCCGCTGGAAGAACGGATCCTCAGTACCACCCAGCACCGCGCCGACCAGCCCAGCCCCCTGCACCTCAGGTTTCCAGTCGGCGACGGCACCGCACTCAATACACCTAGGCGCCGGTCCGCTTCTCGATCCGCTCCAGGGCCTGCCCCAGGTATTGGGCGAAGCGCGGGTAGTTCTCGCTCATCGGGAAGTGGCCGATCTCCTTCATCTCGATGAACTCTGCTCCGCGGATGGCCTCTGCGGTCCGGCGCCCGTCCTCGGGGGTGGTGAGGTAGTCGTACTCGCCGGTCAGCATGATCACGGGACACCGGTCGCCGTCGATGTCGTCCAGCCGGTCCCTCAGATCGTGGTCGACCGAGTAGAAGTACAGGTCGCCCTTGAACGCCTCCGATCCCTGGGTGTAGTAGAACCAGGTTGCCCAGCGGTCCTGCTCCGGGGACTGCGGCGCCATGAGGTCCCACACCCCGCTGGCGCACACCTGGGCGGCATTGGCGTGGGGATGCTGCCACCAGTCGAGGTAGAAGCCGGGTGAGTAGTCCGCGCCCTCGACGGGGATCACCGCTTTGAACCGGTCCGGGTGCCGCAGGGCGAGTTGCAGGGCCACGTTCCCCCCGAACGACGACCCCATGAAGATCGGGTCCTGCAGTTCGAGGGCGTCGCAGAAGGCGACGATGAAGGACGTGAAGTGGTCCGCGGTGAGCCGGTACTCCTCCTTCCACCACCCCTGGTTCCACGGCGGGTCCGACTTGCCGTGCCGGGCGAGGTCGTAGGCGATCACCCGGTAGCGGCCGGTGATCTCCTCGTCCTCGAGGAGGCCCCGCCACTGGTGGTTGTGGCAGCCCGCTGTGTGCTGGCACACCAGAGGCGTGCCCTGCCCGTTCTCCAGGTAGAACACCCTGTACTGCGCGTCCTCCACGTCGATGGTGACGTAGTGGCCGGTGACCGGAGAGATCCTGCCGCTGACCATGGGGAGCTCCTATGTCTCACAAGGGGACGGGGCGGGCCCGGCCTCGTCTGCCGGCCCGAGGGGGCCCGTGACGCGCAGCAGCTCCAGCTGCCGGGTCACGCAACGCAGGTTCTGCATGAGCACGAGCAGGTCGCCCTCCAGGCGCATGCCCCGCCGGAACGTGGCCGCCCAGATGCCGTGGCACATCGGCGGAGGCGTCTCCCGGCAGAAGCCCTGCCATGTCTCAGCGTCCGCGCGGATCGCGAAGTCGTAGGCCGCCAACGGCTCGGGGTCGGTGATCAGTTCGTCCACCTTTCCCTTGTGCATCCGCACGAGGAACCGGTGGAGGTCCATGTCCAGCAGGAAGCTGCACGAGTAGTACGCGCCGTGGGCCTGCAGTTCCGGATCGTCGTCGCTCAGCCGACGGAACTCCTCCGCCGCGTCGGTCGTCGCTGATGTCATCTGCCACCTCGAGACGTGTCGTCGCTGCCGCACGCCGGGACGTCGCACCGGCACGGTGACCAGCCGATCGCCGGCCGGCGACCACTTCCCGGCCTCGCTCCTTCCAGCCTGGGCATCCTGTCGGCCGCCTGCAATCCGGGTGCGGGCCCCCGGGCAGACGGAACCCTTCGCAGAGGTCCTCTTCCTGCTCGTGGTCGAAGACCTCTGGTACCGGGACACGGCCTCGTACTGCAACGGTGCTTGCCGTGACTGCAAGTTCAGGGGCTGTGCCCGCGTCGTTTGTAGTGGCTCGTGCGGGCCCGGTGTTGTCGTCGTCGGCGCCAGGTCGACCAGTGCAGGATGTGCTCGACGGGTGCGGGGCGGCGGTCGGTGTGGTGGGTGATCAGCCAGGAGCGGGTCTGCGCGGCGCATGCTCCTGCTGCACCTGCCTGAGGCGATGTGGATGACTGGCTTCTGTGTCCGGGACGTCGATGGTGACGGGCATCTGGATGTGGTGACGCGGGGCAACGGCGACGACGGTCCTTATGGCGGCGACGGGCTGGTTGTGGTGGTATCCGGTGCGGACTCCTTGCCCGGGACGGCGGGGCGTCGGGGACGGGTCGTGATGTGTGGCCGGATTAGCGGCTGGTTGACGTCTGTCATCCCTCATTCGCGCGGTTCTCACGGGGGCGGCGAGTCGGTCGGTGCGATCACTTGCTTGCTGGTGTGGGCTGGTGGCGGGGGTTGGATGGGGTGTGTGTGTTTGCGGCATCCGTCGCCGGGGTGGGCGGGTCGGGGGTGGGTGGCGGGGTCGGG
>NZ_JBEYRK010000020.1:0-150807 GCF_040704065.1 Streptomyces sp. NPDC047869
CGATCCGAGAACCGACCAACCCCCGACGACTTCACCTGACCCGGCCTTGGCACAACCCATCCAACGACCAGACCCCAACAAAGTCACCGGTATTGCGTCTAGCCGAGGTCCTCCGGCAGGTCCGCCGACGACTCCTCGGCGGCCAGGTCGGGGCGCAGCCGCTGCCACGAGGGCTGGCGCAGCATCCCGGCCCGGGTGCGGGTGCTGTAGCTGACCTCGCCGACCAGCCGGGGCAGCACCCACTGGGCGCCCGCGACGCGCGGCACCGGGTCGAAGGGGCACCGGCTGCTCGCCGCGGCCCGCAGCAGCCCGGCCAGTTCCGTCCGTTCCGCCTCGCTCCAGCCGGTGCCCACCCCGCCGACGTAGCGCAGCCGGTCACCGGCGCGCTGGCCGACCAGAACGGCGCCGGGCAGTCCGGTCAGCCGCCCCTTGCCGGGCAGCCAGCCGCCGATGATCACGTCCTCGCTGCGCATGTTCCGGATCTTGATCCAGGAGCGGGAGCGCACTCCCGGCTCGTACACCGAGTCCAGCCGCTTGCACACCAGACCCTCGAGGCCGTGTTCCCGAGTCGCCCGGAGGGCCTGGGCACCGTGACCGGTCACCGCGGCCGGCGTCGACCAGTGCGGTCCGGTCAGGCCCAGCTCCGTCAGCCGCGCCCGCCGCCGTGTGTAGGGGAGCCGGAGCAGGGGGCGTTCCAGGTACGGGACGTCGAACAGCACCAGGTGGACCGGCACCTGGGCGGCGCGGCGGGCCGCCCGGGCGGGGGAGTGCGCGAGCCCCATCCGGCTCTGCAGCAACTGGAAGTCGGAGCGCCCGAGTTCGTCCAGGGCCAGTACCTCGCCGTCCAGGACGGCGGGCGTGGCGCCGAGGGCGGTGCCGAGCGGCCGGAGTTCGGGGTAGGCGCCGGTGATGTCCTCGCCGGAGCGGGCGCGCAGCAGGACGCTGCCGTCGCCGGGCAGATAGACCATCACCCGCTGGCCGTCCTGCTTGGTCTCGTACGCCCACCGCTCGTCCTGGGCGGCGGGCGGCAGCGGGCCGGGGGTGGCGAGCATGGGCGCGACGAGCGGCAGGGTCAGGGCGTTCACGGCTGAAGGTGTCGACCGCTCCCGCCGCCCTCACGCGCCTTTCGGCCCCGGTTCCCCTGAACGGGCCCCGGGGCCGGTCCGGCCGTCCTCAGCCCACCGGCTCGGCGGACGGCGCGCCGGCGGACGCCGGCGCCCCGACCGGGTCGGCCGGGCGGTGGCGGGGCAGGAAGGAGGCGAGCAGGAAGGCGAGGACGGCGAAGCCCGCGCCGAGCGCCAGGACGACCTTGAAGCCGTTCCCGGACGGCAGGGTGTGGCCGCCGAGGCTGGCCGTCATCTGGGCGAGGCCCACGCCCGCGACCGCGCTGGCCACCGAGGTGCCGATGGACCGCATCAGGGTGTTGAGGCTGTTGGCGGCGGCCGTCTCCGAGCCGGCACGGCGCCCATGATGAGCGCGGGCATGGCGCCGTAGGCGAAGCCGACGCCGGCGCCGATGACGCAGGGCACGAGGACCAGGTTCAGACCTCGCTCGTCAGCACGATGTTGAGGCCGTATCAGGCGGCCACGACGACCGCGCCGGTCATCAGCGTGATCTTCGGGCCGCGGGACCGGGTGATCAGGGCGGAGACGGGGGCCGTCGCCATCATCACCAGACCCTGCGGGGCCATCACGAGCCCTGCGGTCATGATGGACTTGCCGAGGCCGTAGCCGGTCTGCGCGGGCAGCTGCAGAAGCTGCGGCAGGACCAGCGCCATCGCGAACATCGAGAAGCCGAACGCGATGGACGCGAGGTTGGTGAACAGCACCTGGCGGCGGGCGGTGGTGCGCAAGGTCGCCACCGGCCTCGCCGACGCCATCGTCGGCCTCTGGCTCGCCCCGGTCACCCGGGTCCGCTGAATCCCCGTGGAGACGCACCGGGAGAGCGGTGCGACCCGGAGACGCGAACAAAATTGTTGACAATCTTGTTGGGCTAGTTTTAGGTTCGATAGGCACTCACTCAGGGAGGGCAACGATGCCGAAGGAAGCCCGTCCGACCACCGGGGAGCAGGCCAAACAGCATGCGCTCGCGCAGCTGCGGCAGGCGATCCTGCACGGCGAGATGGCACCGGCCCAGCGGCTGGTGGAGAACGAACTCGCCGAGCAGTTCGGTGTGACGCGGGCCAGCATCCGGGCGGCACTGATCGATCTGGAGGCCCAGGGACTGGTCGAGCGGATCCGCAACCGCGGATCACGGGTGCGGGTGGTGACCGTGGAGGAAGCGGTCGCGATCACGGAGTGCCGCATGGTCCTGGAAGGACTGTGCGCGGCCAAGGCCGCCGTCGCCGCCAGCGACGGGCAGCTCACCGAACTGGCCGACCTCGGCGCGGCGATGGAGAAGGCCGTCGCCGACGGGGAGCCGGTGACGTACTCCGATCTCAACCACCGGCTCCACGACCGGATCCGGGAGATCTCCGGGCAGCAGACCGCCGTCGAGCTGCTGGAGCGGCTGAACGCCCAACTGGTCCGCCACCGCTTCCAGTTGGCGCTCCGGCCGGGGCGTCCGCAGCAATCCCTGAACGAGCACCTGGCGATGATCGAGGCGATCAGGGCCAGGGACCCGCAGGCGGCCGAAGCGGCCGTCCGCGCCCACCTCGCCAGTGTGATCGGCGCGCTCACCGACTGACGCGTCGCGCGCGGGACACGGGGGCGGGCGCGCGCCTGTCCACGAGGCGAGGGCGCCGCAGGGCTCGCCCGGCGGTGCCCGGACCCGAAGAGGAAGACATTCCGCAATGACGCACGCCAACGCGCCCACACCGTCCCCACGTTCGACACTCGTCGTCACCGCGCACGCCGGGGACTTCGTGTGGCGTGCGGGCGGCGCCATCGCCCTCGCCGCCTCCCGCGGCGAGAAGGTCACCATCGCCTGTCTGACCTTCGGCGAACGCGGCGAGTCCGCCAAGGCATGGCGCGAGGGGAAGACCCTCGTGGAGATCAAGGCGATACGCCGGGAGGAGGCGGAGCAGGCCGCCGCCACCCTCGGCGCCGAGGTCCGCTTCTTCGACGCCGGCGACTATCCCCTCGTCGCGGGCGCCGAGCTGACCGACCGGCTCGTCGCCGTCTACCGGGAGACCCAGCCCGAGGTCGTCCTCACCCACCCGGTCGAGGACCCGTACAACGGCGATCACCCGGCCGCCAACCGCATGGCGCTCGAGGCAAGGGTCCTCGCCCAGGCCATCGGCTACCCCGGCCCCGGCGAGATCATCGGCGCCCCGCCCGTCTTCTACTTCGAGCCCCACCAGCCCGAGATGAGCGGCTTCCGGCCCGAAGTCCTGCTCGACATCACCGAGGTGTGGGAGACCAAGCGCAAGGCGATGGAATGCCTCGGCGCCCAGCAGCACCTGTGGGACTACTACACCGACCTCGCCGTGCGCCGCGGCGTCCAGCTCAAGCGCAACGCCGGACCCAACCTGGGCCTGCCGCACAAGACCATGGCCGAGGCCTACATGCGCCCCTACCCGCAGATCGCGAAGGAGCTGGCATGAGCGGCGTGATCGTCACCGGCCCGCCGAAGGCGGACGCCAAGGACGTGGCGGCGCTGGCCGGCCACGGCGTGGCCACCGTGCACGAGGCCATGGGCCGCACCGGGCTGCTCCCCGCGCACCTGCGCCCGATCCAGCAGGGCACCCGCGTCGCGGGCACGGCGGTCACCGTGCTGTCGTGGCCCGGCGACAACCTCATGATCCACGCGGCCGTGGAGCAGTGCGGCGAGGGCGACATCCTTGTCGTCACCACCACCTCGCCCTCCACCGACGGCATGTTCGGCGAACTGTTCGCCACCGCGCTGAAGCGGCGCGGCGTGCGCGGCCTGGTCATCGACGCCGGTATCCGCGACACCGAGGAACTGCGCGAACTCGGTTTCCCCGCCTGGTCGGCGGCCGTGTCCGCGCAGGGCACCGTGAAGGCGACCGGCGGCTCGGTCAACGTACCGGTGGCCATCGGCGGCCAGGTGATCCGCGCGGGCGACGTGATCCTCGCCGACGACGACGGCGTGGTCGTCGTCCCGCGCGAGAGGGCCCGCGAGGCCGCCGAGGCGTCCGAGGCCCGCGAGGCCAAGGAGGCCGCCTCCCGCGCCGCCTTCGTCGAGGGCCAACTGGGCCTGGACCGCTACGGGCTCCGGGAGGAACTCGCGCGCCTCGGCGTCACCTGGACGCCGTACGAGGACTACGCGCGCGAAGGGACCGGCGCGTGACCGGGCCCGCGGAGGTGCGCTGCACGCTGATGCGGGGCGGTACCTCCAAGGGCGCCTGCTTCCTGGCCGAGGACCTGCCCGCCGACCCCGCCGCACGCGACGACCTGCTGCTGCGGGTGATGGGCAGCCCGGACCCGCGCCAGATCGACGGGCTCGGCGGCGCGCACCCGCTGACCAGCAAGGTGGCCGTGGTCTCGCCCTCCGAGGACCCGGACGCGGACGTCGACTACCTGTTCCTCCAGGTCGCCGTCGACCGGGCCGAGGTGAGCGGCCGTCAGAACTGCGGCAACATCCTCGCCGCCGTGGGCCCGTTCGCCGTCGAGCGGGGGCTCGTGGCCCCCGGCGACGATGAGACCGCCGTACGCGTCCGCATGCTCAACACGGGGGAGCGGGCCGTCGCCACCTTCCCCACCCCGGGCGGCCGCGTCGACTACACCGGTACCGCCGAGATCTCCGGCGTGCCCGGCGGCGCCGCGCCCGTGGTGATCGAGTTCCCGGCCGCCGGCCGCCCGCTGCTGCCCACCGGACGGGTCCGCGACACCGTCGCCGGTGTCGAAGTGACCTGCGTGGACAACGGGATGCCTGCCGTGCTCGTCCCGGCGGCCGCGCTGAAGGTCACCGGATACGAACAGCCCAAGGACCTGGAGGAGGACCTGGCGCTCGCCGACCGCCTGAGGGAGATCCGGCTGGCGGCCGGGCGGCTGATGGGGCTCGGCGACGTCGAGAACGCCACCGTCCCCAAGCTCACCCTGCTGGCCCCGCCGCGCACCGGCGGCGCGGTCACCACCCGCACCTTCATCCCCGTCCGCTGCCACACCTCCATCGGCGTCCTCGGCGCCGCGAGCGTGGCCGCCGGGCTCCGGCTGCCCGGCGGGGTGGGGGAGGGGATCGCCCGGCCGCCCGCGTCCGGCGAGCGGGTCCGCATCGAACACCCCACGGGCTTCCTGGACATCGACACGGACGTCGACACCGGCGCCCGGCCGCCGGCGGTGCGCCGCACCGCCGTCGTCCGCACCGCCCGCAAGATCTTCGACGGCACGGTCTTCCCCCGGCCGTCCGGCACCGTCCCCGCACAACCTCAAGGAGGCAACGATGGCTCCGCCCCTCGGTGACATCACCCATATCGGCCACGCCCAGCTCTTCACCCCGGACCTGGACGCCAGTGTCGCCTTCTTCACCGACTACCTCGGACTCACCGTCAACGGCCAGGACGGCGACACCGTCTACCTGCGCACCTTCGACGACTACGAGCACCACAGCCTGGTCCTCACCGTCCGCGAGCAGCCCGGCCTCGGCCGGCTCGCGCTGCGCACCGCCAGCGAGGAGGCCCTGCGGCGCAGGGTCGCGGCCGTCGAGGCGGCGGGCGGCACCGGCCACTGGACGGAGGACGAACCCGGCCTCGGCAAGCTGTATGTCACCACCGACCCGGACGGCCACGAGCACGCCCTGTACTGGGAGAGCGAGCACTACCGGGCCCCCGACGAGCTGAGGCCGGCGCTGAAGAACCAGCCGCAGGCCCAACCCAACCGGGGTGTGGGCGTGCGCCGCCTGGACCACGTCAACTTCCTCGCCGCCGACGTGCAGGCGAGCGCGGAGTTCCAGGAACACGTGCTCGGCGCCCGGCCGACCGAGCAGATCCGGCTGGACACCGGCCGGATCGCGGCCCGCTGGCTCACCTTCACGAACAAGTCGTACGACGTCGTCTACACGGAGGACTGGACGGGGTCGAGCGGCCGGCTGCACCACATCGCCTTCGCCACCGACACCCGCGAGGACATCCTGCGCGCCGCCGACCTCGCCATCGACACCGGCGTGTTCATCGAGACCGGCCCGCACAAGCACGCCATCCAGCAGACGTTCTTCCTGTACGTCTACGAGCCGGGCGGCAACCGCGTCGAGCTGTGCAACCCGCTGACCCGTCTGGTCCTGGCGCCGGACTGGCCGCTCGTCACCTGGACCGAGGCCGAGCGGGCCAAGGGGCAGGCGTGGGGGCTCAGGACCATCGCGTCGTTCCACACCCACGGCACGCCGCCGGTCGCCTAGCCGGGGCCGCGCCACAGGGGGGTGGGTCGCGCACGACACCGTGCGCGACCCACCCCCCTGCGCGTATAGCCGCTGGTCAGATGCAGGGTATCCGGTCGCCGGATGAGATTGTTGACAAAAACGTTGACACTCTAGGAACGGGGTCCCTACCGTCTAGCGCATCACGGGTCAGCCGCAACGAGCCGCGTCGGCCCTCCCCGCGTCCCCGGCGAGTCCCCCGCTCCGCCCGGACAGGGGCCCCATCACTGATCCCCTCCAGGGAACGCCTCCTGGACGAGAGGAAAACAACGATGTCCTCCTCCCTCGCCCCGTCCGCTCGCGGCGGCAGACTGGCCCTGCTGGTCGTCGGTCTGTGCTGGCTCGCCGTGCTCTTCGACGGCCTCGACATGTTCATCTACGGCTCGGTGCTGCCGCACATGCTGGAGAGCAAGGCGCTCGGGATCACCCCGGGCCAGGCCGGCGACCTCGGCAGCTACGCCACCTTCGGCATGCTGATCGGAGCCCTGACGGCGGGCACGGTCGCGGACCGGGTCGGCCGCAAGAAGCTCATGGTCGCCTGCGTCGCGCTCTTCTCGCTGGCCTCCGGGATATGCGCGCTCTCCGGCTCCGTCGCCGTCTTCGGCCTCGGCCGCACCCTGGCCGGCATCGGTCTCGGCGGCCTGCTGCCCACCGCGATCTCCCTGGTCTCCGACTACGCCCGCGGCGGCCGGGGTGCCCTGACCATCGGCGCACTGATGACCGCCCACCACGCCGGCGGCATCCTCTCCGCCTACGTCGCCAAGTGGCTCGTCGAGCCGGCCGGCTGGCGCGCCGCGTTCTGGGTCTGCGTCGTGCCGCTGCTGTACGTCCCGGTCCTGATCAAGGCCATGCCCGAGTCGCTGAGCTTCCTGGTCGCCAAGGGCCGTGACGCGGAGGCCCGCGAGCTGGCCGCCCGCTACGAGGTCGGACTCCCCGCGCGGAAGGCCACCGGAACGGCCCCGGCCGACCGGTTCGGCGCCCTGCTGAACCTGTTCCGCGGCGGCGAGTGGATCCAGACCCTGCTCTACTGGCTGGCCTCCTTCGGCGGACTCCTCCTCGTCTACGGCGTCGCCACCTGGCTGCCCACCCTGATGCGCGGCGAGGGCTACAACCTCGGCTCCGCCCTGACCTTCGTGGTCCTGTTCAACCTCGGCGGCATCGTCGGCATGCTGATCGCCGGCCGCGCCTCCGACCGGTTCGGCGCCCCGCGCGTCTCCGCGATCTGGTTCGCGCTCACCGCGGCCGGCGTCTTCCTGCTCAGCGTCCGCATGCCGCTGGGCGTGACCTTCCTGGTCGTATTCCTCACCGGCGTCTTCCTCAACAGCGCCCAGACCATGATCTACGCGACCGTCTCCATCCGCTCCACCCCGGACAGCCGCGCCACCGCCGTCGGCTGGACCTCCGGCATGGGCCGCTTCGGTGCCGTCTTCGGGCCCTGGCTCGGTGGCCAGCTGCTGGCCGCCGGCAACGGCGACTGGGGCTTCGCCGCCTTCGCCCTGGCCGGTGTCTCCTCGATGGTGTTCATCGGCATCGCGGCCCTGCGCTCGGCCCGGCGGCCGGAGCGCACCGGCACCGAGCAGCGGCTGATCGCCGCGGGCTGACCGCGCCGGGTGCCGCACCCGCGGCCCCGGTGCCGGCCGGTACGGTGCCGCACCCACGCTCCGGGTGCGGCACCGCGCAATTTCCCGTCCCCGCCCGCCGGAAGCGGCCCTGGCCACGACTACTGTCGAGTAATATCCGGCGGCAGGTCACCAGAGGAGGAACCGTGCCCCGGTCCGAACGCTCACCCCTGCTGCTCGCCGGCCTGCTGGCCGCCGCGGGGGCCGCCCATTTCGCCGTACCCCGCCAGTTCGACCACCTCGTCCCGCGAGCGCTGCCGGGCTCGCCCCGGGCCTGGACGTACGGCAGCGGAGCGGTGGAGCTGGCCCTGGCGGCCGGTGTCGCCGCGCGCCGGACGCGCCCCCTGGCCGCCAGGGCGGCCGCCGCCTTCTTCGTCGGGGTGTTCCCCGCCAACGTGAAGATGGCCGTCGACTGGCGCCACCGGCCCGCGCCCCAGCGCAACGCCGCCCTGGCGCGGCTGCCGCTGCAGGTGCCCCTGGTGCTGTGGGCCCGCGGCGTGGCCCGGAACGGGGAGGGACGGTCGTGACCGAACGTGCGGAAGTGGGCGCCAAGGCCGAGGACTTCGCGCTGCCGGACGAGACCGGCACCGTCCGCAGCCTCACCGGGCTGCTGGCCGACGGCCCGATCGTGCTGTTCTTCTACCCTGCCGCCCTGACACCCGGCTGCACCGCCGAGGCCTGCCACTTCCGGGACCTCGCCGCCGAGTTCGCGGCCGTCGGCGCCCGCCCGGTCGGGATCAGCGGCGACAGCGTCGAACGCCAGCAGGAGTTCGCCGGACGGCACACCCTCGGCATGCCGCTGCTGTCGGACGCCGACGGCACGGTGCGTGACCGGTTCGGGGTCAGGCGGGGCTTCACCCTCGCCCCGACCAAGCGGGTCACCTTCGTCATCGGCCAGGACCGCACGATCCTGGAGGTGGTGCGCAGCGAACTGCGTATGAACACCCACGCCGACCGTGCCCTGGCCGCGCTGCGCGCCCCCCGGGACTGATCCGGTCCGCTGCCGCGCTTGATGGACCGGAGTATTCGGATCATCCTGGGGCATATGGAGCGAGCCGCGGCCGCTGTGGTCATCGACGCCCAGGCCAGGGTGACCGGGTGGAGCCAGGGCGCGCGGCTGCTCACGGGCCGCGCGGCGGACGAGGTCGTCGGCCGGCCCGCGGCCGAGCTGCTCGCCGGGGAACCGCCCGGCGGCGTCCTGGCCGCCGGGACCGGCACCCTCACCCTGCGCCACCGCGAGGGACACCCGGTCCGGGTGGCCGTGAGCGTCTGCCCGTTGCTCGGCGCCGACGGCGCACCGGCCGGGCACGTGATCACTGCCGACCCGACCGGCCCGGTCCTGGTCGGCGAGGCCTTCCAGCAGGCCTCCATGGCCATGTCGGTCCTCGACCTCGAACAGCGCTACCTGTACGTCAACGACATCGCCTGCCGGCTGATGGGGATGCCCGAGGAGGCGCTGGTCGGCCGCTTCTACGCGGACACCGTGGCGGAGAGCGAGCACACCCGGGGGTTCGTGCGCCATATGCGCGAGGTGGCCGAGACCGGCCGGCCTGTCCGCTACGAGAGCTTCACCGGCGCCCCCGCATCGCACCGGGCACACGCCTGGAGCATCGAGATGTGGCCCCTGTGCGACGGCTCCGGGGAGCCCACCGCGGTGGCCCTGGCCGCCTTCGACAGCAGCGAGCAGTACTGGGCCCGGCGCCGCCTCGCCCTGCTGAACGAGGCCGCCACCCGCATCGGCACCACCCTGGACGTCGTGCGCACGGTCGAGGAGCTGATCGAACTCCTCGTCCCGCAGTACGCCGACTTCGCCACCGTCGACCTGCTGGACTGGGTGCTCGGCGCGCACGAGCCGCCGGAGGCCCCCGAGAGCGGCACCGAGCTGCGGCGCGTCGCCCACCGCTCCGTCGTGGCCGGCAACCGGGGCGCGGCACTGATGCCGGGGGAGTCGGAGGAGTACCGGCCGTCCACCCCGCCGGCCGTCGCCCTCCGCGAGGGCCGGGCGGTGCTGGCCCAGGCCGGCGAGCCGGCGTTCGACCGCTGGCTCGCGGACCGCAACGCGCGCTCCCCGGAGGGCCGGCCCTACCGTGAGGGCGTCCACTCGATGATCGCGGTGCCGCTGCGCGCCCGGGGCATCACCCTCGGCGCCGCGGTGTGCGTGCGCAAGTACCACTCGGACGCCTACGGCCCCGACGACGCCGTCTTCGCCGAGGAACTCGCCAGCCGCGCCGCCGTCTGCGTCGACAACGCCCGCCGCTTCGCCCGGGAGCGCGACACCGCCCACGCCCTCCAGCACAGCCTGCTGCCGAGCGGTCTGCCGGGGCAGGCCGCGGTCGAGGTGGCCCACCGGTATCTGCCGTGCGGCTCGCTGGCCGGCATCGGCGGCGACTGGTTCGACGTGATCCCGCTCTCCGGCAGCCGGGTCGCGCTGGTCGTCGGGGACGTCGTCGGCCACGGCATCCAGTCTTCCGCGACGATGGGCCGGCTGCGCACGGCGGTGCGCACCCTCGCCGACGTCGACCTGCCCCCGGACGAGCTCCTCACCCACCTGGACGACCTGGTCATCCATCTGACCTCCGGCGGGACCGGCGAGGAGGTCGCCGAACTCGGCGCCACCTGCCTCTACGCCGTCTACGACCCCGTCTCCCGCCGGCTCAGCCTGGCCGCGGCCGGCCACCCGGCCCCGGCCGTCGTGCTGCCCGGCGGCACCGCCGAGTTCGTACCCATGAGCGCCGGGCCGCCCCTCGGCGTCGGCGGCCTGCCCTTCGAGGCGACGGAACTCGACCTGCCCGCGGGCTCGGTCGTCGCCCTCTACACCGACGGCCTGGTCGAGGACCGCGACCGGGACGTCGACCGCGCCACCGAGGAACTGCGCCGCGCCCTCGGCGCACCCGCCGCCTCCCTCGAAGCCCTCAGCGACGAAGTCCTCAAGGCCGTCATGCCCGAGCAGCCCACCGACGACGTCGCCCTGCTCCTGGTCCGCACCCGCGCCCTGGGCGCCGACCGGGTGGCCACCTGGGACGTCCCGCCGGACCCGGCCGCGGTGGCCGCCTTCCGGCAGGCGGCCACCGAACGGCTGACCGACTGGGGCCTCGAGGAGATCGCGTTCGTCACCGAACTCGTCGTCAGCGAGCTGGTCACCAACGCCCTCCGCTACGGCGAACCGCCCGTCCAGCTCCGCCTGATCCGCGACGGCGCGCTCATCTGCGAGGTCTCCGACGCCAGTTCCACCTCGCCGCATCTGCGCCGGGCGCACGCCTACGACGAGGGCGGCCGCGGACTGCTGCTGGTCGCCCAGCTCACCCAGCGCTGGGGCAGCCGGCAGACGGGCAGCGGCAAGACGATCTGGGCACAGCAGCCGCTGCCCGGCACCTGATCACTCGAAGGAGCACCCCGGGTTCGGCGCGTCCTCGGAGAACGGGGCGCCGTGCGGCAGTACGTAGAGCACCTCCAGGACGACCGGGGTGCTGCCCAGGTTGCGGCCTATGTGCACACGGTCCGGGCCGGCCGGCTCCTGGATCGTCGAGCCCGCGCGGTACACGCCGTCCGAGGCGCAGCCGGAGTCGAAGTGGCTGAGGGTGCCCTGCTTCACCACGCCGTACAGCGGACCGTCGTGGTAGTGCCAGCCGGTGCCCTGGCCGGGCGGGATGGTGATCTCGCGCAGGGTGTAGTCGGTGCCGCCGACCGTCCTCTGGACGAGGGTCCGGGCCGTCACCCCGGGGCCCGGCGGGGTGGCCCCCGCGGCGGGGCAGGCGAGGAACGCGGTGGCGGTCACCACGCCGATGAGGGCGGTGCGGAGTGCGGTGCGCATGCGGGAGCCTCCAGGGTCGCGAGCGGTTACCGCCGCGAACATAGAGGCACAAGGCGGGAGTTGGGGGCGGAACCAGGTGATCCGGTTACGGCGACCAGTGGGCCGGTCGCGGCACCCGGTGTTCCGCTTGCGGCAGCGGGTGTTCCCGACGCGGCGCCCGGTGGTCCGCACACGGCGTCACCGGCCGGTCTCCCCGAGCCGGATGGGAGTCCCGCCGGTCACCCCTCGCCGGCGTCGGCGGCGACCTGGGCCAGAGTGCGCCCGGTGCGCACCGAACGGGCCCGGCGCGGATCCGGGGTGCCGTGCCCCTTCGCCTGCGCGGGGCCCTTGCGCACCAGCAGCCAGGACTCCTCCTCGTCCGGGCCGCCGCGGAACCGGGTGAGGGCCCAGTCGCCGTGCAGCTTGGCGCCGTGCAGCCGGAACGTGGCGTGCCCGTGCTCCAGCGACTCGGCGAAGTCCAGCGGCCGCCCCCGGCGGTCGTGGCTGAGCGGCTCGTACGTCCCGTGCTCCCACACGATCACCGTGCCCCCGCCGTACTCGCCCTGCGGGATCACGCCCTCGAAGTCCTCGTACTCCAGCGGATGGTCCTCGGTGGGCACGGCCAGCCGCTTGTCCCCGGGATCCGTCGACGGCCCCTTCGGGACGGACCAGGACTTCAGCACGTCGCCCACCTGGAGCCGGAAGTCGAAGTGCATCCGGCGGGCGTCGTGGATCTGCACCACGAACCGCGGCCGCCCGTCCGCGGCCGCCGCCCCGCCGGACGGCTCGCGGGTCCGTTCGAAGTCGCGCCTGCCGCGGTACGTACGCAGCCGGTCCCGGTCCTCCGTCGCCACGTGCGGCTCCCTCCGTCCGTCCGCCTCGGGCGCACCCGGGTACCCGGGTACGGGCCGGGTCAGCCCGCCACGCCGTCCAGCTCGGCCACCGCGTCCTCGGGCAGGACCAGCGAGGCGGCGGCGATGTTCTCGCGCAGGTGGTCCGGGGAGGAGGTGCCGGGGATGAGCGCGATGTTCGGCGAGCGGCCGAGCAGCCAGGCGAGGGCCACCTGCTGCGGCGAGGCGCCGAGCCGCGCGGCCACCTTCGACAGCGCGTCGGACTGCAGCGGGGTGAACCCGCCGAGCGGGAAGTACGGCACGAAGGCGATGTTCTCCGCCGCCGTGCGCTCCACCAGGGCGTCGTCCCGCCGGATCGCCAGGTTGTACAGGTTCTGCACGGTGACCACGGGAGCGATGCCCTGCGCCTCCTCCAGTTGCGCCAGGGACACGGCGCTCAGTCCGAGGTGCCGGATCAGGCCCTCCTGACGCAGTTCGGCCAGGGCGCCGAACATCTCGGCCACCGGCTCCTCGTTCGGGGTGTCGACGTCACCGAGCCGCAGATTGACCACGTCCAGCGTCTCCAGACCCAGGTGCCGCAGATTGTCGTACACCTGCGCCTTCAGGTCCGCCGGATGCCGGGACATGATCCAGCCGCCGTCCGCGCCGCGCCGCGCGCCGACCTTGGTGACGATGCGCAGGCTTTCCGGGTAGGGGTGCAGCGCCTTCCGGATGAGTTCGTTGACGACGACGGGGCCGTAGAAGTCGGCGGTGTCGATGTGGGTGATGCCCGCCTCCACCGCGGTGCGCAGCACCGCCACGGCCCGGGCCCGGTCCTTCGGCGGGCCGAAGACGTGCGGTCCGGCGAGCTGCATGGCGCCGTAGCCCATGCGGGTCAGGGTCAGACCGTCCGCGGGGGTGACGGTGCCGCCGAGCTGTGCGGTCATGTCGTGCCTCTCGTGCCGTTCGGCGTGCCGCCGGACGGCCGGCACGTCTCCACCCTGCGCCCGGTGCACCCCGCACGGCAGTGCCCCCGCGTTCCTGGGAGTGACGGGACCAGTCACCGCCGCGGGTGCCGCCGTACGGTGGTGTCATGGACGGTACGAACGCGCTCGGCGAGTTCCTGCGCGCCCGCCGTGGCCAGGTCCGGCCGGAGGACGTGGGGCTGCCCGGCTCGGGACTGCGCCGGGTGCCGGGGCTGCGCCGCGAGGAGGTCGCGACGCTCTCCGGCATCAGCTCCGACTACTACCTGCGCCTGGAGCAGGGCCGCGACCGCAACCCCTCGGCGCAGGTCCTCGAGGCCATCGCCCGGGTGCTGCGGCTGGACGCCGACGCCACCTCCTACCTCCTGGGCCTCGCCCAGGACCGGCCCCGCGACACCCGGCCGCGGTCACGCACCGGGCCGGCAGGCCACCGGGAGCGGGTGCCGGAGGGCCTGCTGCGCCTCATCGACGGCTGGCCGCGCAACCCCGCCTACATCCAGAACCGCTACACCGACTGCCTGGCCGCCAACGCCCTCGCCACGGCCCTCACCCCCAACTACCGGCCCGGCGTCAACCTGCTGCGGGCCGTCTTCCTCGACCCCGCCGAGCGCGCCCTGCGCCGGGACTGGGACGACCTCACCGAGGAGGGCGTGGCCGCGCTGCGCGCGAACGCGGGATCCGGGGCCGACGACCCGCGGCTGCGCGACCTGGTCGGCGATCTCTCGCTGCGCAGTGACCGCTTCCGGACGCTCTGGGCCCGGCACGAGGTGCGGCCCCGGCGCGGCCGGCTCAGCAGACTGAGCCACCCGCTGGTCGGCGACCTGGACCTGCACTCGGAGAAACTGACCGCGGACGGCACCGGCGGACTCACCCTGGTGGTCTTCCACGCCGAGCCCGGCAGCCGCGGCGCCGAACTCCTGGACATCCTGGGCAGCCTCGCCGCGCCCCGCCCGGCCGCCGCGCGGGAACCAGCCGACGAGCCGTAGCGGGAGGGAGGACCGGTCGGCCGTGCCGAGGGAAGCGGGCGGCGCGGACGTGGGAGGCTCGCGGCGCACGGGGCCCCGGTGTCACGATCGGTCGTGGAGCCGGTTCGGACGAGCAACGGAGCGCGCATGACGACGCACAGGGCCACGGCGGAGCACACCGGGCGGGCGGTACGGACCGAGGGCGTCGAGGTGCGCCCGGTCGCCGGGCACATCGGCGCCGAGATCACCGGCGTCGATCTCGCCGGCCCGCTGGACGACGCGGTGGCCGCCGTGATCAGGGAGGCGGTGCTGCGCTGGAAGGTGGTGTTCTTCCGGGGGCAGGAGCTGGACCACGCCGCACACGTCGCCTTCGCCCGCCGGTTCGGCGAGCCGGTCGTCCTCGGCCGGCGGGGCAGCGCCTCGCCGGCCGACTTCCCCGAGGTGGAGACCACCGCCGACCGGCTGGAGCTGGGCGGCGGGTTCGGCATGGAGCAGGAGGAGTGGCTGCGCCGGCGCCGGCACACCCTGCTGCGCGGCTGGCACTGCGACCACGGCGCCCGCGTCGACCCGCCGGCCGCGACCGTCCTGCGCGCCGAGACCGTGCCGCCGTACGGCGGCGACACCACCTGGGCCAATCTGGCCGCCGCCTACGCCGGGCTCTCGGCGCCGGTCCGTGCCTTCGTGGACGGGCTGCGCGCCGAGCACCGGCTCGGCGTGGGCTACCAGCCGCGCCCCGGCGACGACGCCTACCTCCGCCACCTGCTGGACCATCAGGTCGCCTCGGTGCACCCCCTGGTGCGGGTGCACCCGGAGACGGGCGAGCGCGTGCTGTACGTCAACGGCTACTACCTGGAGCAGATCACCGGGGTCTCGCGCCCCGAGAGCGCGGCCCTGCTGGAGATGCTGCTCGAGCAGGCGGTGCGTCCCGAGTACACCGTCCGCTTCCGCTGGGAGCCCGGGAGCGTCGCCTTCTGGGACAACCGGGCCACCATCCACCTGGCCCCCAGCGACAACGCCCACCTGGAGTTCCCCCGGATCATGCACCGGGTGATGCTCGCGGGCGACGTCCCGGTGGGCGTGGACGGCAGGCCGTCCGAGCCGGTCACCGGCACGGAGGCGGGCCGCTGGTGAGTCGGGGGCCGGCCGCCGGCCCGGCGCCCGCCCCCCTGTGACTCACGTCAGCGGGATCGTGACCTCGTCCTCGACCGGCGGATCCAGTTCCTGGGCGCGGTTGCCGGTCGCCGCGAAGCAGCGCAGCCGCACCGCCTCCGGGGTGACGTCCAGGCGCAGGAAGGACTTGAAGAACGGCGGGCTGTACGTGACCGAACCCGGCGAGAAGAGCTGGGTGTAGAGCTTGCGGACGGGCAGCCGGAACCGGGAGGCCCGGTCGGGGCGGCGGCCCGCGCCCAGCAGGCTCGCGACCAGCCGGACCCGCCGGGTGATCCGGACCTGCGGACCGGGCGCCCGGCCGGGCTCGATTCCGAGTCGTTCGGCCACGACCGCCGTCGCCTCGTCCTCGGTGAGGGTGAAGAAGCGGCGCAGCCGCAGCCGCCGGGCGTACACCCGGCTGTAGAAGGCCAGTGAGTCGCCGCGCAGCGGGTAGCAGCGGAACTCCCGCTCCGTGACGTTCGCGACGGACACCCGGGGGATGGTGTGCGTGGCGTGCATGAACGCGCCACCGCCGCCCGAGACCACGTACTGCACGGTGCGGCCGTCCACGTCGACCGGATAGCGCTGGTAGTTGTGGATGTCGCCGCCGATCGCGGCCACGTAGTGGTGCTCCGGGGCGCGCACGACGTCGTCGACCGTGCCGCCGCCGTCGATGGCGCAGGGGTGGTGCTCGCCGTCCACGTACAGCGGCGAGCCGGTGATCAGGATCTTGGGCTTCGGACCCCGGGACACCTCCCGCAGCCACGCGCCCTGCTCGGCGTCGAGCGTGCCGAGCAGTCCGGTGTCGATGCCGACGATCCGCACCGGTCCGGCGTCGATCGCCCAGTAGGGTCCGGGCTGCACGGCGCGCTGCTCCGGCGCCGAACGCAACGCCCGTGCCTCGAAGAGGCGTTGACCGTCGTACGGGCGCGCCCGGTGCCACAGCAGGGTGCGCCACCAGGCACCGCTGAGCGGGCGGGACCGCGGCTCCGGGGCGGGCGGGGGAGCGTCGGCGCAGAAGACCCGCATGAACGCGCCGAGATCCTCGTACCAGTCGTGGTTGCCCGGTACCGCGAAGACGGGGGCGGGATAGTCCTGGTACGGCCGGAAGAACTTGGTGCCGTAGTCGTCCGCGCTGCCGACGGGGTAGATGACATCGCTCGCGATCACCGCGAACTCCGTGTCCCGGCCCACCTCCAGGAAACCGGGCACCGTGGCGTACTGCGAGGCGCCGCCCTCGCCGGTGTCCCCGACGACCATGAAGGAGAAGCGGTCCGGCACGTCCCGCCGCACGACCTTGTCCGCCGGCGCCCCGGCAGCCGCCTGCCCGGCCACCAGGCGGGCGCGGGTACGGCCGGTCGGGTCGCCGAACCATGACGCGAGCACCCCGTTGCGGGCGGCCCACAGGACCCTCGGATTCAGCCAGGACAGCCTTTCCGCGTGAACGGGCATCAGCCGCTGGTAGAGACCGGGTTCGGAGGGGCCCCAGCCGGCGCCCCGGGCGGTATCGCGTGAGGATTCAGACACGCGAGCACGGTAACAACGGTCCTGTGAACGCCTGAAGGGTGGGACCTGGCGTCAAGTACTGGTAAAATCAGGCTACTTCGCGTATCGGTGTCACCGATGCCGTGTTCACCGCGCTCCGCGCCGCACGATGCGCCGATCCGGCCCGGCGAGAGCGTTCGGGCCCGCCCGGCCGCCGCCGGGGCAGGGTAGGGAAAACCCTCGAATTGCCTCTGACGCTGCTGACATGCGCGAGTCAAGACTGTCATTCTCCCCCAGCACGCAGTCGGTTTCGCGTGCAAGCACCGCGCTCCCCACACAGTTCAGCTCGTCCCGGACAGCACACCCGTCTGCCCGGGTCTTCACCGGCCGCTACCCGGCGGCCGCAGCAGGAGGAAATCGAGTGAGTCGTCTTCCCCACAGACGGGCCATGGCCGGAGCCGCACTGGTCTCCACCGCGGCCTTCCTCGCCGTCGGCATCCAGTCGGTGCCGGCAGCCGCCAAGCCCTCCGCCCCTCACGCCGGCCACCTGCGCACCGGCGGCCTGGAGGCCAAGCTCTCCCCGGCCCAGCACGCCAAGCTGGTCAAGAGCGCCCAGCAGAAGACCGCCGCGACCGCCCGCTCCCTCGGTCTCGGCGCCAAGGAGAAGCTGGTCGTCAAGGACGTCGTCAAGGACAACGACGGTACCCTGCACACCCGTTACGAGCGCACCTACGCCGGGATCCCCGTCCTCGGCGGCGACGTCGTGGTGCACACCCCGCCGGCCTCCGTGGCCAAGGGCACGGTGAGCACGACCTTCAACAACAAGCACACCGTGAAGGTCGCCTCCACCACCGCGACCTTCACCAAGGGCGCCGCCGAGACCAAGGCCCTGAAGGCCGCGAAGGCCCTCGACGCCAAGAAGGCCACCACCGACAGCGCCCGCAAGGTGATCTGGGCCGGCGACGGAACCCCGAAGCTCGCCTGGGAGACGGTGATCGGTGGCCTCCAGGACGACGGCACGCCCAGCGCGCTGCACGTCATCACCGACGCCACCACCGGCAAGGAGCTGCACCGCTACCAGGCCATCCAGACCGGTACCGGCAACACCCAGTACAGCGGCTCGGTCAGCCTCAGCACCACGCTGTCCGGCTCGACGTACCAGCTCTACGACACCACGCGCGGCGGCCACAAGACGTACTCCCTCAATGGGGGCACCTCCGGCACCGGCTCGCTGATGACGGACTCGGACGACGTCTGGGGCACCGGGTCGGGTTCCAACACCCAGACCGCCGGCGCCGACGCCGCCTACGGCGCCCAGGAGACCTGGGACTTCTACAAGAACACCTTCGGCCGCAGCGGCATCCGCAACGACGGTGTCGCCGCCTACAGCCGGGTCCACTACAGCAGCGGCTACGTCAACGCGTTCTGGGACGACAGCTGCTTCTGCATGACCTACGGCGACGGCACGTCCAACACCCACGCGCTGACGTCGCTCGACGTGGCCGGCCACGAGATGAGCCACGGCGTCACCTCGAACACCGCGGGCCTCAACTACAGCGGCGAGTCCGGCGGCCTGAACGAGGCGACCTCCGACATCTTCGGCACGGGCGTGGAGTTCTACGCCAACAACTCCACCGACGTCGGTGACTACCTCATCGGCGAGAAGATCAACATCAACGGCGACGGCACCCCGCTGCGCTACATGGACAAGCCCAGCAAGGACGGCGGCTCCGCCGACAGCTGGTACTCCGGCGTCGGCAACCTGGACGTCCACTACTCCTCGGGCCCCGCGAACCACATGTTCTACCTGCTGTCCGAGGGCAGCGGCAGCAAGGTGATCAACGGGGTCACCTACAACAGCCCGACCTCGGACGGCGTCGCCGTCGCCGGCATCGGCCGCGCCAAGGCGCTGCAGATCTGGTACAAGGCGCTGACGACCTACATGACGTCGAGCACCAACTACGCCGGTGCCCGCACCGCCGCCCTGAACGCGGCCGCCTCGCTGTACGGCACGAACTCCGCCGAGTACGCCGGGGTGGGCAACGCCTTCGCCGGCATCAACGTGGGCAGCCACATCAACCCGCCGAGCAGCGGCGTGACGGTGACCAACCCGGGCAGCCAGAGCGCCACCGTCGGCACGGCGGTCAGCCTCCAGGTCCAGGCGAGCAGCACCAACAGCGGTGCCCTCACCTACAGCGCCACCGGTCTGCCGGCCGGCCTGTCGATCAACAGCTCGACCGGTCTGATCTCCGGTACGCCCACCACCGCCGGCTCCTCCAGCACCACGGTGACGGTGAAGGACTCCACCGGCGCGACCGGCACCGCGACCTTCGGCTGGACGGTCAGCACCACCGGCGGCGGCTGCTCCTCGTCCCAGCTGCTGGCCAACCCCGGCTTCGAGTCGGGCAGCACCGGCTGGACCGCGACGAGCGGTGCCATCACCACCGACACCGGTGAGGCCGCCCACAGCGGCTCGTACAAGGCCTGGCTCGACGGCTACGGCACCTCGCACACCGACACCGTGTCCCAGTCGGTGACGATCCCCGCGGGCTGCAAGGCGACCCTGACCTTCTACCTGCACATCGACACCTCGGAGAGCGGCACCACCGCGTACGACAAGCTGACGGTGACCGCCGGTTCGAAGACCCTGGCCACCTACTCGAACGCCAACGCGGCCTCCGGCTACAGCCAGAAGTCGTTCGACCTCTCCTCGCTGGCGGGCCAGACGGTCACGCTGAAGTTCAACGGCGTGGAGGACTCC
Organism: Streptomyces sp. NPDC047869; assembly: GCF_040704065.1. NCBI lineage: Bacteria > Bacillati > Actinomycetota > Actinomycetes > Kitasatosporales > Streptomycetaceae > Streptomyces > Streptomyces sp. NPDC047869. The sequence continues at coordinate 19,895 of NZ_JBEYRK010000020.1, forward strand.
TCCCTGCAGACCAGCTTCGTCGTGGACGACACCGCCCTGACGACCGGCTGATCACAGCACGAAGCGGTCCCGCACCCCGGAGCTCCTCCGGGGTGCGGGACCGTCCCATGTCTCAGCTCAGCGGATCCAGCGTCAGATACGCCTGCTGCGGACCGCCGTCGTGCACCAGCGACTCCTGGTTGCCGACGTCGTCGAAGGCGAAGGCGTACGCCTTGCCGTCGGCCATCTGGGAGTGGACGGCACGCGCGTAGTGGTTGGTCACGCCGTCCTTGTAGAAGTTCGCCGCCGAGGTGTCGGGCTGGTTGGGGTTGCTCAGCAGCGTGGAGCGGTTGAAACCGGCGCACAACGTACGGGAGATGGGGCCGCGCACCTGGTCGTTGGGCGCGTCCAGCAGCTTGTGGCAGCCGAAGATGCTGGAGGCGTCCGGCTTCTGGAAGCTGGTGACCACCGCGCCGGAGGAGTTGGTGAAGTTCATGACGTTCCCCGACACCCGGCCGAAGTACTTGGTGTTCGGCTGGTCGGTGAACGGCGTGACGGTCAGGGTCGACGTCGAGTACTTCTGCCACACCCGGTTGACGTAGTCGTCCATGACGCTCGCCGGCAGGGCCCCGGTCTCCACCCCGTACAGCGGGGAGAGCGCGCGCAGCACGGTGCCGTCGGAACGCGTCTGGACCAGGCCGGACCAGCCGCCCGACTGACCGCGCAGGGTGTTGAACACCGCGTTGTAGCCACCGGACTTCAGGTGGCCGGTGGTGCTCACGCTGCCGTCCGCGCGCTGCACTCCGACCGCGTACGGCGCCGAGAACATGTCCACCTGGGTGCTGTTGAGCCACAGACCCGAGTCGTTCAGCGTGTACTCCGACCAGTTGAACAGGATGTTGCGGTTGGGGTCGGAGGGGTTCTGCACGGCCGGCTGCACCAGGCCGCCGGTGGTCAGCCGGAAGTCGAGCTTCTGGCCGTAGGAGAAGTAGATCCGGCCGGAGAACTTGGGTATCCGGATCGTCTTCGACTGTCCGGGGGCCGGGCCGGTGATCGCCGCGTCCGGTGCCGGGGTCGGCGGATTGCCGCCCGCGGGCCAGGCGTGGAAGGCGCCGCTCTCGTCGGCCCAGCCCTGGCGTCCCGAGGACAGCTGGGTGCCGAGGTCGTACACGTACACGGGCCCGGAACGGCCCGAGTTGTTGGTGATCTTCAGTGGGATGGTGTCCGCGACGGCGGCGCCGGCGCGGTCCGGTGTGCCGAGCGCGAGCACGCCGCCCACCAGGGCCGCCGCGGCCGCCAGGGGCAGCACGGGACGCGTGTGACTGGGGAGCACTCTCCACCTCCGTGTGGGGTCGGGGTGGTACGTAGCTTGGTCCGTACCTGTTCTGAGAGCGCTCTCAGCGTTACGGCCGATCACGTGCATGTCAATGATTTGGACAGGATCCGGGTGGCGTCCGCGCCGGGGCGGACGCCGCGGCGGACCTCAGAACGCGCGTTCCAGCAGGGCGAGCAGGGCGGCCCAGTGCCGTTCGTCGGCCTCCCGGTCGTAGGCGGTGGTGTCCGCCTGCGTGTACCCGTGCCCGGCCCCCGGATAGACCTCGGAGGTGTGCCGTACGCCGGCGGCGGTGAGCGCGTCCGTCAGGCGCCGGATCTGCTCCTCGGGCATGGACCGGTCCTGGTCGGCGTGGCCGAAGTACAGCTCGGCGGTGATGTTTCCGGCGCCCAGGTGGGGGCTGTCGGGGGCGTCGGTGGCGAGCCGTCCGCCGTGGAAGCCTGCCGCGGCCACGACCCGGTCCGGGTGGGTGGCCGCCGTTCGCAGGACCAGCCGGGCGCCCATGCAGTAGCCCGTCAGCGCCACCGGGCCGTCGGCGACCAGGGGGCTGCCCGCCAGCCAGTCCAGGTAGGCGTCCGCGTCGCGCCGGGTCCGGTCCGGGGTGAGGGAGGCCATGACCGGGCCGATCCGCTGCCAGATGGTCGGGTCGGCCGCGGTGTCGATGAACTCCGGGACCTCCCCGATCGGGGTGCGGCCGTGCCGGTAGAAGACGTTGGGCACCAGCACCGTGTAGCCGGCGCCCGCGAGCCGGTCCGCCATCGAGCGAAGCTGCGGGCGCAGCCCGTACGCGTCCTGGTAGAAGAGGACTCCCGGCCGCGGCCGCCCGTCGGCGGGATGGGCGAGATAGGCGTCGGCGACGCCGTCCGCGGTCGGAATGTCGACGTCGCTACCCTGTACGCCGGTCATGATGTGGAGCCTCCCGGGGTGGATCGGCCGAGAGGGGCACAGGTGCCCGTCGGCCTCGCGTGCACGCCCCATGCTGCCAGGCAGGATCCACAAGGCCGGGAGGGCCGGCCCGTCACTCGAAGCGTGCCGTGTCCCCGGCGCCCCGCCGGACGATCTCGGCCTCTCCGCCGGAGAAGTCCACCACCGTGGTCGGCTCGGTGCCGCAGTCCCCCGAGTCGACCACCGCGTCCACCACGTGGTCGAGCCGGTCCTTGATCTCCCAGCCCTGGGTCATCGGCTCCGCCTCGTCCGGCAGCAGCAGGGTGCTGGACAGCAGCGGCTCGCCCAGTTCGGCCAGCAGGGTCTGGGTGACCACATGGTCGGGGATGCGCACGCCCACCGTCTTCTTCTTCGGGTGCAGCAGCTTGCGCGGCACCTCGCGGGTGGCCGGGAGGATGAAGGTGTAGCTGCCCGGGGTCGACGCCTTGACGGCCCGGAACACGTCGTTGTCGACGCGCACGAACTGGCCGAGCTGCGCGAAGTCCCGGCACATCAGCGTGAAGTGGTGCCGGTCGTCCAGCTGGCGGATCGAACGGATCCGGTCCATGCCGTCCCGGCTGCCGATCTGGCAGCCCAGCGCGTAGCAGGAGTCGGTCGGGTATGCGATGAGCGCCCCCGAACGCACCGCGTCGACGATCTGGCCGATGCTGCGCGGCTGCGGGTTCTCGGGGTGCACGTCGAAGTACTTCGCCATCCGCCGAGCTTAATGCCCTTCCCGGGGTGCCGCGGGCGCGGCCCGGCCGCGCCCGCCGTGGCGGACGCATCCGCACGCGCGTTTTGACATAGGTATGAGGTCATATCCCGAGGGCGAACTGGACGCCCCCGGCTCCGCCCTGGGCTCGCTCGTCTCACTGACGCACCGGCTGCACTCCGCCGCCCACTGACGCGTACGGGTCCGGCCGGACCCGTACGCGTCCCGCCCCCGCGTCGCGATCCCGCCGGGGCGGCCCGTACCCGCGCCGCGCTCAGGGCTGCACACGTCCGCCGTGGTCACCGGCGTGCTCTGCCCGCTGGGCGCGCTTCTCGCGGCGGCCGGAATGCGCCCCGTGCCCGGCGCGGACACCGGCGACCGGACCTCCGCGGGCGGCTGACGGGCCCGCACCGGAATTCCCCGGAAATCGCCAGGTGTAGGACGGGAATCAGGGGGCATGCGAGGGAAGAGCCGCCCGGGGCCTCCCCCCGCCACCGGGCTGCGGCGCCTCCGCCGGCGGTCCACCCCCCGGACCGCCGGCGGAGCCATGTCCGCTTCGCGCCGCCGGCGGCGCGAAGCGGCGCATCGGGTAACGTCCACGTCCGAAACCCGAGGCAGGACGCGAGAACGAGGAGGGGCACGACGTGGCCGGCCGAGCCGAAGAGGGCCCCCACGCCGAGGAGCCGTACGCCGCCGACTGGGCCGGGCAACTGCTCGACCATCTGCGCCCCGCGGCCCGCGACCCGCACCGGCTGGCCACCTGGCTGGGACAGACCCTGCGGGCGACCGTGTGCCTCCAGGACGCGCACGGCGGCCTCCTCGCGGGCGAGGCGGTACCGCTCGACGCCGCCGTGCTCGCCGACATGGGCGGCGGCCGGGTCTCCTCCGCCGCCCTGGACGACGGCGGGCGCCACGTCCGCATGGTCGCGGTACGCCACCGTGACCAGGGCGCGGGCGCCGTGCTGGCCGTGGTCCGCGGCGGACCCTTCGACCCGCGCGCCGCCGACCTCGTCAACCGCGCCGCCGGCGTGCTCGAACTCCTGCTGCGCCACCGGGAGCTGGCCCACGCCGGGCGCCGGCTGCGCCGGGCCACGGCCGACCTGCGGCTCGCCATCCTGCAGCTGCTGATGGTGGAGGACATCGTCTCCGCCCGCAGGGTCGCCGCGGGCCTGTGGCCGGGCCTGCTCGAAGGGGACACCGCCCGGGTGTACGTGATCGAGAGCGCCCCGGCCGAGCGGGACGCGCTCGCCGACGCCTGTGCCGACGCCACCGACGGCCAGGCACTCGTGGTGCGCTGCCCCGCGATGGACGGCCATGTCATCGTCGTCAGCCCCGAACCCGCGGCGGGGCAGCGGCTGCGATCCCTGATCGACGGCCGGTCCGGCATCTTCCTCGGCGGCAGCCTGCGCCAGCGCCTCGCCCGCACCGCCGGCGCCTACGGCCAGGCCGTCAGCGCCCTCGCCGTCGCCCGCTTCCGCCCGGACCGGACGGCCGTCTACGCCGAACGGACCCGTCCCGAGCGCCTCATGGACCCGGCCGGGCTGCGCGCCTGGTCCGCCGGAGTGCTGCGTCCGCTCGACACCCTGCCCCACCACACCCGCGCCGAACTCCTCGCCACCACCCGTCTCGGCCTGGACTTCACCGCCGTGAGCGCGGCGAAGGTGCTCGGCGTCAGCCGCAACACCGTCCGCGCCCGCATGGACCGCGTCGAGACGCTGATCGGCACGGACTTCGCCGGCCTCACCGCCCGAGCCGCCGTCCGGCTCGCACTCAACTCCGAGGCGGCGGGCGGCCCGTACGACCCCGGCGGCACGGCACCCGGCCCGCCGGCCGGCGTCCGGCTCGGCGACCTGCTCGCCCCGCCCGCGCTGCGCGGCTGGGCCATGGATCTCCTCGGCCGCCTGGACGCCGACGGCCGCGATCTGCGCAGCACCCTGTGCGCCTGGCTCGCCGCCGACGCCAACGCCGAACGCGCGGCACGCGAACTGGGCGTCCACGCCCAGACCGTGCGCGAGCACGTCCGGGCCGCCGAACCCGTGCTGGAGCGCCAGTTGCTGGCCGGCGGGAGCGATCTGTACGAGGTCGTCCTCGCCCACCTGGCCACCGGCGCCCTCACCGTCCCCGGCCTCGGCGGGGCGAACCGGGGCCAACCGGACTCGGCTGTGCACGAGTGAGTCCCCGGCGCCTCGGTGAGGGCACGGGCGCGGTACCCGTCGCCGCGTCCCGCGCGTAACGTCGGGGGTCCGCGGGGCACGACCGGCACGGGGGACCGGTCGGGGCCCCGCCCCCTTCTCCGCCGCCCGGTCTCACCGTGCGGCGGGTTCGGCCGGCAGGTCGAAGACATGACCCGGGGAGACGATCTCCGTGATCGCCTGCCCGAACAGGGTGCTCGGTTCCTGGTTGTCGTGGCCGATGTCGGTGTTGAGGGCCACCACGAGGGTCGTCCGCGCCTCGGGCAGGTAGACGGTCAGGGTCTCGTAGCCCGGCAGCGAGCCGTTGTGGCCTATCCACCCCTGCACGTCGAAGATCCCCAGCCCATATCCGGCGCCCGGGATCGGGGTGGGCGGTGTGACGAGCCGCTGCGCCTGCGCGGCCGGGCTGATCATCCGCCGGCCGTCCGGGAAGCGGCCGGTCGCCACAGTGGGCGCCCAGGTCCGCAGATCCCCAAGGGTGGAAATCATGGCGCCGGCCGCCCACCCCCACGACGGGTTCCAGTCGGCCGTGCCCTGCACCTTGCCGTCGGCCGTCTGGTCCGTGTAGCCCTGCGGATGCGGGGAGGGGAACTCCGCGCCGGACGGGAACGAGGTGTCCTTCATCCCGGCCGGGACGAGGATGTGCCGGTGGATGTAGTCCCCGAGGTTCTGACCGCTCTGCTTCTCGACGACCAGGCCGAGCAGGATGAGATTGGTGTTGCTGTAGTAGAACTTCTGCCCCGGCGGGAACATCACCGGATGCTTGAAGGCGTAGTCGAGCAACTGCTCAGGTGTGAAGGGGCGTTGCGGATCGGACGTGAGCGCCTTGAAGAAGCCGTCGTCCTCGGAGTAGTTGAACAGCCCGCTGCGCATCCCGGCCAGCTCGCGCAGGGTGATCCGGTCCCCGTTCGGCACCCCGTCGACGTACTTGCCGATCGGGTCGTCGAGGCCGGCCTTCCCCTCGTCCACCAACTGCAGCAGCGCCGTCACGGTGAACGTCTTGGTCTCGCTGCCGATCCGGACGTACATGTCAGGCGCCATCCTCCGGCCGTCGCTCTTGTCGGCCACGCCGAAGGAGCGGACGTAACTGCCGCGGTCCGGCGTCCAGATGCCGACGGTCACGCCGGGCACGTTCGCCGTGCGCATCACCTGCCGCACGGCGGCGTCGAGCCGACGGGTCACATCGGGGGTGAGGGCGCGGACGGCGTCCGGACCCGAGGGAGAGGGGCTCGGCGATCCGGTGACGGACGCGGCGGGCACGGCGGCCTGCGCCGCCCCGGCCTGAGCACCGGTGAGCGGTACCGTCAGTGTCCCCACCGCCACGGCGACCGCGGCCCCCCTGCGCAGGCGTGCGAGCGAATGCGACATGGGCGACTCCAACCACGTGAGAGCCGGACGTGCGGTGGGCGAGACGTCGGAGCCCTGCCTGCTCAGCATAGGGGCGCCTGCCGCACCCCGCCCGTCGGCCGGACGGCGGCGTCGCGGACGCCGGCCCCGCCCAACTCACGGTGGAGCGGCGGCCTTCGGGGCGGTCCGCTAACGCCCGCACAGGGGAGCGGTCACCGCCAGCACGCCGTTGGCCTGCCGCAGCGCCGTCTCCAGGGTGCCGGGCGTGTGCAGCGCGCCGGTGCCGTCCGGCGGGATCAGCCACTCCAGCGAGCGGGCGGACCGGTACGGCGGCGGCACGGCGACCCAGGACCCCTTGGTGGCGTACCGCAGACCGGCGCCGACCCAGCCGCCGGCCGGGTCGGGCGGCAGGAAGAACCCGACCCGCCCCGCGGCGGTGTCCACCAGGGTCGGGCCGGGGACGGGCAGCGCGGGCCGCCACAGCAGGTCCAGGGTGAGCAGGCCGAGCCGGTCGGGCACGCTCAGCACGTCCCAGAAACGGCCCGCCTCCAGGACCGAGATGCCGTCGCCGTGATCCCACGCCCACTTGCAGGCCCGCGGGTCGGCCGCCGCCGCGGCGAGCCACTCCACGCCCCGCATCCACATCGCGTTCGTCATGCACTGCTCCGGGTGATTCTCGCTCGTCGCCCGCGGCGCGGGAAACGGTCATGACCGGGCACTCGGTGCGCGCGCACGCCAACCCGGCATATGCATGCTGGTAGATATTTCTATCTGGCGGAAGGGGTGGCGCAGCCTGGCGTTTACGGGGCGCGCCCGGCACCCCTGCGCCCGCTCGCCGAGCGCCGGCGGAATCGAGCGCGGCGGCAACCGATTCGAGCGTCAGGCCTTGTTCAGATCATCATTTCAGCCGTACGCTCCCGCTGTTCAGTCGCCCAGCACGTACGAGGTACTCCATGGACCGCACGCGTCTGCACGCCCTCCTGGCCCGCGAGAGTGCCGAGGCCGAACGCCGCAACCCGCGCTCCCGGGCGGCCTACGCCCGGGCCGACCACCTCTTCGGCCGGGTGCCGATGACCTGGATGAACAAGACCGCCGGCGCCTTCCCCCGCTACCTCGCCGGGGCACGCGGTGCCCGGGTCACCGACGTGGACGGGCACGAGTACATCGACTTCTGCCTCGGTGACACGGGCGCGATGGCCGGTCACTCGCCGGCCCCGGTCGCCGAGGCGGTCCAGCACCGGTACGGGACGCTGGGCGGGGCCACCGCCATGCTGCCCACGGAGGACGCCGAGTGGGTCGGCGCCGAGCTGACCCGGCGCTTCGGCCTGGCCCGCTGGAGCTTCTCGCTGACCGCGACCGACGCCAACCGGTGGGCGATCCGGCTCGCCCGGGCCGTCACCGGCCGCCCGAAGATCCTGGTCAACAGCTACTGCTACCACGGCAGCGTCGACGAGTCGCTGATCGTCGTCGGTCCCGACGGCCGGGGCACGGACCGCCCCGGCAATGTCGGCGCCCCCTGCGACGTCACCCTGACCAGCCGGGTCGCCGAGTTCAACGACCTCGACGGGCTGGAACGCGAACTGGCCCACGGCGACGTCGCCGCCGTGCTCATGGAACCCGCGCTCACCAACATCGGCATCGTGCTGCCCGAGCCCGGCTACCTCGCCGGCGTCCGCGAACTGACCAGGCGGTACGGCGTGCTGCTGATCAACGACGAGACCCACACCTTCTCCGCCGGACCAGGCGGTTGCACGGCCGCCTGGGACCTCGACCCCGACCTGCTGACCATCGGCAAGGCGATCGGCGGCGGCATCCCGGCCGGCGCGTACGGCCTGTCCGCCGAACTGGCCGAGCGGCTGCTGGGCCGCGACGACCTGGACCTCGTGGACATGGGCGGCGTCGGCGGCACCCTCGCCGGGAACGCCCTGTCGGTCGCCGCGACCCGCGCCACCCTGGAGCACGTGCTCACCGACGAGGCCTTCGCCCGCATGGCGGGGCTCTCCGAACGCTTCGAGGCCGGCGTCCGGGCCGGCATCGAAGCCCACCGGCTGCCCTGGTCCGTCAGCCGGCTCGGCGCCCGCACCGAGTACCGTTTCACCTCCCCCGCGCCCCGCACCGGCACCGGGTCCGCGGCCGCCGCCGACTCTGAGCTGGAGGACTTCCTGCACCTCTACCTCGCCAACCGGGGCATCCTCCTGACCCCGTTCCACAACATGGCGCTCATGTGCCCCGACACCACCGAGCAGGACGTCGACACCCACACCGAGGTCTTCGCCGCGGCCCTGGCCGAACTGGCGCGATGAGAGGACGGCCGGCCCAGATGGACGACATCGACCGCGCCATCCTGCGCGAGCTGCAGACCGACGGCCGCATCGCCTACGCCGACCTCGGCCCCAGGGTCGGCCTGTCCGCCTCCGCGGCCCGGCAGCGGCTGCAGCGCCTGCTGGACTCAAGGGCCGTCCAGGTCGTCGGCGTCACCGACCCGATGGCGATGGGCGGGCAGGCGATGGCCATGCTCGGCATCGGCGTCGACGGCGACCCGCGGACCGTCGCCGACGCGCTCGCCACACGCCCCGAGGTGGTCTACTCGGTGCTCACCGCCGGCGGCTTCGACCTGTTCGTGGAGGTGGTCGCGCCGGGCCCCAAGGATCTGCTGGACTTCGTCAACGACGTGGTCCGGCCCGCCGAGGGCGTCCGCGAGATCCAGTCCTTCCCCTACTTCGGGATCCACACCCACCGGTTCCTCTGGGACGTGGGCTGACCGGTGCGGCACGTCGCGTGACGGGCCGGGCCCCGGTCAGGCGGCCCGGGGCGCGAGCACCAGCATGGTGGCGTCGTCGCGGACCTCGTAGCCGGTCCGCGCCAGATCCGCCCACACCGCGCCGGGCAGCTCGCCGGGGGCGGCCGCGGCCAGGGGGGCGAGCCGCTCGGGCAGCGGATAGAAGGCGCCGTCGGCGTTCCGCGCCTCCCAGACCCCGTCCGAGGCCAGCAGCAGCCGGTCGCCCGGGGCGAGGCCGAGGGTGACCTCCTTCGGCGGATCGAGACCGACCAGCCCGATGCCCAGCGGCGGACCCGGGGCCACGGCCGCCTCCCGGGCCTGCCCGTCGTGCAGCAGCACGGGCGGCGGATGACCGCAGGCCACCACCCGCACCGCGCCGGTGTCGCGGGTGAACTCCAGCAGCACGGCGGTGGCGAACAGCTCCGTCTGCCCGTCGCCGGCCGCGTCCACCCCGAGTCTTCGGTCCATCCGGGCCGCGACCGCCTCGAGGTCCGGCTGGTCCAGGGCCGCCTCACGGAACGCGCCCAGCAGCGACACCACCGTCGCCACCGCCGCCAGACCGTGCCCCCGCACGTCACCCATCACCGCGCGGACACCGCCGGGCCCGTCCCGCACGTCGAAGAAGTCGCCGCCCACCAGCGTCCCGTCCTGCGCGGCCCGGTAGAAGCCGGCGCAGCCGATCCGCCCGACCCGCTCCGGCAGCGGCGGCATCACCGCCCGCTGCACGGCCTCCCCGATCGCCCGCTCCACGGCCAGCTGGGCGTCCCGGTGACTGCGCACGTAGGAGACGAACACGCTCAGCACGGCGACGAACACGATCGTGAGCAGGTCGGTGTTGCCGGGGCGGTTCAGATGCGTGGCCGGCACGTTCAGCACCACGACGACCGCGCCGCCGAGCGCGGCCGTCGCCCAGGGCCCGTACGACAGGACCGCGAGCGGCGGGATCGCGCCCAGCAGGAACCCGAGATCACGTGCCTCCGGGGTGACGAGGGTGGCCGCGGTCACCGCCACGAGCAGCACCACCGGCAGCACCCGCACCCACCGCGGCGGCGGCGCCCCCCGCAGCCAGCCGCGATCCTCCGCATTGCGACGCGGCGCCCCGCCGCGCACCCGAATCACACTCCCACGCTACGCCGCCCCCGAGCCCCTCACCTCCCTCCGCGGCGCCGCCCGACCGGGCGGCCCAGGGGGCGATTCGCTGCCCGCTCCCGACGAGCCCGCCCCCGCGATCGGCGAGCCGCCGGGCGCGGTGAGCGGCCGGACTAGTCGGCCGAGTGGCCGGCCAGGCGGGCCTCGGCCGCGGCGAGGATCTCGGTGACGCGGAGACCGAAGGCGGCGTCGCACGGGTGGGGGCGGCCGGTGCGGGCCGCGGCCAGGAGTGCGTCGGCGGCGCGGGCGAGGGCGGGGACCGCGCCCTCGGAGCTCCTCGGCAGCACCGCCGTCCCGGCCTCGCCGCGCAGCTCGAGATCGGCCCCGGCCGCCGCCGGCGGGGCCGTCAGGCTCAGGGTGAGGGTGCTCGACGCGCCGGTGGCGTGGTCGAGGACCAGGTGCACGGTGTCGGCGGGGCCGTGCGCCGCGGCCACCACCTGCCGGACATCGCCGAGCACCGGCAGCAGCAGGGAGAGCGCGTGCGGCCCCACGTCCCACAGCGCGCCCTTCTCCCGCCGCCAGGGGGAGTGGGCGAACGGACTGTGACTGGTGAACACCGCCCCCAGCCACTGTGCCCGCGCCGTGAACCAGCCCGCTGTGGCGGCCTGGTCCTCGATCCAGGCCTCCGGCTCCTTCTGGAAGCGGGTGGTGAGGAACACCACGGAGGCCACCTGGGCCCGGTCCACCGCCTCGACGACAGCCCGCCCCTCGGGCACCCCCGCCGCCAGCGGCTTGTCGAGCAGCAGATGACGGCCCGCCCGCGCGGCCCGGACCGCCAGCTCCGCCTGCACGGAAGGCGGCACCGCCATCGCGACCGCGTCCACGTCGGCGAGCAGCGCGTCCACGTCGTCGTACGCCCGCACCCCGTACCGCGCCGCCAGCTCGGTGGCCGCCTCCGGGCGGCGGCCCCACACACCGGTGAAGTCCAGACCGGGGTGCCCGGCGAGGGCGGGGGCGTGGGCCGCCTGGGCCCACGGACCGGTTCCCAGCAGTCCGATGCGCATGTCGTCTTCCTTTCTCCGGACCGGGCCCGACGGCGTCACGACGCCGCGTCCCGGTCGCCGCCCGCGTCCGGCACCGCCGGCTCGCCGTCGCCCGCCAGCCACTGTGCGATGGTCTCGGCGATCGGCTGGCCGGTGTCCATCTCCACGAAGCCGAACTGGCCCGACTGGTTGCACTCCAGGAACCACCAGATCCCGTCCGTGTCCTCCGCGAAGTCGAAGGCACCATAGGCGAGTTCGGCGTCATTCATATAGCGGTGGACGGCTTCGCCGACCCGCGGCGGCACCTCCGCCGGGAGCCAGGGCGAGACCGACGGCGCGAAGCGCACGTCCACGTCGTCGGGATGAGCGTCCGGGTCGGCCGGCTTGCGCGCGGCCAGCAGCCGGTCGCCTACCACGGTGAGCCGGATGTCGGCCCGCTTCGGTATCCGCCGCTGCAGCAGGGTCGGGCCGAAGGCGACGGCCGCGAAGTCCGTGTCCGGCGCGACCCGGCTGGTGGGCACCGCCCGCGGCGGCTCCTGCGGATGCGCGCCGGAGACCGGCTTGACCACCAGGTCCGGGAAGCGCTCGGCGAACTCCCGGGCCGCCTGCGGGAACGTCGTGATCAGCGTCGCAGGCACGGCGAGGCCGCTGTCCTGCGCGAGCCGCAGCTGCCAGGGCTTGTGCCGGGCGCGGCGGGCCGCGTCCGGATGGTTCATCCAGCGTGCGCCGGTGGAGCGCAGCATGCCGTACAGGGCCTGGGCGGACTCCTCCGTCAGCCAGGCGGACGGCTGGACGGCGCGGGCGGCCGCTTCCCCCGGCCTGCGCACCCAGACGGAGCGCAGGCCGCTCATGCTCACCAGACGCCCGCCGACGGACAGATGCCCGCGACTGGCGCCGTGCACGAACTCGCCCGACAGGGCGACCCCGTTGGTGAGATCGGCGGGATCCAGCCGGACCACGGGCACACCGGCCTGGCGCAGCCGGAGCACCACCATGTCCGCCGTCACGTCCTCTTCACTGGTCAGGATGAGCACGGTCATCTTCCGTGGGCCCGCGGTCAGTCGTCGAAGTGCGTCTTGGACCCGGCGGTCGAGGTCGTTGTCCCCAATGCTCTCAGCGTGGCGTGGTCGGTGGCGGCGATCCGCCCGTCCGGGAGGACGTTCAACTGCAGTCCGGAGTCGTACGCGTACGGAGTGGTGACGTCCAACTGCACAGCGGGGCGCGCGTAGTTGAGCGTGAACGGTTGCATTGGTCTCTCCCTGATTCGGCTTTCACGTCCTTATACGAATCGAACGGGTGATTGGTTTCCTTACGCTCCGTAACCATGGTCAGGAGCAAGGCCGTTCGGGCGTCAGCTACTAGGACGCCGGCGGCGGCCGCGAGGCTGCGCGCTGTCGCCGTGGATTCATCCGGCCAGGGCCTCGCGTGCCGCGGCGACGGCCCGATCCGCGTATCCGCGTCCGAACAGCACCACGTGCACCAGCAGCGGGAAGAGCTGGTGCAGGGCGACCCGGCCCCGCCAGCCGTCCGCCGGCGGCGCGGCCTCCGTGTAGCCGGCCAGCACCCGGTCCAGCCGTGGGCAGCCGAAGAGCCGGAGCATCGCCAGGTCGGTCTCGCGGTGCCCGCCGTGCGCGGCCGGATCGATGAGCCGTACCTCCCCGTCCGCGCCCCACAGCACGTTGCCGTTCCACAGGTCGCCGTGCAGCCGGGCGGGCGGCTCGGCCGGCCCCGCGAGGTCCGGCAGCCGCTCGCACACCCGCTCGAACGGGGCGGCCTCCTCGCGCCGCAGGGTGCCGGCGTCGACCGCGGCCCGCAGATACGGCAGCACCCGCTGTTCGGCGTACCACTCGGGCCAGCCGGCCGCCGGCTCGTTGCGCATGGGCGCGGCGCCGATGTACGCGTCCGCGGGTCCGCCGGGCGGCGGCGCGCCGAACGCGGGTGCTCCGGCGGCGTGCAGGGCGGCCAGGGCGCGGCCGAAACGCAGCGCCGCCGTGTCGTCCGGCTGCCCGGTCGGCACCCGCTCGGTGACCATCCACCGCTCGTCATGGCCGAGCACCGCCGGCACCCGCACCGCGTCCGCCTCGCCGAGCCAGCGCAGCCCGGCCACCTCGGCGCGCACCGCGCCCGGGGCGTCACCGCGCTTGACCATCACCACCGTGCCGCCGTCGAGCGTCACTTCGGCCGGCGACCCGGACGGCGCCCGCGCGGCCGTGACCCGGCGCCCGGTGAGCCGGTACGCCACCCGCCCTGGTTCCTCGTCTCGGTTGACCACGGGCTCAGCGTACGACCCGTGGATGAGCCCTTTCTGAGGACGCTTCGGCCATTGCCCCGGCCGGTTTCAGCCGTATTCGGGCAGGCCGGCGGCTGTCACCGCCCCGCGGACTCCCGCACGGTAACCCCCACCGGGTTGCCGGGCGGCAGCAGCCCCGACTCCCCGACGGCGCGGGCCAGCGGCTCCAGCAGCCCGGCGAGGCGTGCCGTGCGCTCCGCGCCCAGCGCGCGCCACGGACTCCCGGCCGCCTCGTCGGTCCGCCGCTCGACGAGCGCCCGGCCCGCGACGCCCGCGCGGGTCAGCGAACCGTCCGCGGCCAGGAACCCGCGCTCGCGCAGGGCGTCCTCGGCCGCCGTCCAGTCCGCCGGCTCCCACTTCCGGGTCTCCCGCAGGAACGGCCCGTCCGACTCACCGGCGGCCGCTTTGAGCACCATGGCCTCCAGCGGACCGATCCCCAGGCTCACCAGCACCGCGACATGCCCGTCGCCCCGGTGCTCCCGCAGCGTCGTCACCGCCTGCCACAGCCGCGCGGTCGCCCGCCCGGGCCGTTCCAGCGCCTGGTTCGCCGCGGCCAGCACCCGGCCCGTGGTGTCCGCCGCCGACGCCGCCTCCCACGCCAGGTCGGCCGCCTCGGCGAGTTCCGCGGACCGTGCGGCCTGCGAACCGAACAGGCGGGTCATCGCCGCGTCCATGGCCTCCCCGCGGGCCGCCAGCACCTCCGCCGGAGCCGCGTACTTCCAGGCGTCGGGCAGCGCGCGGGCGACCCGGCCGGGGTGGAAGACGTAGAAGGAACTCGTCACCACGCACGGGGCCACCGGGCCCAACGGGGCGGCGCGCAGCGCGAAGTACCCCATCCAGTACCCGCGCATCCCGAGCGCGTCCGCCGCCCGCCGCGCCTCGGGCGCGAAGTACACCAGATCGTGCACCGGCTCGAACCGTTCCCACATGTCCCGTGCCGTCGTGTCCACCACCGCGTCCTCCCGCCACGTCGCCCCGTGGGATCCACCGTCCCCCGGCCCGCGCCGAACCGTCGCACAGCCTGCTCCATGACGCCGGTCACAACAAGAGGCTCCCGGGCGCCCGGACGGATCGGGTCCCGGCGCCGCGGGGCCGGCGCGGCAGGGCCCGGACCCGTCCCACGGCGTTGCCGAGCAGTTCGGTGAACCACACGCCCCCGTCGGGGCCCGCGGTGACGCGGAACGGCACCCCGTCCGCGCCGCCCGGCACCGGGAAGGAGGTGATCGCGCCGTCCGCGTCGATCCGCCCGATCCGGCCGGCCTGGTCGGCGTACCACACCAGGCCGTCGGGCCCGCGCGTGATGCCGGCCGGCACGCTGTCCGGATCGGGTGGCCGGAACCCGGTGACCTTCCCCAACGAGTCGATCCGGCCGACCGGGTCCGGGCCGGACATGGTGAACCACATGCCGCCCGGTCCGGCGACGATCGCGTCGGGGAAAGCGCCGCCGCGGGGCAGCGTGAACTCGGTGATCCGCCCGGTGACGCCGATCCGCCCGATCCTGCCGCCGGCCGGCTCCGTGAACCACAGCGCGCCGTCGGCGCCCGCCGCGATGGAGTGGACGGCGGAGTCCCGGGTCGGCACGGGATACTCGGTGACGCGGCCGGAGGTGGTGATCCGGCCGATCCTGTTGCCGTGCTGCTCGGTGAACCACAGGGCGCCGTCCGGCCCGGTCGCGATCCCGGCCGGGAAGCCGTCCGGCGTCGGCACCCGGAACTCCGTGCGCCGGCCGGAGGTGGTGAGCCGGCCGATCCGGTTCGCCTGCGCCTCGGTGAACCACAGTGCCCGGTCGGGGCCGGCCGTGATGTCGAGGGGGAGACTGTCGGGTCCGGAGGTGGGGAAGTCGGTGACGTCGCCCGCGGCGCTGATCCGCCCGATGCGGCCGGCGCCCGGCCCCGCGAACCACAGTGCCCCGTCGGGCCCGGTGGTGATGCCGGCGGGAAGGGTGCCGGCCGTGGTGGTGATCGGATGCACCGTCACATCGCCCACGTCCGCCCGGGCCGGTGCCGCGACCGCGACTGCCCCGATCAGCGCGCCCAGCGAGGCCGCGAGGAGACGGCGGACCGGGTGCCCTCCGGTCGGCGTGGCGCGGGGCATGGAGCGGCTCCCTTCTCGGCGGGCCGGGGAACGGGTGCGCCGCCGTCATGTGATGCGTCGTCGGATTCCCGTCATGCATGCCACCGTCGCACCGCGGCGGGATCGGCCCGGACGGGGGACACCGTGCCGGGGGCCGCGGGCCGGCCGGCGCGCGGCCGGGTGACGAGCGGTGCCCCGGACGGGGGGTGCTCCGGCGTGTCGCTGGGACAGACGGGTGGCGCGATGACCCGGCTGGGCCGCCCGGATGGTGCGCCGTCACGCCCTGGCTGACGGTGGTTCATGTCGAGACCGGGTCCACACAGCTGATGACGTATCCGCTGCCCGGCCACGGCGGAAGGACACCGATATGCGCTCTGCCCGCATTCTTCTCGCCACGGCGGCCGCATCCGCCGCCCTGGCCTTCGCCACGCCCGGTGCGGCTTTCGCCGCCCCGGCCGCGGACGGCGGAGGCCGGGACGACTCCTCGTACAGCAAGGAGCACGACAGCGATTCCGACAGCGGTTACGACAAGGGTTCCGGCCGGGACCACGACAAGGGATCCGGCAAGGGTTCCGGCAAGGACCACGACAACGACTACAGCAGCGAGGACGACGGCGGCCGCAGCCACGACGGGCCGCGCGGCGGAATGCACACGGGCGGCGGTGCGCTCGCCACGGTCCGCGGTGGCGACGACTGGGGCTCCGGCGACGACAGCAGGTTCGACCCCGAGACCTACCGGGACAAGGGCAAGGGCGGCGACAAGGAAGACGGCGGCGGCAAGGACGGCGGCGGCAAGGACGGCGGCGGCAAGGAGGACGGCGGCAAGGAGGACGGCGGCGGCAAGGACGACTGGGGCGGCAAGGACAGCGGAGGAGGCAAGGACGACTGGGGCGGCGGAGACCGCGACAAGCCGCGCGGCGGCATGCACACCGGAGGCGGCGCCCTCGCCTCTCCCGGTGTCACCGCGGGCGGCCTGGCCGTGCTCGCCGTAGGCGCCACCGGCATGTACGCGCTGCGCCGCAAGAAGGCCGGCGAGCCGGCGTCCTGACCGGCCCCCTCTCCTCTCGGGGCCGCGTACGCCGCCGGCGCTCCCGCGCCGGCGGCCCGCGCCCCGGAGGAGCCCGACGCCTGTGCTGCCGTGCCCGAGTGAGGTGATGTCCGATGGCAGCAGACCCCTCTTCCCCGGACCCCTCCCCGCCCGGCCCCTCGGCACCGGCCTCCACCGAGCAGGACGGGGCGGCGCAGAACGCCGGCCGCGGCGGGCGGCTGACCCTGTGGGGCGTGGCGATCGTCTTCATCGCCGTCAGCGTCTTCGGCGGCCACCGCGGTGACGGCGACGTCCCGCAGGCCCCCGGCGGCACGACGGTGAGCGCCGGCACACCGGCCGGCACCGAACAGCCCGGTGCGGAACAGCCGGGCACTGATCAGGCCGAGCGGTCGCTGCCCCGGGCCACGCCGACCCGTCTGGTCATCCCGAAGATCTCCGTGGACGCCCCCTTCACCCCCCTCTCCCTCGCTTCCACCGGGCAGCTCCAGCCACCCCCGGCGGCCGACACCAACCTCGTCGGCTGGTACGTCGACGGCGTCACACCCGGCGAGAAGGGCACCGCGATCATCGCCGGCCACGTGGACACGGTGACGTCGGCGGCCGTCTTCGCCAACCTCTACGAACTCGGGCGCGGCGACCGGTTCACCGTGGACCGCGCCGACGGGCGGAAGGCGGAGTTCGTCGTGGACGACACGGAGACCTTCGCCAAGGACGCCTTCCCCAGCGACCGCGTGTACGCCGACACCGACCGCCCCGAGGTCCGGCTCATCACCTGCGCGGGGGACTACGACCACACGGTGCGGGACTACACCGACAACCTGGTCGTCTTCGCCCACCTGGTGTGAGGCAACGGCCCGGCGGCGCCGGTCAGCGGTCCCGGCGCCCGAGCGGGCCGCCCGGGGCGAGGGCGAGCGAGGCGAAGCGTTCGCCGATCCGGCGGTGCGCGGCGGCGTCCGGGTGGAGACCGTCGGGCAGCGGCAGTTCGGCGAAGTCGGCCTCTCCGTAGAGCTCACGGCCGTCGAGGTGGTGCAGCCACGGGTCCTCGGCGGCCCGTTCCCGCACGATCCGGGCCAGCTTCTCCCGGACGACGCGCAGGGTGAGCTTGCCCCGCGCGACCTCCGCCGGGTCCCCGGCGGCCCGGAACCGCAGCCGCCCGGAGCTCAGGGCGGACAGGTCCGGCACGCTCGGCCCCGGCGTGTCCTCGTGGATGGGGCACAGGACCGGCGAGACCACCAGCAGCGGTGTGCCGGGGTGACCCTCACGAACGGTGTCGAGGAAGCCGTGGACGGCCGGCCCGAACGCGCGCAGTCGCATCAGATCCGTGTTGACCAGGTTGATGCCGAGCTTGACGCTGATCAGGTCGGCGGGCGTGTCGCGCAGCGCGCGTGCGGTGAAGGGATCGAGCAGGGCGCTGCCGCCGAGGCCCAGGTTGACCAGCTCCACCCCGCCGAGCGAGGCGGCCAGCGCCGGCCAGGTGGTGGTGGGGCTCGCGGCGTCGGAGCCGTGGCTGATCGAGCTGCCGTGATGCAGCCACACCGGGCGGCCCCGGTCGGGCGCCGGTTCGACGGGCGCGTCGGTGCGCAGCGCGACCAGCTCGGTGGTCTCGTTGTGCGGCAGCCAGATCTCGACGTCCTTCACCCGCTCCGGAAGGCCGGTGAAGCGCACCGTGGCGACCGGGCCGGGCCGCTGCTCGGCGGTGCCGGCCGTCATGTCGATCGTCAGGGTGTTCCCGCCGGCGGCGACGGCGCGGCCCGCCGGGCGCCCGTCCACGAGCAGGTCGTACACGCCGTCCGGGCGCGCCGGCGCGCCGGTGTAGACGCGCTTGGTGGGCAGGGTGTCGAGCTCGACGGCGGTGGCGCGGGTGCGCAGCGCCAGCCGTACGCCGGAGGGCTGCGACTCCGCCATCCGCAGCTGCGGATCGGCGCACTGGGCCCGGGCCCGGGCGGGCAGCCGGTGCGGCAGCAGTCCGTGCTCGGTGCGCTCCAGGTCGAGGGCGCCGCGCACGAGGCCGGCGGTCAGCGGGGTGGTGATCCAGTCGGACGGGGTGGAAGTCATCGTATGCGCCTGTCTTGCCGGGGAGTTCGGGGTTCAGGGGGCCGGCCACTCGTGCAGCAGCGCGTCGAGGGCGTCCAGGATCCGGGTCCACGACTCCTGGGAGTCGGGGGCGCTGTGGCTGAAGCCGCCGGCCGCCTCCAGATCGACGTAGCCGTGGAACACGCTGCCGAGCAGCCGGACGGCGTGGGTCTGGTCGGGCTCGGCCAGGTCGTAGCCGCGCAGGATCGCCCGGGTCATCTGCGCGTGCCGGCCGCCCGCGCTCGCGGCGGCCGTCTCCGGGTCGAGCCGGAACCGCGCCGCCTGGTAACGGCCGGGGTGCTCCCGGGCGTAGTCGCGGTAGGCGTCGGCGAAGGCGCGAAGGGCGTCCTTGCCGGCCCGCCCGGCCAGCGCCTCGGCGGCGCGGTCGGCGAGCTCCTCCAGCGCGAGCAGGGCGATCCGGGTCTTCAGGTCCTGGGAACTCTTCAGGTGCGAGTACAGGCTGGCCACCTTGACGTCGAAGCGCCGGGCCAGCGCCGACACCGTCACCTGCTCGAAGCCGGCCTCGTCGGCCAGCTCCGCCCCCGCCCGGACCAGACGTTCCGTGGTCAGACCTGCGCGCACCATCAGCTTCCTCCTCTTGGGCTGAAGTCATTATGCGCTTGCCTAATTACTATAGGCAAACAGGAAAGTGCTGTAGCCGAGGCGACGTCTCCCGTACAGGCGTCGGGGGAGGTGGTGGGCGCCCGTGTCCCGAGGGGTGGACAATCGACCGGGGCCGGCCGTGGACCGGCGCCGACTGTGGACGGGGACGGCCGGGACGGGGAGCGGATCGATGGAGCTGGAGCTTCGGCACCTGCGGGTGCTGTGCGCGATCGCGGACGCGGGAAGCGTGGGCCGCGCCGCCGCGCAGCTCGGCTACTCGCAGCCCGCCGTCAGCACCCAGCTCCGGCGCATCGAGCGGCACCTGGGCGAGCCGCTCTTCGAGCGCGGTGCGAGCGGGGTGCGGACCACTCCGTACGGCGCCGAGGTCGTCGCCCAGGCCCGGGACGTGCTGGCCCGCGCAGACGCCATCGGCCACCGGCCGCCCGCCGCCCGCCCGGCCCGCACCCTGCGCGTGGCCGCGACCAACTCACCGATGCTCTCGGGCGCCGTGTCCCGTGTCCGTACCCGGCTGCCGGACCTGTCCGTCGGCGTGACCAGCGTCTACGCCTCCTCAAGGATCGTGGAACTGCTGGAGGAGGGGGCGGTGGACGCGGCCATAGCCGCCGACTACCCGGGCCGGGAACTGGCGCACTCGCCCGCCGTGCGCCACCGCGGCATCGTCACCGAGCCGACGTTCGTCGCCCTGCCCGCCCGTCACCGCCTGCGGCAGAGCGCCCAGGTGCAGCTCGCCGACCTGGCCGGGGACCCGTGGTTCGTCACACCGGACGACGGGGCCGGCTGGCCCGGGGTGTTCTACGACGCCTGTGCCGCCGCCGGGTTCACCCCCGTCACCGTGCACGAGTTCCTCGGCGACCAGGCGCAGCTCCAGAGCATGATCGCCGACGGGCTCGGGGTGTCCCTGGTCCAGCCCACCCTGCGCCCGATCCCGCACGTCGCGGTGAAGCCCCTGGCCGGATCACCGCTGTGGTGCCGCTATGTACTGGCCTGGCGGCCCGACGCGGTCGGCGACGACCTC
Source organism: Streptomyces sp. NPDC047869 (assembly GCF_040704065.1). Classification (NCBI taxonomy): domain Bacteria; kingdom Bacillati; phylum Actinomycetota; class Actinomycetes; order Kitasatosporales; family Streptomycetaceae; genus Streptomyces; species Streptomyces sp. NPDC047869. The sequence goes on from NZ_JBEYRK010000020.1 coordinate 40,416, forward strand.
GTGGAGGCGCTGATGCAGTCGGCCACCGGCGCCTACCGCGAACTGGTCGCCGGGGCGCCGCACTTGAGGGCGTGGGCCGCCCGGACCTGGAGCATCGCCGGGACGTAGCGGGCCGCTGTCCCCGTGAGGCATCGGGATGTTATGGGCACACGGTGCCATGTGCTATGTCACACGCCATTGTTACCGGGGTGGTGCGCTGAGACATTCCTCCCACGCCTCGACACCCCACAGAGGCGCACCCCTTCGTGGAGGAATCCCGATGCGCCATCGCTTCGCGCTGCCCGGGCGGCTGGCCTGTGCCGCCGCCGTCTGCGCCACCGTGGCCGGCCTGCTGTCGGCCCCGGCCCAGGCCTTACCCGGACCCCCGGCCGCCCCCGCCGGACACATCGCCGCACCGCCGCCCACCGGACCGGCCCCCGGCGCCACCGAACGTCCCGCTCCCGGCCGGGCGCGGCCGCTCAGCCCGGCCCAACTGCCGCCGCAGGCAACGCCCTTCACCCGCGAAGCCGAACCCCTCCCGCACACAGGTGCGAAGGCCGCCTCCTGCGCGCCCGGCGACTTCGGCGGCCGCACCGGCGCGGCACTCGTCGCGTTCGTGACGGCCTCCTCCGCGGACTGCGTCAACACGCTGTTCTCCGTCACCGGCACCGACGCCCGCGACGTCTTCCGTCAGCCGCAGATGCTGAGCGTCGCCCGGGCCTTCACGCGCGCGGCGGGGCGGTACCAGGGCGACAACTCGGCGGGCCTGCTGCAGCTCGTCCTCTTCCTGCGCGCCGGCTACTACGTGCAGTTCAACCACCCCGGCGACGTGGGCCCGTACACCTCCCGCCTCACCGCCGCCACCACCGCGGGCCTGGACGCCTTCTTCGCGCGCCGCCACTCGCGGGACGTCACGGCGGTCAACGGCGACCTCCTCGGCGAGAGCGTGATCCTCACCGACAGCGCCGATCAGCAGGACCGCTATCTGTACGTGTACCGGCGGCTGCTGGAGGCCTACGACGGCTCGTACGACGCGGTCGACAGCATGGTCAGGGCCGTCAACGACGTCCACACACCGCTGTGGCGCGGCAACTGGAACCCCCGGTACGTGACTGCGGTCGCCGCCGACCCGCGCGTCACCGGTGCCCTGCACGACTTCGCGCTGGGCCACATGGACCTGCTCGGCACCGATCTGGCCTTCCTGGACACCAACGCCGGGATGAACCTGGCCCGTTACGTCGAGCACCCGGAACTGCGGGCCATCGTGCGGCCGTTGACCAGGGACCTGCTGGACCGGTCGCGGATCACCGGTCCGACGGCCGGACTCTGGGTGGCCGTCGCCACACAGGCCGGCTCCTACGACGGCACGGGCTGCTCCTACTACGACGTCTGCGACCTGCCCGGCAGGCTGTCCGAGGCCGCCCTGCCGGTCACCCACAGCTGCGACGCGGCCCATACCGTCCGCGCCCAGGCCCTCACCGCGGAAGAGCTGGACGCCGTGTGTGCGAGCGTGCTGAACCAGGGCGCCTACTTCCGCGGCATCGTCAGGGCCGACGGCCCGATACCCGGCCAGTACGCATCGACCATCCAGCTCGTCGTCTTCGCGAGCCGCGCCGACTACCGGACGTACGCGGGCGCGATCTACGGCGTCAGCACCGACAACGGCGGCATCACCCTCGGCGGAGACCCGTCCGACCCGGCCAACCGGCCGACCTCGATCATGTACCAGAAGGACGTGGACGACGGCTTCGCCGCCCGCGTCTGGAACCTCAACCACGAGTACACGCACTTCCTCGACGCCCGCGACGACATGCCGGGCGACTTCGGCGAGCAGACCTCGGTGCCGGACGTGTGGTGGATCGAGGGCCTCGCCGAGTACGTCTCCTACGGCTACCGGGGACTGGACTACGGCCAGGCGGTCCAGGAGGCGGCGAAGCACACGTACCGCCTGAGCACCCTCTTCGAGAGCACCTACGGCAACAGCGACGTGACCCGCACCTACCCCTGGGGCTACCTCGCCGTGCGCTACATGGCCGAGCGGCACCCGGACGACGTCCAGCGCGTGCTCGCCCGCTTCCGCGCCGGTGACTACGCCGGCGGATACGGCGTGTACCACGACGGCATCGGCACCCGCTACGACGCCGACTTCGACCAGTGGCTCACCGCGTGCGCCGTGGGCGCCTGCGCCCGGCCGCCGAAGGCCTGACCGGGAGCTTCGAGCACGAAGGCCGCCGGCCGGGAACCCGGTCGGCGGCCGTCATGCGCAAGGCGTGCCGGCGTCAGACCGCCGTCGCCGGGTACGTCGGGTACTCCACGCCCGAGACGTGCTGCACGACCCGGACGACCTGGCAGGAGTAGCCGAACTCGTTGTCGTACCAGAGGTAGAGGATCGCGTTGTCCCCCTCCACCTTGAGGGCGCCGGCGTCCACGATCGAGGCGTGGCGCGAGCCGATGAAGTCGCTGGAGACCGCGTCGGGCGCCGTGGTGAAGTCGATCTGGCGCTTGAGCGGCGAGGTCAGCGACACGTTCCGCAGGTAGTCGTGGACGTCCTCGCGGGTGGTCTCGCGGGCCAGCTGGAGGTTGAGGATCGCGATCGAGACGTCCGGCACCGGAACGCGGATCGAGCTGCCGGTGATCGGCGCCTTGAGGTCGGGCAGCGCCTTCGCCACGGCCGAGGCGGCACCGGTCTCGGTGATCACCATGTTGAGCGGCGCGGAGCGGCCGCGGCGCTCGGCCTTGTGGTAATTGTCCAGCAGGTTCTGGTCGTTGGTGAACGAGTGGACGGTCTCCACGTGGCCGCGCAGCACGCCGTACTCGTCGTCCATGGCCTTCAGCGGCGGGACGATCGCGTTGGTGGTGCAGGACGCGCAGGACAGGATCCGCTCGTCGGGCTTGATCGTGTCGTGGTTGACGCCGTGCACGATGTTCGGGACGTCGCCCTTGCCGGGCGCGGTCAGCACGACCTTGTCGATGCCGGGGCGCAGGTGCTCGGACAGGCCCTCGCGGTCGCGCCACTTGCCGGTGTTGTCGATGAGGATGGCGTCCCGGATGCCGTACTCGGTGTAGTCGATCTGCGACGGGTCGTCGGCGTAGATGACCTTGATCGCGTTGCCGTTGGCCACGATCGTGCTGCTGTCCTCGTCCACCGTGATGGTGCCCTGGAACTGGCCGTGGATGGAGTCGCGGCGCAGCAGCGAGGCGCGCTTGACGAGATCCTCGGCGGCACGGCCCCCGCCGCCGCGGACGACGACGGCGCGCAGCCGCAGGCCGTTGCCCGAGCCGGCCTTCTCGATCAGCAGCCGGGCGACGAGGCGGCCGATGCGGCCGAAGCCGTACAGGACGACGTCGCGCGGCTCGCGGCGCTCGATCTTGTTGGCACCGGTGGCGCCGGCGACGGCCTCCGCGGTGAACTCCGCCACGCTCAGACCGCGGTCGTCGGCCTTGTAGGTGGCGGCCAGCATGCCGAGGTCGATCTGGGAGGGCCCGAGGTCGAGGGTGGTCAGGGCCTGGAGGAACGGCATGGTCTCGGTGACCGACAGCTCCTCACCGGCGATCTGCCGGGCGAAGCGGTGCGTCTTCAGGATGCTGACCACCGACTTGTTCACCAGGGAGCGGCTGTGCAGCAGGACGGTCACGTCCCGCTCGCGGTGCAGCTTTCCGATGATCGGGATCATGGACTCCGCTGTTTCCTCGCGGTGCATCCAGTTGGTGAACGAGTCGTCGTTGACAGTCACAGATCTATCTTTCGAGCTAGGCAGCGCTCATATGGTAACCACACCCTACTTCGATCTTTCCGGGGGTCCTTCGACAGGGGACCCCCTCCGTTCCTGAATCAGGGTGGAAGAGACCGGGACACGCGGGTCGCGCATTGCACGCCCGCACCGCTCTGGCCAAGGTCGACGGCGTGAGCACGTCTTCCGTACCCCGGCCCGATCCGGCCGCCCCGTCCGGTCCCCTGCGCCGTCCGGGACCGCCCCGGGTGGCCCGGCACCGGATGCCCGAGGGCGCCCTGGCGGCCCTCGCGCTGTTCGCGGCGGTCCGGCTCGCCGGGATCCTCGTCGCGGTCGCCGCCGATCACCTCGCCGGGCACGCCCTGACCAGGAGCCTCGCCCACTCCTGGGACTCCCGCTGGTACCTGCACATCGCCACCCACGGCTACGGGCACCTCATCTGGATCACCCCGTCCGGCGCGGTGCAGACCGACTGGGCCTTCTTCCCCCTGTATCCCGGGCTCGTCCGGGTCGTGCTGACGGTGCTCCCGTGCACTCCCGGACAGGCCGGGCTGCTGGTCGCCTGGGCCGCCGCGGGCGTGGCCGCGTACGGCCTCTACCTCATCGGCCACCACCTGTACGGCCGGGCCGCCGCCACCGCCCTGGTCGCCCTGTGGGCCGTCCTGCCGCACTCCGTCGAGCTGACCATCGCCTACACCGAGTCCCTGTTCGCCGCGCTCGCGGTCTGGTCCCTGTACTGCCTGCTCAAGGGCCGCTGGCTGTGGGCCGGTTCGCTCGCCGCGCTGGCCGGACTGTCCCGGCCGACCGGGTTCGCCGTCGCCGCGGCCCTCGGGGTGGCCGCCGCGCAAGAACTGCTGCGCCGGCGCGGCCGGGCGCCCGCCGCCCTGTGGGCCGGTGTCCTCCTCGCCCCATTGGGCTGGCTCGGCTATGTGCTGTGGGTGGGCGCCCGGACCGGTGACCTGTTCCGGGGCTACTTCACGGTCCAGAGCGCCTGGGAGTCGCGCTTCGACTTCGGCGCCGGCGCCGTGCGCTTCCTCCGGCTGCTGTTCCTGTACGGCGGTGGTGTCGTCTACCCCACCGCGCTGCTGCTCGTCCTGGTCGGCGTGGTCCTGTTCGGGCTGCTCTGCCTGGACCGCGCCCCGCTGGCCCTGGTGGTGTTCGCGGGGGTGCTGGTGCTGCTGGTGCTGGGCGGCTCGGGTTCCTTCTCGTCCAAGCCCCGCTTCCTGCTGCCGGTCTTCCCGCTGCTGATCCCGCCGGCCCGCGCACTCGCCCGCACCTGGCGGGTGCGGCCGGCCCAGGCCCTGCTCGTCGGCGGTGCCCTGGCCGTCGTGTCCCTGCTCTACGGCGCCTACGTGACCGTGGTGGCCCACTCCCCGCTGTGAGCCGTACCGGCAGTACCGGCAGTACCGGCCGCACCCGATGGACGCCCCGGTGCCCCGTGGACCGGTGGATTCCCGGTGGCCCCCGGTGGCCCCCGGTGGATCGGCCGCCGCTTCGGTGGCAGGATCCTGCGGCGCCCGGACGAGAAAGGCGAGCCGATGAAGCTGCACACCCGAGAGTGGGGGACCGGAGAGCGGGTCGCGGTGCTGATCCACGGGATCATGTCCGACCACCGGACCTGGCGCCGGGTCGCGCCGGTGCTCGCCGACCGGGGCTACCGGGTCATCGGCGTCGACCTGCGCGGCCACGGCGCGAGCGGCCGGGGCGAGTACGGTGCCGACAGCTGGGCGGACGATCTCGTGGAGACCGTGCCGGACGGCCCCGAGCTGGCGATCGGTCACTCGCTCGGCGGCATGGCCCTCGCCCTCGCGGTGGAGCGGCTGGCACCGAAGCGGGCCGTCTACTGCGACCCGGCGTGGGAACTGCCCGGGCACGCGGTGTCGGCCGCCGCCGGCTTCGCCGACTTCAAGCACGTCACCCGCACGGTGATCCGGGGCTTCAACCCGCGCTGGGAGGAGGCCGACGTGGACGTGGAGCTGGCGACCATCGCCGACTGGGACGCGGCGACCGCCCTGGCCCTCGCCGACACCTACGCGGTCAGCCGGACCCCGGCGCGCCCGGTGGTGCCGTCACTGGTGGTGCTGCCCGGCGCGAACAGTCTCGTACCACCCGCCATGGCCGACGAGCTGGCGCGGCGGGGCTTCGAGGTGCGCAGGGTGCCGGACGCCGGTCACACTCTCTACCGGGACGACTTCGAGGGGTTCATGACCGCGCTGGACGGATGGGTCTGAACCGGCAGGGCGGGGGCGCCGTGGCGCGCCCGTGCGAAGGCCGGGAAACGGGGTAGGCGGGGAAAGTCCGAGGAAAGGATCGTCATGACGACCTACGTCATCACCGTGCCCGGTACCTTCACGACGGGAGTCGGGGACGAGGCCCGTGCTCGGCTGAGCCGGGCGCTGCGGCCCGCCGATCCGCACACCACGCGGATGGGCAGCACCGAGGACCTGGACGTACTCAACGTCAACGAGGACAACACCTTCACCCTCCGCCTGACCGTCGAGGCGGACACCGGCCCGCACGCCGAGGAGGAGGCCCGCCGGCTCGCGGACTCCGCGCTGCGCGGCGCCGGGCTGGACGAGCGGACGGCGCCGCTGGGCCCCGCGTTCGTGACGGGTATCGACTCGGAGGTCCGCTGATCGCGCGGATCGCGGGGGACGCACGGATCGTGTGGCCCTTGCTCTGGGGAGAATCGCCGCGAATGGGTAAAATCTAGGCGTTTAGCCTGAAAGGCTGCCGCCCAGCCGGATGTGATCGATGCCCCGCAAGCGCACCACGGACGATGGCGACGAGCTGCTGATCCGGCTCGGGATGCTCACCGCCCAGGCACGCGAGCGCGCCGAGCTGCAGCGCACCCAGGTCGAACTGGCCATCGCCCTGCAGCGCGGCATGCTCCCGCCGGACCTCCCCACCGCGCCCGGCCTGCACCTGGCGGTGCGCTACACACCCGCCTGCCACGGCCTCAACGTGGGCGGCGACTGGTACGACGCCTTCACCCTGCCCGACGGCCGCATCGGGATGTCCATCGGGGACGTGCAGGGCCACAACATCGAGGCCGCCGCCTTCATGGGCCAGGTGCGGACCGCGCTGCGGGCGCTCGCCTCCGTCAGCACCGAGCCGGGCGAGGTCCTCGCCCGGACCAACGAGCTGCTGCTCTCGCTGGGCATCGAACTGTTCGCCACCTGCACCTTCATGCGGCTCGACCCCGCCACGGGCGTCATGGAGAGCGCACGGGCCGGGCACATACCCTTCGTCTGGGCCACCGCGGACGGCAAATCCGGCGTCGCGGACGACGAGGGAGGCCCGCCGCTCGGCATCCAGCAGGGTGCGACGTACCCCGTGACCACGCACCGGCTCACCACCGGCGGCGTGTTCGTACTGCTCACCGACGGCGTGGTGGAGGGACCCTCGCTGAACATCGAGGACGGCCTCGACCAGGTGGTCCGGCTCGCCGGCATCGCCGCCGTCGCCGGGCTGGAGGCGTACGCGCTGGCCGCCGCGGTGATCAAGGGCGCCGAGAGCGTGGGGCACGAGGACGACGCCGCCGTCCTGGTGGTGGGCCTCGACGGGCCCGGACCGCACTGGCGGGACGCGGTGGGCGGGGGGTCCCGGCGGCGGCCCGGCGTTCAGCCATAGAGCGGGACCGGACGCCTTTCGCCTCGCACACGGAGGGCCGCCGGTGTGAGATGGCTGCTGTGGTGCCTTACCAGGATCTGCGCCGGCCGGGCGGCTACGCCGTCCAGCTTCTGGCCGTCGCCGCCTGCTACTACGGGTCGGCGCGCCTCGGACTCATGCGCGAACTGGCCGTCGAGGGCGCTGTCGTCACCCCGATCTGGCCGCCCACCGGAGTGGCCGTGGCCGCCCTGCTGTTCTTCGGTCTCGGCTGCTGGCCCGCCATCACGGTCGGCGCGCTCCTCGCCACCTGGTCCCTCGGCACCCCCGGCCCGGACGTGGTCGGCATCCTCTTCGGCCAGACGGTGGCACCGGTGGTCGCGGTACTGCTGCTGCGCCGGTCCGGCTTCCGCCCCGAGATCAGCCGGCTGCGCGACGGGCTCGCCCTGGTGTTCCTCGGCGCGCTGGCGGCCACGACGATCAGCGCGACCTTCGGCGTCGGCGTCCTCGTCCTCACCGACAAACTGGCGCCGCACGCCTTCTGGACCGTCTGGCTGGCCTGGTGGGTGGGCGACGCCATGGGCGTCCTGCTCGTCACCCCGGTCCTCCTGCTGCTGCGACGCACTCGCTGGCCCCCGCCGCTGAGGCGCTGGAAGGAGGCCGCCGCGCTGGCCGTCGTCGCCTGCGCCATCGTGCCGCTGGCCGCCTACAGCTCGATCAGCCTGCTCTTCCTCGTCTATCCGCTGATCATCTGGGCCGCGCTGCGCTTCCAGCTCGCGGGCAGCATGCTCTGCGCCCTGCTGACGTCCGTGCTGGCCACCATCGCGGCGACGGACGCCGTCGGCGCCTTCGCCGGGCTGAACCGGATCGAGGTCATGGCGAAACTCCAGGCCTTCAACGGGGCGATGGCGCTCACCGCGCTGCTGCTGTCCGCCGTGATCACCGAGCAGCGCAACACCCGGCGCTCCGTGGAACAGGCCTGCAAGGAACTGGTGGAGGTGCTGGCGCACCTCACCGCGGGCGAGGCACCCCCGCCCCGGCCGCCCCCGCGATCCCGCGACCGGCCGCGGGAACCCGGCGGCGGCCCGTGACACGGCCGGTCGCACCCGGCGTGTCGAACGGCCGGGCCAGGGCACTGGGAGACGATGAGCGATGCCCGCGCGGGCACGGCAGGGCCGGAGGAACAGGGGCGGCATGGAACAGCGGGTGGCACCCGGCAGGGACGACCGGAACCCGGGAACCACCGGAGGCGGCCCCGGCGGCACGGCGGGGCCCGGATCAGGCTCCGGTACTCCGGGCAGCCCTCCGGACACGGCAGGCGCCCCCGGGCCGTCGGAGCCGGCGGCCACGCGTCCCGGCGACGGCGGCGACGCGCGGCGCCGGATTCCGCGGACCGACGCGCTGCTGCGCGACCCCTGGCTGGCCGGGGCCGCGCGGCGGCTCGGGGAGGACGTGGTCAAGAGGGCGGTACGGGGAGCGCAGGACCGGGCGCGTGCGGGCGGCATCACCCCGGAACAGGTCCGTGACACCGCCGTCGCCCTGCTCCCCGGCACGGCCGGCGGGCTCCGGCCGGTGATCAACGCGACCGGAGTCCTGCTGCACACCAACCTCGGCCGGGCGCCGCTGTCGGCGGCGGCCCGGCAGGCGGTGGCGGCGGCCGCCGGGCCCACGGACGTCGAACTCGACCTGGCGACGGGGGTACGGGCCCGGCGCGGCCGCTCCGCCCTGGCCGCGCTCGCCGACCGCGTCCCCGCCGCCGGCGGCGTGCACGTCGTCAACAACGGGGCCGCCGCGCTCGTGCTGGCCGCCACCGCCCTCGCGGCCGGCCGGGAGATCGTCATCAGCCGGGGCGAGATGGTGGAGATCGGCGACGGCTTCCGCCTTCCCGACCTGCTCGTCTCGACCGGTGCCCGGCTCCGCGAGGTCGGCACCACCAACCGCACCACCGCCGCCGACTATGCCGCCGCCGTCGGACCCGGGACCGGCTTCATCCTCAAGGTGCACCCCTCCAACTTCCGCATCACCGGGTTCACCCGCGGCGCGGAGATCGGTGAACTGGCCGCGCTCGCGGCGCCCGTCGTCGTCGACATCGGCTCCGGACTGCTCGCCCCGCACCCGGACCTGCCCGAGGAACCGGACGCCGCCACGGCCCTGCGCGCCGGAGCCGCCCTCGTCACCGCCAGCGGCGACAAGCTGCTCGGCGGCCCCCAGTGCGGGCTGCTGCTGGGCCGGGCCGACCTCGTGCGCACCCTGGCCAGGCACCCGCTGGCCCGTGCCCTGCGGGTCGACAAGCTCACGCTGGCCGCCCTGGAGGCCACGCTCACCGGACCGCCCACCCCGACCGCCACCGCCCTCACCGCCGACCCGGCCGGCCTGCGGGACCGCGCCGACCGGCTCGCCGCGACTCTCGGCGCCGACGGGATCGACGCCCGGGCCGTCGCCGGCGCCGCCACCGTCGGCGGGGGAGGAGCGCCCGGCGTCACCCTGCCCAGCGCCGCGCTTTCGCTGCCCGAGCCGTACGCCGTGGCACTGCGCACCGGCCGCGTCCCGGTGGTCGGCCGGCTGGAGGCCGGGCGCTGCCTGCTCGACCTGCGGGCCGTGCCGCCGGAGGACGACGACCGGCTGGCCGGGGCCGTACGGGCGGCCCGCCCGGCCGCGGAGGGGTAGGCGGCATGCACGTCCTCGCCACCGCCGGCCACGTCGACCACGGCAAGTCCACCCTGCTGCGGGCGCTCACCGGCATGGAACCGGACCGCTACGAGGAGGAGCGCCGCCGGGGCCTGACCCTCGACCTCGGCTTCGTGTGGACGCGGCTCGAACCGGACGGGGAGCACCTCGCCTTCGTCGACGTACCCGGGCACGAGCGCTTCGTCGCGACCATGCTCGCCGGTGCCGGCCCGGTGCCCGCCGTGCTGTTCGTCGTCGCCGCCGACCAGGGCTGGCAGCCCCAGTCGCAGGAGCACCTGGCGATCCTCGACGCGCTCGGCGTCCGGCACGCCGTCCTCGCGGTGACCCGCTGCGACCTCGCCGACCCCGAACCGGTGCGCGCGGACGCCGTGGAACGGCTCGCCGCCACCTCCCTCGGCAAGGTGCCGTCCGTGGCGGTCAGCGCGGTCACCGGGGCCGGACTGGACGATCTGCGCGCCGAACTCGCCCGGCTGACCGCCGCGTTGCCCGTGCCCGACACCGGGGCCGACGTACGCCTGTGGCTGGACCGGGCGTTCACCGTGCGTGGCCACGGCACCGTGGTCACCGGCACGCTCGGCGCGGGCACCCTGCGCGTCGGCGACCGGCTCGTCACCGGGGACGGTCACGTTCTGCGGGTGCGCGGCCTGCAGACCCTGCACGAGGAGCGGACGGAGGCCGGGGCGGTGGCCCGGGTCGCCGTCAACGTGCACGGCCCGGCAGCCGGCGCACTGCGGCGCGGCCAGACGCTGCTGACCCCGGACCGCTGGCTGACGACCGGCACCGCCGACGTCCGGGTCACCGGCGAGACCGTCCGCGACCTGCCCCGCTCGGTCGTCCTGCACATCGGCACGGCCGCCGTCCCGGTGACCGTCCGCCCCCTGGGCGAGGACACCGCTCGGCTCACCCTGCACCGTGAACTGCCCCTGCGGATCGGCGACCGGGCGGTGCTCCGCGAACCCGGCGGCAGCCGCACCCCCTGCGGCGTCACCGTCCTCGACGTACGCCCGCCCCGGCTGACCCGGCGCGGCGCCGGCCGTAGCCGCGCCGCCGAACTCGCCGGGATGACCGGGCAGCCGGACGGCGCCGCGGAACTGCGCCGCCGGGGTCTGATCCGGCGCCCCGACCTGCTCGCCATGGGCGCCCCGCCGCCGGCCGGACCCGTGGCCGGGGACTGGCTGGCCGACGAGGCGCACTGGACGGACCTCGGGGACCGGCTGGCCGCCGAGGTCGGCCGGTACGCCGCGGCGCACCCGCTGGAACCCGGCCTCCCCGCCGAGGCGGCCCGCCGGCTGCTGGGCCTGCCCGACCGCGCCCTGGTGGACGCCCTCGTCCGGGCCGCACCCCGGCTCCGGGACCGGCAGGGCCGGTTGTACGACGCCGACGCCGCCCGGCCCGCCCTGCCGCCGCCCGTACGGGCGGCCGTGGACGCCGTGCGCGGGGATCTGAACCGGGCGCCCTTCCGCGCGCCCGAGGCCGACCGGCTGACCCGACTCGGCCTGAACGGAAAGCAGTTGGCCGCCGCCGTGGCCGCGGGCGCCCTGCTGCGGATCGCCGACGGCATCGTGCTGCTGCCCGGCGCGGACACCGAGGCCGCGGCCGTACTGCGCCGGCTGCCGCAGCCGTTCACGCTGAGCGAGGCCCGGCGGGCCCTGGACACCACGCGCCGGGTGGCCGTGCCGCTGCTGGAGTACCTGGACGCCCAGGGGTACACGGAACGCGTCGACGACCAGCGACGGCGCTGCCGGCCCGGGCCGCGGAGCGGAGGCGGACGGGAATCGAACCCGCCTGCCCGAGATCCTCGGGCACCTCGGTTTTGAAGACCGGGAGGGCCACCAGGCACCCACACGCCTCCACCGCTCGACCAGGCTAGTGCCCCGGGAGACACGCATGACACCGACCCGCCAAGCGTCCGTACGCCTCACGCAGTTCGCCCACGGCGGCGGCTGCGCCTGCAAGATCCCGCCCGGTGAGCTGGAGGAGGTGGTCAGCGGCCTCGGCGCGCCGCTGACCGGCGGCGACAGCCCGCTGCTCGTCGGCCTCGCCACCGGGGACGACGCGGCCGTCGTCACGCTTCCCGGGCAGGACACCGCCATGGTGTGCACCGCCGACTTCTTCACCCCGGTCGTCGACGACCCCTACGACTGGGGGCGCATCGCCGCCGCCAACGCGCTGTCCGACGTCTACGCCATGGGCGGCCGGCCCGTCCTCGCCGTCAACCTGCTCGCCTGGCCCCGCGACCGGCTCCCCTTCGAGCTGGCCCGCGAGGTGCTGCGCGGCGGCCTGGACATCGCCACCGAGGCGGGCTGCCACATCGGCGGCGGGCACAGCGTGGACGACCCGGAACCCAAGTACGGCATGGCCGTCACCGGACTCGCCGACCCCGCACGGCTGCTCCGCAACGACACGGGCCGCCCCGGCCTGCCGCTGTCGCTCACCAAGCCGCTCGGCCTCGGCGTGCTGAACAACCGGCACAAGGCCACGGGGGAGCGGTTCGAGCAGGCGATCACCACGATGACGGCCCTCAACCGGGACGCCTCCGCCGCCGCACTGGCCGCCGGCGCCACCTGCGCCACCGACGTCACCGGCTTCGGGCTCCTCGGCCATCTGCACAAGCTGGCCCGGGCCTCGGACGTCACCGCCGTGCTCGACACCGCCGCGGTGCCGTACCTGGACGGCGCCCGGGAGGCCGTCCGGGACGGCTACGTCAGCGGCGGCACCCGGCGCAACCTGGAGTGGGTCGCGCCGTACACCGACTTCGGTGCCACGGACGCGGACACCCGGCTGCTGCTGGCGGACGCGCAGACCTCGGGCGGGCTGCTCGTCGCCGGCGAGGTGCCCGGAGCCCCGGTCGTGGGGGAACTGATGCCCCGCGGGGACCACTCGATCGTGCTCCGCTGAGCGGCCTTCCGCGGCCCCGGGTGAGCCGCCGCTACGGCTCCGTTCCGGTGTGCTCGTCGACCCCCGCCCGGGCCCGGTAGGACCGCACCAGCTCCAGCGACGCCGGACCCCGCGGACGGCGCCCCGGACGAATGTCCACGGCGAACGCCTTCGCCTCCTGGATGTGCGTGTTCGGGTCCAGGGACAGGTGCAGCAGCTCGTTGGCCGCGTCCCCGGTGCTGTAGCCGTTCGGGCCCCAGTGGTAGGGCAGGCCCACCTGGTGCAGGGTCCGGCCCTGCACCCGCAGCGGCGCCATCCGGTCGGTCACGAGCACCCGGGCCTCGATCACCCCGCGCGCGCTGACGATCGTCGCCCAGCCGGTGTGCCCGAGACCCCGCTCGGCGGCCAGCTCCGGGGACACCTCGCAGAAGAACTCCGGCTGGAGTTCCGCGAGATACGGCTGCCAGCGGGACATGCCGCCCGCCGTGTGGTGCTCGGTGAGCCGGTAGGTGGTGGCCACGTAGGGGAACACCTGCGAGCCCGGCTCGTTGCCGCTCGGCTGGTAGCGGTTGTCCGGCAGCGTCGGCATCAACTGCCGCACCGGATTGCGCTGCTGGCCGTAGAGCAGGTTCGGGAACGGGGAGTCCTGCGGCTCGTAGTGCGTGGGCAGCGGCCCGTCGGTGAGCCCCGACGGCACGTACAGCCACGCCTTGCCGTCGGCCTGCATGATGAACGGGTCCCGGCCGGACAGCGCCTCCGGTCCGGTCGCGCCCTCGGGCGGCTCGTGATCGGGCGCCATGTCCTTCTTGAAGTCGGGCACGTCGTGCCCGGACCACTCGCCCCGCTCACCCTTGTCCGGGTCCCACCACACCAGCGCCTTCCGCTCGCTCCACGGCCTGCCTTCCGGGTCCGCCGAGGCGCGGTTGTACAGGATGCGCCGGTTGGCCGGCCAGGCCCACGCCCATTCGGCCGCCACCCAGTCCTGCTCCCGGCCCGGCTTGCGGCGCGCGGCCTGGTTGACGCCGTCCGCGTACACCCCGCAGTAGATCCAGCAGCCGCAGGAGGTGGATCCGTCGTCCTTCAGTTGCTCGTAGGAGGAGAGCGGATCTCCGTCGGCGTCGAAGCCGTTGATCTCGGCCAGCACGGCCTCCGCGTCCGGCTCGGCGATGGGGCCCTTCGTCGGGTAGTCCCAGGCCAGGTCGAGCACGGGCCGGTCCATCTCGTCGGTGGACCCGGCCAGCTTCTGCCGGACGAGCCGCCCCAGGTGGTACGTGAACCACAGGTCGCTGCGCGCCTCGCCGGGCGGCTCCACGGCCAGGTGGTGCCACTGCAGCAGCCGCTGGGTGTTGGTGAAGCTGCCGTCCTTCTCGGTGTGCGCGGCGGCCGGCAGGAAGAACACCTCGGTGCCGATGTCCTCGGTGCGCAGTTCCCCGGTCTCGATCTCCGGGCCGTCCTTCCACCAGGTGGCCGATTCGATGAGGGAGAAGTCCCGCACCACCAGCCAGTCCAGGTTGGCCATGCCCATGCGCATCACCTTGGCGTTGGCGTTGCCGACCGCCGGGTTCTCCCCGACCAGGAAGTAGCCCTTGCACACACCGTCGATCTGCGCCATGGCCGTCTCGTAGGCGGAGTGGTCGCCGGTCAGCCGCGGCAGGTAGTCGAAGCAGAAGTCGTTCTCCTGCGTCGCCGCGTCGCCCCAGTAGGACTTGAGCAGGCTCACCAGGTAGGACCGCATGTTGGCCCAGTAGCCCTTGTGTGCTGCCTCCGCCTCCGCGAACGCGTCCAGGTCCTGGTTCTCGTGGGCGTGCGGCATCGGGATGTAGCCGGGCAGCAGGTTGTACAGGGTCGGGATGTCCGTGGAGCCCTGGATGGAGGCGTGCCCGCGCAGCGCGAGGATGCCGCCGCCCGGGCGGCCGATGTTGCCGAGCAGCGTCTGCAGCACGGCGGCCGCCCGGATGTACTGCGCGCCGACCGTGTGCTGGGTCCAGCCGACCGCGTAGGCGAACGCCGTGGTGCGGTCCCGTCCGGAGTTCTCCGTGACCAGCTCGCACACCTGCCGGAACAGGTCCCGCGGCACCCCGCAGACCTCCTCGACCAGCTCCGGCGTGTAGCGGGCGTAGTGCCGCTTGAGCACCTGCAGGACACAGCGCGGATGGGTGAGCGTCTCGTCCCGCTCGGGCTCGCCCTCGGGGATCACCGCCCCGCCGGAGCCGTGGGCCTCACCGGTCGCCGCCTCGATGACGGAGTTCTGGCCGGAGCCCTTGCCGCCGGTGCGCTTGTCGTACTCCTGGTCGCGCTGGCCCGAGGCCGCCTGCACCTCGATGCCCTCGTACTGCCAGCTGGTGTTGTCGTAGGAGCGGCTGTCGGTGTCCAGGCCCGAGAAGACGCCGTCCAGGTCCTCGGTGTCCCGGAAGTCCTCCCGAAGGATCACCGAGGCGTTGCTGTACGCCAGCACGTAGTCCCGGAAGTACTTCTCCTCCCGCAGGACGTGGTTGATGATCCCGCCGAGGAACGCGATGTCCGAGCCCGCGCGCAGCGGCACGTGCATGTCGGCCAGCGCGCTGGTCCGGGTGAACCGCGGGTCGACATGGATCACCTTCGCGCCGCGCGCCTTCGCCTCCATCACCCACTGGAACCCGACCGGATGGCACTCGGCCATGTTCGAGCCCTGGATGACGATGCAGTCCGAGTTCTGCAGGTCCTGCTGGAAGGTGGTCGCGCCGCCGCGTCCGAACGAGGTTCCCAGACTGGGAACGGTGGAGGAGTGTCAAACACGCGCCTGGTTCTCGATCTGGATCGCTCCCAGCGCGGTGAACAGCTTCTTGATCAGGTAGTTCTCTTCGTTGTCGAGCGTCGCTCCGCCGAGGCTCGCGATGCCGAGGGTGCGCCGGGTGCGCTTCCCGTCGGCCTCCCACTGCCAGCCGGCCCGCCGCGCCTCGACGACCCGGTCGGCGATCATGTCCATCGCCGTGTCCAGGTCCAGCCGCTCCCACTCGGTGCCGTGCGGCCGCCGGTACAGCACGTGATGCTCGCGCGCGCTCCCGGTGGTCAGCTGCAGACTGGCGGAGCCCTTGGGGCAGAGCCGCCCGCGCGAGATGGGGGAGTCCGGGTCGCCCTCGATCTGGGTGACCTTCTCGTCCTGGACGTACACGTTCTGCCCGCAGCCCACCGCGCAGTACGGGCAGACGGACTTCACCACCCGGTCCGCCGAGGCCACCCGGGGCTCCAGCCGCGCGCTGCGCCCGCTCTTGGCGGCGGCCCCCCGGCCCAGCGGGTCCGGGCCCGTGAGCTGGCGGTAGACCGGCCAGGAGTCGATCCAGGTGCGTACGCCCACGACTCGCTCCTCCCGTCGGCGTTCCTCGATTCTCACGCAACCGCGCGACCGCGGCACCCCGGCCCCGGTGTGCGGCGGAGTACCCCCGCCCCGAACGGCCAAACCGGCGTCGCCGCCGGGCCGCACACGCCCGGGGACCGGCTCACCGGCCGCGCGCCGCCAGCCGCTCGCGCTGCGGCACGACCGTGTACTTCGGGTCCTCGGCGGAGTCCACCCCGGCCTGGAACACGCCGAAGCGCAGTGCCGCAGAGCCGGAGAGCAGCGCGGCACCGGCCGCCAGGGCCAGGCGCCGGTCGCGCACGCGCCCGGACAGCAGTGCCAGGGCCGCCCCGCCCGCCGTCAGCGCCTCGGCGGCGCGCAGCAACCGGTGTGGCCTGCCCTGCTCGTAGGGCTCGGCGGCAAGTCCCAGACGCCCCTTCATCAGCCGGAAGGCGCCCAGCTCCAGTGCGGCGCCGAGGACCGCCATCCGGCGGGCCGGCCCCGCCTGGCCCGCAGGGGCGGTGGCCAGCGCCAGACCGGAGGCCGCGGTGGCCGCCGATCCCGCGAAGACGTACGGCAGTTGCCGGTAGCCCTCATGCCAGGACGGCACCGCCGTGTCCGAGAGCAGCACCGCGGTGTAGGTCGCCACCGCCGGGCCGAGGACGGCGGCGCCCGCCGTGGCGGCCGAGCCGGCGAGGCGGTAGCGGCCCGCGACATCGGCGGCCGCCGCGGCCATCGTCAGCGGGGCGTACCCCACCAGCAGCCACGAACCCACGCTCATCGGCGAGGTGGGCTTGAACACCCTGAGCATGTTGAGGAAGCGGGCCGGGCGGCCCAGGTCGTGGACGAGCGCCACCAGCGACAGGGAGATCGCCCCGGCCGCCCCCAGCTTCGCCGGCCGGGCCAGCGCCGGCCGCCCGCTGAGGGAGCTCCCGGCCGCGAGCAGCGACGACGCCCCGGCCAGACCGCCGAGGTACAGGTAGCCCGCGATGTCGAGCGCCTTCCACGTCGGTTTGTTCAGCACCGGCTTGCCGTAGTACGACGAGAACTCCGCCTCCGGGACCATCGGCTGCTCGCCCCGGCCGCGCCGGCGCCGTCGGCGCCCGGCCCGCGCGCCCGTCGACGCCTCCCGCCCCGGCCGGCCGCCGGTCACACCGTCCCGGGTCACGTCCGAACCGCTCATCGCGGCCTCCTCACGAAACTGGTGACGGCTAGCGCGGCGAGCGAGACGGCGGCCAGCGCCGCGTGCCGCCACATGTCGGGCAGGTCCCGGGTGGTGACCACCGGGTCCGGGGGCAGGCCGTACACCTCCGGCTGGTCCAGCAGCAGGAAGAACGCGCCGTCCCCGCCGACCCCGTCGTCCGGGCTCTCGCCGTACAGCCGGGCGTCGGTCACTCCGGCCTCCCGCAGCCGGTCCACCCGGGACGCGGCCCGCTCGCGCAGTTCGTCCAGCGGGCCGAACTGGATCGAGTCGGTCGGGCAGGCCTTGGCGCAGGCCGGTTCCATGCCGACGCCCAGCCGGTCGTAGCACAGGGTGCACTTCCACACCCGGCCGTCGTCCTCGCGCTGGTCGATGACGCCGTACGGGCAGGCGGGCACGCAGTACCCGCAGCCGTTGCAGATGTCCTCCTGGACGACGACCGTGCCGAACTCGGTGCGGAACAGCGCACCCGTGGGACACACGTCGAGGCAGGCCGCGTGGGTGCAGTGCTTGCACACGTCGGAGGCCATCAGCCAGCGCAGCTCGGTGCGGCCGTCGGGCGACACCGGGGAGATCTCCCCGGCCGGGGCGCCCGCGGGGGCCGCGCCGGGCGGAGGAGCGGTGGCCCCCGGTCCCGGCGAGCCCGCGTCGGTACCGAGGCCCGCCGCCGCGGCGAACACGTCGACGTCCTCGTGGACGACCCCGGGCTCCTGCCCGCCGAACGGCTTGCGCTGCTCGATGAAGGCCACGTGCCGCCAGGTGTCGGCGCCGAGACCCTGCGTGTTGTCGTACGACATGCCGGTCAGCTCGAGCCCGTCCTCCGGAACGGCGTTCCACTCCTTGCAGGCCACCTCGCACGCCTTGCAGCCGATGCACACGGAGGTGTCGGTGAAGAAGCCCATTCTGGGCGGGGCGTCGGGGTAGCCGGCGGCACCCGCCACGTCCGGCTGGGGGCCGTAGAGCAGATGCCCGCGTGCCGGTCCGGCGCCCGCCGAGCCGTCGTCGTCCGGGGTCATGCCGCACCCTCCTCGTCCAGCCCTCGCCCCCGCTGACGGCGCAGGTGCGGAAACGTGCGGGGTCCGGGTTCTGTTGCCGTGTTCCGAGCGTGGCACGGGTGCCCTGGCTCCGCGCGCCCGAAACGGCTCCCGCGGCAGCCGTACCGGTGCGCGGGGGCGGCACCGGAGGTGCCGCTCCGGGAGACGCCGAACGCAATGGAGTACCCGGCATGACGAGTCGTACACCCCCGAGGGCGGATCACCTCGCGAAGTTCTGCCGGCCGGGCGCCTGCTTTGTCGGGGGTCGTGAAAGTGGGTTAGCCTGCGACGTATTTTTCTCATCAGGCAAATCCGTGAACTGCGGAAATGCACACACCAAGGGCCGGGTCAGGCCGCGTGCCCGGCGGTGGTTCCGAGCCCTCTGCCCGAGGGCTCCTGGGGAGCGGAACGAGGGTGCACATGGCCGGCAAGGCGACCGGGACGATCGACGCGGTCCCGGGTGAACAGGAACTGAGACGGCTTCTCGCGGGGCTGACGGCGGTCCGCGACGGCGACTTCGGCACACGTCTGCCGGACGACGCCAGCGGACTGATGGGCGACATCGCCACCGTCTTCAACGGCATGGTCGACCAGTTGTCCGTGTTCACCTCCGAAGTGACCCGGGTCGCCCGCGAGGTGGGCACCGAGGGCACGCTCGGCGGCCAGGCGGAGGTGCCGGGTGTCTCCGGCACCTGGGCCGACCTCACCGACTCCGTCAACGCGATGGCGGGCAACCTCACCACCCAGGTGCGTGACATCGCCCAGGTCGCCACCGCCGTCGCCAAGGGCGACCTGTCGCAGAAGATCGACGTGCCCGCGCGCGGTGAGATCCTCCAGCTGAAGGAGACCGTCAACACGATGGTCGACCAGCTCTCCGCGTTCGCCGACGAGGTGACCCGGGTGGCGCGCGAGGTGGGCACCGAGGGGCGCCTCGGGGGGCAGGCGCAGGTGCCCGGGGTCGCCGGTGTCTGGCGGGACCTCACGGATTCGGTCAATTTCATGGCCGGAAATCTCACCGCTCAGGTGCGCAACGTCGCCCAGGTGACGACGGCGGTGGCGCAGGGCGACCTGTCGCAGAAGATCACGGTGGACGCCCGGGGCGAGATCCTGGAGCTGAAGAGCACCATCAACACGATGGTGGACCAGCTCTCGGCGTTCGCCGACGAGGTGACCCGGGTGGCGCGCGAGGTGGGCACCGAGGGCCGGCTGGGCGGTCAGGCGGACGTCAAGGGCGTCAAGGGCACCTGGCGGGACCTCACGGACTCCGTCAACTTCATGGGCGGGAACCTCACCGCCCAGGTGCGCAACGTCGCCCAGGTGGCCACCGCGGTGGCGCAGGGCGACCTGTCGCAGAAGATCACGGTGGACGCGCGCGGCGAGATCCTGGAGCTGAAGAACACCATCAACACGATGGTGGACCAGCTCTCGGCCTTCGCCGACGAGGTGACCCGGGTGGCGCGCGAGGTCGGCACCGCCGGCAACCTCGGCGGACAGGCCACCGTGCGCGGGGTCTCGGGCACCTGGAAGGACCTCACCGACAACGTCAACGTGATGGCGTCCAACCTCACCGGCCAGGTCCGTTCCATCGCCCAGGTCGCCACGGCCGTCGCCAAGGGCGACCTGTCGCAGAAGATCACCGTCGAGGCCAAGGGCGAGGTCGCCGCGCTCGCCGACGTCATCAACACCATGGTCGACACGCTCTCCGCGTTCGCGGACGAGGTCACGCGCGTCGCCCGCGAGGTCGGCACCGAGGGCCGGCTCGGCGGACAGGCCCATGTGCCCAACGTGGCCGGCACCTGGAAGGACCTCACCGACAACGTCAACTCCATGGCGAACAACCTCACCGGCCAGGTGCGCAACATCGCGCTGGTGACCACCGCCGTGGCCCGGGGCGACCTGTCGAAGAAGATCGACGTCGACGCGCGCGGCGAGATCCTCGAACTGAAGACGACCATCAACACGATGGTGGACCAGCTCTCGGCCTTCGCCGACGAGGTGACCCGGGTGGCCCGCGAGGTGGGCACCGAGGGCCGGCTCGGCGGACAGGCCGAGGTCGAGGGCGTCTCCGGCACCTGGAAGCGCCTGACGGAGAACGTCAACGAACTCGCCGGCAACCTCACCCGGCAGGTGCGCGCCATCGCCGACGTGGCCAGCGCCGTCGCCGAGGGCGACCTGACCCGGTCGATCACCGTCGACGCCTCCGGTGAGGTCGCCGACCTCAAGGACAACATCAACTCCATGGTGGAGTCCCTGCGCGAGACCACCCTGGCCAACCAGGAACAGGACTGGCTCAAGACCAACCTCGCCCGTATCTCCGCCCTCATGCAGGGCCACCGCGACCTGCCCGTCGTCGCGGAGCTGATCATGGACGAGCTGGTGCCCCAGGTCTCCGCCCAGTACGGCGCCTTCTACCTCGCCGAGGACGGCGAGACCGGACCCGAACTGCGGCTCGTCGGTTCCTACGGCAGGCCGGAGGACGACAACCGGCCCGCCCGCATCCCGTTCGGCCGGTCCCTGGTCGGCCAGGCCGCGCGCAGCCGCCGCACGATCGCCGTGGACGAGCTGCCGGCCGGCTACGTCACCATCTCCTCCGGGCTCGGAGAGATCGAGCCCACCGCCCTGCTGCTGCTCCCCATCCTCTTCGAGGAGCAGGTCCTCGGCGTCATCGAGCTCGCCTCGGTCACCGCGTTCACCCCCGTCCAGCGGGACTTCCTGCAGCAACTGGTCGACACCATCGGCGTCAACGTCAACACGATCGTCGCCAACGCCCGCACCGACGAACTGCTGGAGGAGTCCCAGCGCCTCACCAGCGAACTGCGGTCCCGTTCCGCCGAGTTGCAGGCACGCCAGGAGGAACTCCAGCAGTCCAACGCCGAACTGGAGGACAAGGCCTCCCTGCTGGCCGACCAGAACCGGGACATCGAGGCGAAGAACCTGCAGATCGAGCAGGCCCGGCAGGAACTTGAGGCGCGCGCCCAGCAGTTGTCGCTCGCCTCCCGCTACAAGTCCGAGTTCCTCGCGAACATGAGCCATGAGCTGCGCACCCCGCTCAACAGCCTGCTCATCCTCGCCCAGCTCCTGGCCCAGAACCCCTCCCGCAACCTCACCCCGAAGCAGGTCGAGTACGCGGGCATCATCCACTCCGCGGGTTCCGATCTGCTCCAGCTCATCAACGACATCCTCGACCTGTCCAAGGTCGAGGCCGGAAAGATGGACGTCAGCCCCGAGCGGGTCCCGCTGCGGCAGCTCATCGAGTACGTCGAGGCCACCTTCCGCCCGATGACCTCGCAGAAGAGCCTGGACTTCACCGTCTCCACCGCGCCCGGCGCCCCCGCCGACCTGCTCACCGACGACTCCCGGCTGCGGCAGATCCTGCGCAACCTGCTCTCCAACGCGGTGAAGTTCACCGAGCAGGGCAGCGTCGAGCTGCGCATCGAGCCCGCCCCCGACGACGAGGTGCCCGAGGGCGTGGTGCGGGGCGGAACCATCGTGGCCTTCCGGGTGAAGGACACCGGCATCGGCATCCCCGAACAGCAGCGGGAGACCATCTTCGGCGCCTTCCAGCAGGCGGACGGCACCACCAGCCGCAAGTACGGCGGCACCGGCCTCGGCCTGTCCATCACCCGGGAGATCGCCCATCTCCTCGGCGGCTCCGTCACCGTGACCAGCACACCCGGCAAGGGCAGCACCTTCACCCTCTTCCTGCCCGTCGCCCGGGTGGACTTCGAGGAACTGCTGCGCAGTGCGCCGAAGCCGCCCGAGCTGTCGCCGGCCGGCACGGCGCCCGGAACCGCCGCCCCGGAGGGAGCGCCCCCGGCGTCCGCCAGGCGGGAGCGCCCGCGCCGCCTGCTGGTGGTGGAGGAGCGGCCGCGCGGCCTGCTCACGCTCGTCGCCGAGAGCGTCGTCGGGGACCTCGGGCACGGCCGTGCCGAGGGTGCCACCGTCGACATCATCGCCGCGGTCGGCGCGCACGAGGCGGCCGGTGCCCTGGCCGCCGAACCCTGCCACTGCGTCGTCGTCGAACTCGGCGCGCCGGACGGGGAGTCGGCGCGCTTCCTGCGGGCGCTGCGCGGCGACTCCGCGCTGGCGAGCGTCCCGGTCCTGGTGCACAGCTCGCACCGCACCGAGCACCTCGCCGAGGACACGGCGGGCGGCTCGCTGGAGTACCTGTTCAGCCTGGACGAGCTGCGCGAGCGGATCGCCCTGCACCTGTCGGCCGAGGAGCCCGGCGAGGTGCTCACCCTGGTCCGCGGTGAGGAGCCGCAGCTCACGACGGTCCAGCCGGTCGACGAGCGGACCCGCGGCCGTACGGTCCTCGTCGTCGACGACGACGCCCGGAACCTGTTCGCGCTCAGCGGCATCCTCGAACTGCACGGTTTCCGCGTGCTGCACGCGGAGAACGGCCGCAAGGGCATCGACACGCTGGTGAACAACCCGGACGTCGAACTCGTCCTGATGGACGTGATGATGCCCGAGATGGACGGCTACACCGCGACGGCCGAGATCCGCAAGATGCCCCAGTACGCCGACCTGCCGGTCATCGCCGTGACCGCCAAGGCCATGCAGGGCGACCGGGAGAAGAGCCTCGCGTCCGGCGCCAGCGACTACGTCACCAAGCCGGTGGACACCCAGGACCTCATCGCCTGCGTCCGGCGCTGGCTGCCCGCATGAGGACGCACGCCATGACCGCCGGCCGAGGAGCAGGTATCCGGTGAACGACTACGAACCGCTGTCCGAGGCGGCCGCCCTGGATCCGGGCTCTCCCGGCGCCGGCCCGCCCGCCGTCCCCGGCCCGCCCGGCGCCCTGGAACCGCCCGGCCCGCCCGGGGCCGGGGGGCCGGGCCTGCCCGGGTCCCCGGACCTTTTGGGTCCGGCGGAGGCCGCGGAACCCTTCGGTCCGCCCGAGGAGAGCGGCCCCTACGGTCCGTCCGGGGCGCCGGCCACCTCGCCCGTGGGCAGGCTCGCCGCCACCGTCGAGCGGCTGCGCGGGGAGGTGCGGGCGGCGCAGGCCGAGGCCGAGGGCCGGGCACTGCTGGAGCTGGCCAAGGGCATCCTGGTCGAGCGCCTCGGCTGCGGCCCGGCCCAGGCCGCCCGCCAGCTCGCCGAGCTGACCGAGCAGGCCCGGGTGACCCCGCTGGAGTTCGCCGTCGAGGTCATCAACCAGGCGGCCCGGGACCGGGTATCGGAGGTCGCCAAGGCCTTCCTGGCCGCCACCGCGGACCCGGCCGGGCAGCTGGAGGACTCCGCCGCCGTGCGGCTGCGCGCCGCCGAGAGCGGCGTCCTCGCCGCCCACGACACCCAGGCGGTGGCCGACTCGCTGCTCCAGCACGCCCTGCGGCCGCTCGGCGCGGTGGCCGTCGCCGTCTGGGCCGCCGGCTCCGACGGCTCGCTGACCCTCGCGGGCAGCGCGGGGTTCCCGCAGGCCGAGGCGGACCGCTGGCGCTACGTCCCGCCGGACGTGGCCACCGTGGCCCGGCGCGGACTGACCGAGCCGGGCGGCCAGTGGCTGACGTCCCTCGCCGAGTCCGGGCTGCCCACCATCGGCCGCCGGGACTTCGTGGAGGGCGCCCGGGCCGCCGTGCCGGCCGGCGTGGGCGGCCGCATCCACGGCGTCCTGGAGATCGCCTGGCCGGGCCCCGAGAGCCCGAAGCCGCCCCAGGTGGTGCGTCAGCTCGAGGCGCTCGCCGAACTGTGCGCGCACACCCTGGAGTCCCACCCGCTGCTGCCCGGGGCCCAGGAGAACCGGGTGCTGCCGGACGTGGTTGAACTGATGGACCTGGCGGACGGGCTGCACGACCCGGCCCTGGTCCTGGTGCCGCACCTCGACGACACCGGACAGCTCGTCGACTTCCGCATCCAGCACGTCAACAGCCGCTTCCTCGACCCGGCGGGCCGGCCGCGGGCCGTCGTCGGCGGCGCCCTGCTGCTGGAGGCCTACCCGATGGCCGCCGGCACCAACGAGCTGTTCCAACGGGTGGAGCGGGTCTACGCCACCGGCGAGCCGTTCCGCGCCCACCGCATGCGGCTCACGGCCCTGGTCGACCAGGTGCCGCTGTCGGCGGTCGCGGACATCAGCATCAGCCGGCACGGCTCCAGCGTGCTGCTGATCTGGCGGATCGAGGACGAGGCGGCCCGCCTGGCCAGCCTGCTCCAGCACGCCCAGCGGCTCGGCCGCATCGGCGGCTTCGAGGAGAACCTGCTGACCGCCGAGATCACCTGGAACGGGCAGCTCTTCGACCTGTACGGCCGGCCGCCCACCAGCCCGCCGGTCCGTCTGGAGGACCTGGCCGCGCACGCGCATCCCGACGACGCCGTCGGCATCGGCCGGTTCCTGCGCACGTTGGTGCACCACCGGCGCCCGGCCTCCGTCGCCTTCCGGCTGCAGCGGCCGGAAGGGGTGACCCGGCACGTGCGGGTGGTGGCCGAACCCGTCCTGGACACCGACGGCCAGCTCCTCGTCGTCCGCGGCGCCTACCAGGACATCTCCGCCCAGCACTGGACCGAGGTCGCCCTGTCCGCCACCCGTGACCAGCTCGCCCACACCGAGCAGCAGGCCGACGAGCGCAACCGGCTGGCCCTGCAGCTCCAGCACGCCATCATGCCGCCGACCCAGGCTCCCCTGGAGGTGCCGGACCTTCAGGTGGCCGTACGGTACCGGCCCGCCGAGACGGAGCAGCTGGTCGGCGGCGACTGGTACGACGCGGTCGTGCTGCCCTCGGGCCTCGTGCTGCTGTGCGTGGGGGACGTCGCCGGGCACGGCATAGAGGCGGCGACCAGCATGGTCGTCCTGCGCAACGCCCTGCGCGGCCTGGCCGTGACCGGTGCCGGGCCGGCGCAGCTGCTGTCCTGGCTGAACATCGTCGCCCACCATCTGACCGGCGCCGTCACCGCCACCGCGGTGTGCGGTCTGTACGACGGCGAGCGGCGCACCCTGCGCTGGGCCCGGGCGGGCCATCTCCCGCCGGTCCTGGTCCGGGACGCGGAGGCCACCGCCATGCCCACGCTCAAGGGGCTGCTGCTGGGCGCCGTACCGGACGCCGTGTACGAGGAGACGGAGGTCCAACTGGCCGCTGGGGACACCCTGCTGATGTACACCGACGGTCTGATCGAGCGACGGGACCGCTCCGTCCAGGAGTCCCTGTCGCACCTGCTGTCCATGGCCCGCTCGGCACCCGGCGGCCTGGACCAGCACCTGGACCGGCTGCTCACGCACAGCAGGTCGGACACCGACGACGACACCTGCATCGTGGGGATCAGGCTGGCCTGAGCCGGGCGGCGCCGGTGCCGCGCGTCACCCGCCGACGTCGGCGCGCAGGGCGACGGTGGCGGTGACGCGCTTGCCGCGCGGCAGCGGGGTGACCTCCAGGCCGCCGCTGAGCATGTTCACCAGGAGCAGCCCGTGGCCGCCCACCCGGCCCGGGTCGGGCGGGGGCTGCCGGGGCAGGTCCGGGGACGTGTCGACGACGGTGATGCTCAGCGCGCCGGCGTCGGGCGCCAGCTCCAGCCGGAGCGCGCACGGGCCGGGAGCGTGCTTGACGGCGTTGGTGACGAGCTCGCTGGCGACCAGCTGGGCATCCTGGACCGCGCGCCGGCCCGGTTCGGGACGAGCCCGTGCCAGGAGGGCGCCGACCGCGTCCCTCGCCTCGGCTATGCAGGGAGCACCGGAATCCCAGGTGCGACTGTGCCGCAGAGGCCCGGGGCGGGCCCGCGTGGCCGTGTGAGTCGACAGGTGGATGTCCATACCTCGTTGCCCTCTTCCTCCGGGGTCGGGGTCCCTTCCTGATCGAGGAGGCTCGTGCCGTCCTTGTCGCGGATACCCATGGGAGGGTCGATCAAGTACACGCGAACCGGGACAGGCCGCGGAAATCGGCTTGTCCGATCTTCGCGGCCTGCCCCGGCACGCTGTTGCGGTTCAGGTTCAGAACTCGTCAGTGCTTGAAGGCGTCCTTGCCCTTCTCCTTGGCCTGCCGGGCGTCGCCGCGCGCGCCCTCCATGCGGCCCTCCGCCTCCATGCGCTCGTTGCCGACGGCGCGGCCCACGGCCTCCTTGGCCTTGCCCTTGGCCTGCTCCGCCTTGGCCTTTGCCTTCTGGTCACCAGCCATGGGGTAGTCACTTCCCAACGTCGTTCCGGTGTGCGGTCGACATCCGGTTTGCCGTTCTGACCCGGTCCAAACCCGCTGTCCTCCCGCCGGACCGGTTG
Organism: Streptomyces sp. NPDC047869; assembly: GCF_040704065.1. Taxonomy (NCBI): domain Bacteria; kingdom Bacillati; phylum Actinomycetota; class Actinomycetes; order Kitasatosporales; family Streptomycetaceae; genus Streptomyces; species Streptomyces sp. NPDC047869. The sequence goes on from NZ_JBEYRK010000020.1 coordinate 67,048, forward strand.
CCGCTCGTCCGGCCGCGGGTCACGCCGCGTGCCGCCACCCCGGCCGCCGTCCTCGGCTTGCCTTTTCGTGACCGCTGGGAACAAGGTGAGGGAAGGAGCCGGCGGGGAGCGGACGAAAGGCCCGCACCGACCGGGTCGTGGCATGTACGTGCACGTGGATCTCGCGGGTGGCGCGCCGTGACGGCGGGCGCCTCGCTGACTGTGCTGCCGGTGGCCGACCGGGCGGTGGTACTGCGCCTGTCGGGGACCCTGGACCGGTACGGCGCCGGCATGCTCGGCCGCGAACTCGACCTGCGGCTGGCGCGCGCCGACCGGCGTGGGCTTCGCCTCGTCCTGGACGTCTCGGGCGTCAGCCGGATGAGCACCGAGGTCCGGGACGCCCTGGACGCCCGCACCCGGCACCTCGGGGCCGGGCCGGTCCTGGTCAGCGGTGCCTGTCCCGAGGTGCGCGCCGTGCTCACGGCCGCCGCACTGCCGGGCGTCCGGCTCTGTCCCACGCTGGAGGAGGCCCTGGCCGCCGTGTGCCGCGAGGCTGCCGATGGGCCGCGGCCCGAAGCGGCGGCGCGGCCGGAAGACGTGCGCAGCGAGGTGTTCGGGCTGCGGGCGAAGGCGCGTACCAGCGGGCTCATCGGGATCGCCCAGGGCATCCTGCTGGCCCGCTACGGCCTGCCCGGTCCCGAGGAGGCGTTCGACCTGCTCCGGGAGGGCTCCCAGCACCACAACGTGCCGCTGCGGGTGCTGGCCGCGGCCGCGGTGAGCGCGCCGGCGCCGCACGCGCCGGGGGAGTGGTTCCCGGGACGCCGGCACCTGCCGCCGCCCGTCCTCGGCCTCGCGCTGCCCGGCCCGGTGGACGTACGCGACCGCCGGCAGGTTCTCAGGGCGGCCGTGTACGCGGCGGTGACCGTGACGGACGCGGACGCCGCGGAGATCCACCTGACCGACCACACCCGCGAGGAGGCTCTCGTCCTGGAGGCCCACCACGCGCTGGACGCCGCCTACCGCGACTGCCTCGCCCTGGTCTGCGGTCCGCCCGCGGTGTGCTCCCGGGCCCTGGCGGCCGGCAAGCCGGTGACCGTGGCCGACGTGGCCGCGGATCCCGAGCTGGCCGGACACCCCGTCGGCCGGGCCACGCTCGCCGCGGGCAGCCGCGCCGTGCACAGCACACCGATGACGACCGCCGAGGGGCACTGCAAGGGCGTGGTCTCCGTGCACCGGGCGGACCCGGGCGCCTGGCTGGACCGGGGACAGGAGGCCGCCCTGGACGAGCTGGCCGCCGACCTGGCTGCCTGGCGCTCGTGGTACTGCCGCACCGTTGTGCTGGACGCCCTGGAGTACCTGCACGCACGGGGCGGCCGGCAGAGCGGCTGAGGGGTGGTCCCTTGTGCCCCTCCGGCCCACGGGCCGGAGGGGCTGCGGAGTCCCTGCCCCGCGCCCCAGGAGGTGCCCGCGGCGTCCCTGGGCTCACGGGCCGGACGAGGGGTGCCGGCCCCCGTGTCTCCCGGTACCCGGGTCAGGACCGGCCGACCGTGTCCTGGTCCCGCAGCGCGGGTTCGGCGTCCTCGGCGAGTGGCGTGTCGCGCGCGGCGGTACCTGCGGCGGCCGGTGCCGTACGGCGGCCGCCCAGGGCGGTCAGCCGGCGGGCGACCGGTTCCGTGTAGCGGGCGGTGAGGGGGCCGAGGACCACCAGGATGAGGACGTACGCCGTGGCCAGCGGGCCGAGGTCGGAGTCGATGCCCGCGGTCACCGCGAGACCGGCGATGACGATGGAGAACTCACCGCGGGCCACCAGGGTGCCGCCGGCCCGCCATCGGCCCTTCGCCGAGATGCCCGCCCGGCGCGCGGCCCAGTAGCCCGTCGCGATCTTCGTGAGCGTCGTGACGACCGCCAGGGCGAGGGCGGGCAGCAGCACCGGCGGGATGCTGGCCGGGTCGGTGTGCAGGCCGAAGAAGACGAAGAACACCGCCGCGAAGAGGTCCCGCAACGGCGCGAGCAGGTTGTGCGCGCCCTCGGCGACCTCGCCGGACAGCGCGATGCCGACCAGGAACGCGCCGACCGCCGCCGAGACCTGGAGCTGCTGGGCGACGCCGGCCACCAGCAGGGTCAGCCCCAGCACGACGAGCAGCAGCTTCTCCGGATCGTCGCTGGAGACGAAGCGGGAGATGTGCCGCCCGAACCGCACCGCAAGCAGCAGCACCAGCCCGGCGACACCGAGGGCCACGGCGAGGGTGACACTGCCCGCCGCGAGACCGGTCCCGGCCAGCAGCGCGGTCACGACCGGCAGATATACCGCCATCGACAGGTCCTCCAGCACCAGGATGCTGAGGATCACCGGGGTCTCCCGGTTGCCTATCCGGCCGAGGTCGCCGAGGACCTTGGCGATCACGCCGGAGGAGGAGATCCAGGTGATGCCGGCGAGGACGACGGCGGCGATCGGGCCCCAGCCGAGCAGCAGCGCCATGACGGCCCCGGGCAGGGCGTTGAGGGTGGCGTCGACGATCCCGGCCGGGTACTGGGTTCTGAGGTTGGAGACCAGGTCGCTGGCGGTGTACTCCAGACCCAGCATGAGCAGCAGCAGGACCACGCCGATCTCGGCGCCGATCGCCACGAACTCCTCGCTCGCGCCGAGCGGCAGCAGGCCGCCCTCGCCGAAGGCCAGCCCGGCCAGCAGGTACAGGGGGATGGGGGAGAAGCTCAGGCGCGCGGCGAGCCGGCCCAGCAGCCCGAGGCCGAGGATGATCGCGCCGAACTCGATGAGGAAGACCGCGGAGGAATGCATCCGCATCACTCCCGGCCGAGGATGACGGCGGCCGCGTCGACGCCCTCGCGGGTGCCGATCACGATCAGCGTGTCCCCGCCGGCCAGCCGGTATCCGGGGCCGGGCGAGGGGATCGCCTCGGCGCGCCGCAGCACGGCCACGATGGAGACCCCGGTCTCCGTGCGCATCCGGGTGTCGCCGAGCAGCCGGCCGTTCCAGTGGGAGGCCGCGGACAGCTCGATCCGTTCGGCCACCAGGCCCAGCTCCGTGGTGGAGAGCAGGTTCGGGCTGTGGTGCGTCGGCTGGAGCGCCTCGGCCAGCGCCTGTGCCTCCCCGCCGGTGAGCCGCGCGGACAGGGCGCAGGCGTCGGGATCGTCGCCCTGGTACGCGCTGAGTGTTCTCGCGCCGTCGCGGTGGGCCACCACCGACAGACGCTGCCGCTCCCGCGTCGTCAGGTCGTACCGCACACCGATCCCCGGCAACGGCGTACTGCTGGTGCGCGCTGCGCCCATGACCCCCCCCTGCTCGATTTGAAGGTTTCTTGAGGAAACCATTACCGGGATCTTAACCCTCTCGCGGCGCACGGCCGCGCGGAGACCCGGTTCGAGCAGGGCGCGGGTGGCGGTCAGGAGGCGGAGCCGGGGCCGCTTTCGCCGTCGTACGCGTCGGGCTGGCAGGTGTGGCACAACTCGTGCTCACCGTCGCGGGTGACGACGGTTCCCCAGCCGAGGCAGTGCTCGCAGTGACGGGCGAGGCCCAGGTCGGGGTGGGGCGGCGGGAAGGGGCTGTGGGGGGCTCCGTATGCCATACGGGGAGCGGCTCCTCGAGTCGCGGTCGCGGTCCGGATGGCTTCCATTATGTCCGACTTTTTCTTTATGTCTACGGCTTGTGTCACTCAGTGCCAGGTATCAGCCGAGGGTGCCCTGGCGCGCCTCCCGCCACAGGTCCACGCCGCCGTCGGTGGCCAGCTCGTCGATCTCGGCCAGCTCCTCGGCGCTGAACTCGAGGTGCTCCAGGGCGGCGACGTTCTGCTCGAGCTGCTCCGTGCGCGAGGCGCCGATGACCAGCGAGGTGACCCGCTCGTCGCGCAGCGCCCACGCCAGCGCGAGCTGCGCGAGGCTCTGCCCGCGGCGGGCGGCGATGTCGTTCAGGGCGCGCAGCCGGCCGCGCATGTCCTCGGTCAGCCAGGCCGGGTCGAATGACTTGCCCGCGGCGGCCCGCGAGTCCTGGGGTACGCCGTCCAGGTAGCGGCCGGTGAGCAGCCCCTGGGCGAGCGCCGTGAACCCGATGACGCCGAAGCCCTCCTCCTCGGCCGTGTCCAGCAGGCCGTCGGTCTCGATCCAGCGGTTGAGCATGCTGTACGACGGCTGGTGGATCAGCAGCGGCGTGCCCAGCTCACGCAGGATCGCGGCGGCCTGCCGGGTGCGCTCGGCGTCGTAGGAGGAGATGCCGACGTACAGGGCCTTGCCCTGGCGGACGGCGGTGGCCAGCGCGCCCATCGTCTCCTCCAGCGGCGTGGTCGCGTCCAGCCGGTGGGAGTAGAAGATGTCCACGTAGTCCACGCCCATGCGCGCGAGCGACTGGTCCAGCGAGGCCAGCACGTACTTGCGGGAGCCGCCGCCCTGCCCGTAGGGGCCGGGCCACATGTCCCAGCCCGCCTTGGTGGAGATCACCAACTCGTCCCGGTACGGCGCGAGGTCGCGCCGCAGCAGCCGGCCGAAGTTGATCTCGGCGGCGCCGTACGGCGGGCCGTAGTTGTTCGCCAGGTCGTGGTGGGTGATCCCGAGGTCGAAGGCGCGCAGCGCGATCTCGCGCTGGGTCTCGAAGGGCCGGTCGTCGCCGAAGTTGTGCCAGTAGCCCAGGGACAGGAGCGGGAGGTCCAGTCCCGAGCGGCCGGTGCGCCGGTAGCGCATGGTGCCGTCGTAGCGAGCGGGGTCCGCGACGTGGTTCATCGGGTCGTCTCCGGGTGGTGCCGTAGGGGTGCCCCTGGTGTGCGAGGGGGCACGTCCACCCTGCGCTTCCATGATTCGTAAGTCCAACCGCCGCCCGTCATGGCATTGAGCGGTCCGGTTTCTGAATCGGGGCCCGGTGCGGCGCCTGGTGACCGGTGGGGGCCGTGATCACTTTGCTGTGTGGCGGATGCGAAGCGGGGCAGACGGATGGGGCACGCGGTGAGCAGGGCCGGCCGATCGGGGGCCGGGCCGGCGGGCAGTGGGAAGGGAGACGCCCATGAGCGGGGTGACGCCTGAGGGCGAACGCCGGGCCGGGGTGAGGCCGAGGACTCCGAAGGCCGTCGCGGAACTGCCGCACCAGGTCCGCGAGGAGCTGACCCGCAGGCTCCGCCGCAACCGGCGGGCCTTCCGCAGGGACGACGTCCAGGTCGTCGAACCGCCACTGCTCAGGCGCGCGGTCGGCGCCTCCGCGCTCGGCAACTGCATGGAGTGGTTCGACTTCGGCGTCTACAGCTATCTCGCCGCCACCATCGGCAAGGTGTTCTTCCCCGGTGCCTCCCCGACGGCCCAGGTGATCTCCTCGTTCGCGACCTTCGCCGCCGCCTTCGTCGTACGGCCCCTCGGCGGGCTCGTCTTCGGTCCGCTCGGCGACCGGATCGGCCGGCAGAAGGTACTCGCCACCACCATGATCATGATGGCGGTGGGAACCTTCGCCATCGGAATCATCCCCGGCTACGCCACCATCGGCATCGCCGCTCCGGTGCTGCTCCTCATCGCCCGTATGGTGCAGGGCTTCTCCACCGGCGGCGAGTACGGCGGCGCCACCACGTTCGTCGCCGAGTACTCGCCGGACCGCCGACGCGGATTCCTCTCCAGCTGGCTCGACTTCGGCACCTTCGTCGGCTACGCCCTCGGATCGGCCCTGGTGACCGCGCTGAACCTGATGCTGACCGACGCCCAGATGCTCTCCTGGGGCTGGCGGGTCCCCTTCCTGATCGCCGGGCCGCTCGGCGTGATCGGCCTCTACATGCGGCTCAAGCTCGAGGAGTCCCCGGCCTTCCAGCAGCAACTGGACGACCACGAGAAGAGCTTGGCGCAGGAGTCGGCGGGCAGCGAGTTCAAGGACATCGTGAAGAACCACTGGCCCGCCCTGCTCATCTGCATGGGCCTGGTGCTGCTCTACAACGTCACCAACTACATGGTCACCGGCTATCTGCCGACCTACCAGACCGAGACGCTGCACCGCTCCAGCGGCTCCGCCGACGTCCTGGTGCTGATCGGCATGGTGTGGATCGTCCTGCTGATCACCTTCCTCGGCCGGCTCAGTGACCGCTTCGGCCGGCGTCCGCTCTACGGCTTCGCCGCGGCCGCCATGATCGTGCTGGCCGTTCCCGCGTTCCTGCTGATCAAGGCGGAGGGGACCTGGCCGCCGATCCTCGGCGTGCTGCTGCTCTCCACCCTGCTGGCCTGCTTCGCCGCGCCCAGCGCGGCCACGCTGCCCGCGCTGTTCCCGACCGCCGTCCGCTACGCGGCCATGGGCATCGGCTTCAACATCGCCGTCGCCGCGTTCGGCGGCACCACACCGCTGGTCACCGCCGCGCTGGTCGGTGCCACCGGCGACGACCTGATGCCGGCCTACTACCTGATGCTGGCCGGCGCGATCGGCCTGCTCACGGTGAAGTTCCTGCCGGAGAGCGCCCAGGTGCCGCTCAACGGCTCGCAGCCGATGGTCGGTTCGCAGGAGGAGCGGCGGGAGCTGATCACCACCTCCAAGGAGCTGTACGCCTTCGCGCGGGAGCGGGCCGGTACGCCGCACGGGTGAGCCCGCCCGGCGGCCCCGGGGAGCGCACTGTTCGATCCTACGAACTTCGCGCGGGACGGGTTACCGGTCCGGGCCACACGCGATAGGAAACTTTCCTATCAGTTCGGCACTGGACCAACTCTCAGCCCCCCACCTCCCCTTGGAGCCCCTGTGGCGCACACAGACCGCCAGCCGGCAGCCCACACCCGCCTCTCCCGCCGCACCGCCGTCGCCCTGCTGGGCGCCGCCGCCACCGGCACCCTGCTCGCCGGCGTCCCGGGCGCCGGGCGGGCCTCGGCCGCCGCGCCCGGCCTCGACGACCCGGCGAAGAAGGAGATCGCCATGCGGCTCGTCTCCAGCGCCGAGAACTCGTCCCTCGACTGGAAGGCCCAGTACAAGTACATCGAGGACATCGGCGACGGACGCGGCTACACCGCCGGCATCATCGGCTTCTGCTCCGGTACCGGCGACATGCTCGACCTCGTCCAGCTCTACACCGACCGCAGGCCGGGCAACGTCCTGGCCCGGTACCTGCCCGCCCTGCGCCGGGTCGACGGCACCGACTCGCACGACGGCCTGGACCCCGACTACACCCGGGACTGGCGCGGGGCAGCCCAGGACCCGGCCTTCCAGCAGGCGCAGAACGACGAACGCGACCGGGTCTACTTCGGCCCCGCCGTCGCCCAGGGCAAGGCGGACGGACTGCGCGCCCTCGGCCAGTTCGCCTACTACGACGCCATCGTCATGCACGGCGACGGCGACGATCCCACCGGCTTCCGCGGCATCCGGCGCCGTGCCCTGCGCAGCGCCAGGCCGCCGGCGCAGGGCGGCGGCGAGACGGCGTACCTGAACGCCTTCCTCGACGCGCGGGTGTGGGCGATGAAGCAGGAGGAGGCGCACAGCGACACGAGCAGGGTCGACACCGCGCAGCGGGTCTTCCTGCGCAACGGCAACCTCGACCTGAACACGCCGCTGGACTGGAAGGTGTACGGCGACAGCTACCACATCGGCTGAGGCCCCCCGGCCGATCCGCTACGACAGACGCGGCAGGCTCGCGGCGCCCGGGACCGGGAACGTCGATCCCAGCGCGGCGGCCTGCCGCGCCGTGACCCGCTGGATCACGGCGATCGCCAGGGCGCCCGCGGCCAGTTCCAGCCCCTCGGCCACCAGGAGCAGGGCGAGCGAAGCCCCCTGCCCCGGCCCGCCGCTCACCCCGGCGACGAGAGCGTGCCCGATCCACGTCGCCCACCAGACGTTCACCAGCACTCGGTCGCGCCGCCCGGCCGCGCCGGGGCCGCTCGCGCGGAGGACGTCGAGGACGAGCCCTCGCGGCACCCACATGTTGATCACCGGGATCAGCCAGGAGAACACGGCCCACGGGGCCGAGCCCGGGAGGGGGCTCGGGGACAGCGACTGTGCGATGCGCCGGGAGCGGGTGAACCAGACCAGGAACAGCGCCGCCGCGACGATCATCAGGTTCACGTACACCTGGGACACCCGCCCCGACGTGCTCCCGGACGTGTCCAGCGGATGGAGCGCGTGCGCGCGCACGGTCACGGCGCGGGCGACCTCCGCCACGGCCGCCGCGGCCACGGCGGCCTGGGCGAAACGGGCGAGCGGCCAGGGGGCCTTGACGGTGGGTCCGGACACGGGCGGGTACCTGCCTGTCGTGGGGGCACACGGGAGCGTGGCTGAAGATGATCGTCGGAGAAGCGGATCATAGGGCAGTCCGGGGCCGGTGCGCCCCGCTCCGTGCGGGCGCACTCGCACGCCGGGGCCCCGACGGGGAAAGATGAACCCCGAGCGATCGATCACACCGATGCGGAGGAGCGGACTCATGCCGCACGAGCGAGCCGGACGGCCGGCCGGTCCTGAGGACCTCATCGACGTGGCCCGGCTGGTCACGGCGTACTACGCGCTGCGCCCCGACCCGGCCGACCCAGGCCAGCGGGTGGCGTTCGGCACGTCGGGACACCGGGGTTCGTCCCTGGCGAGCGCCTTCAACGAGGACCACATCGCCGCCACCAGCCAGGCCATCTGCGAGTACCGCGCGGCACAGGGCGTGGACGGGCCGCTGTTCCTCGGCGCCGACACGCACGCACTGTCGGAGCCCGCCAGGGTCACCGCGCTGGAGGTGTTCGCGGCCAACGACGTGACCGTGCTCATCGACAGCGCGGACGGCTACACCCCGACCCCGGCCGTCTCGCACGCCATCCTCACCCACAACCGGGGCCGCGACACCGGTCTCGCCGACGGCGTCGTCGTCACCCCCTCGCACAACCCGCCCGCCGACGGCGGCTTCAAGTACAACCCGCCCAGCGGCGGGCCGGCGGCCTCCGACGCGACGTCCTGGATCCAGGACCGCGCCAACCAGATCATCACGGGCGGCCTGAAGGAGGTACGGCGGCTGCCGTACGCCCGCGCGCTCGCCGCCGCCGGCACCGGGCGCTACGACTTCCTCGGCGCCTACGTCGGCGACCTGCCCGCCGTCCTGGACCTCGACGCGATCCGCGCGGCCGGGGTGCGCATCGGCGCCGACCCGCTCGGCGGGGCGTCCGTCGCCTACTGGGGCCGGATCGCGGAGCAGCACCGCCTCGACCTGACCGTGGTCAATCCGCACACCGATCCCACCTGGCGGTTCATGACGCTGGACTGGGACGGCAAGATCCGCATGGACTGCTCGTCGCCGTACGCGATGGCCTCGCTGATCGAGCAGCGCGACCGGTTCCGCATCGCCACCGGCAACGACGCCGACGCCGACCGGCACGGCATCGTCACCCCGGACGCCGGCCTGATGAACCCCAACCACTACCTCGCCGTCGCCATCTCCTACCTCTACCGGCACCGCGAGCAGTGGCCCGCCGGCACCGGCATCGGCAAGACCCTGGTCTCCTCCACGATGATCGACCGGGTCGCCGCCGACCTGGACCGGCGACTGGTCGAGGTGCCGGTCGGGTTCAAGTGGTTCGTGGACGGACTCGCCGGCGGCACCCTCGGCTTCGGCGGCGAGGAGTCGGCCGGGGCGTCCTTCCTGCGCCGGGACGGCTCGGTGTGGACCACCGACAAGGACGGCATCCTGCTGGCCCTGCTCGCCTCCGAGATCACGGCGGTCACCGACCGGACCCCGTCGGAGCACTACGCCGGTTTGACCGCCCGCTTCGGCGAACCCGCCTACGCCCGCATCGACGCCCCGGCGACCCGTGAGCAGAAGGCGCTGCTCGCCAAGCTGTCCCCGGCCCAGGTCACCGCCGACACCCTGGCCGGCGAGGCGGTCACCGGAATCCTCACCGAGGCGCCCGGCAACGGCGCCGCCATCGGCGGGATCAAGGTCACCACCGCCAACGCCTGGTTCGCCGCCCGCCCTTCGGGCACCGAGGACGTCTACAAGGTCTACGCCGAGTCCTTCCTCGGCCCCGACCACCTCGCCCGGGTGCAGGAGGAGGCCAAGGGCGTGGTCCAGGCCGCGCTCGGCGGCTGAGTCCCACGGACCGCACGACGGCCCCGGCGCGCCCGCGCCGGGGCCGCCGCGCCGCGCGCGGTGCTCAGCCGCGCCCGCGCCCGTGGCCCAGCCGGTCCAGCACGGCCCGCGCCATGGCGTCCTCGCCGCGCGCGTTGGGGTGCGCGGGGGCCGCGGGCGCGGCCGGTCGCAGCGGCTCGATCCAGCGGTCGGCGGGTGCCTTGCACATGTCGTGGGCCACCGTGGGTCCGTAGGTGTCGACGTACTCGACCCGGTTCCACGCGGCGACCGTGCGCAGCATCAGGTTCAGCCGCTTCTCGGTGTCCCGGAGGTAGGGGAAGTCCTTGGCCGCGAACGGCACCGCCGGGAAGCAGCCCAGGCCGTCGTCGGGGAGCAGGTCCGGGTAGCCGACGAGGAGGACCCGCGCGTGCGGTGCGCGCCGGTGGACGGCCCGCAGCACCTGGTCGATCTTCGGCGCGGTGCGCAGGACGTTCAGCGCCAGCTGGTCGTACCCGCCGGCCTTGTACGAGCGCTCACAGGGGTTGCCGGCCGGCTCCTGGGCGCCGAGACGGGCGCAGGTGCTGATGATCGAGCCGAACCCGACGTCGTTGCCGCCGATCTGGACCGTCACCAGGCCGGTGTTCCGGTCCAGCGCGTCGAGCTGGGCCGCGTTGCCGCCCTGCGCCTGCCACATCTCGTTCGTCGTGGCCCCGGCGCAGCTCACGTCCCTGAACGACTTCACCCCGCGCCACGACGCCAGCAGCGAGGGGTAGTTCTGGTCGGAGCGGCCGCATTCGGCGTTCACCTGACGCGGGATGAGCGGGCCCGAGGTGTAGGAGTCGCCGAGGGAGACGTAGGTGAGCTCGTGGCCGTGTCCGGCGGGATGGGCGGCGGCGGGCACCGTGGCGGCGGCGACGAGGGCGCAGCCCCCGAGTGCCGTCCCCAGTACGGTCGTCCGCCGCCGCCCTCTCGCCCCGTCGGCCGCGCGCGTGTCGTTCGCCATGGTTCCTCCCCCAGAGGGCGGGCACACGGCCCCGCCCCGAGCGGCGGTCCGCGTTTCAACTGGGCCTGTATACCGCCCGGTAGGTCGCGCGGGCCATAAGCGGGAAGGAACATTCGCGGCCGCCGGGGGAGAGGCGGGCACGAATGCGCGCGCCGCCCCGGCGGCCGTACCGTCAGACCCCGGACGCCGGTTCCGCCACGGCGGCCGGGTCCGTCAGGCCGGCCGGCTCCACCGCGGGAGCCGGGTCCAGCACGGCGGTCGGCCCCACCAGCGAGTCGTCCTCGGGGCGGGCCCCGGACAGCCGGTGACGGGCGGCGATCAGCGCCATGTCGACGTCCTTCGTCCCCGTGGCCACGCACAGCGAGTAGGCGATGTCCGCCAGCCGCTGCCGGGCCTGCGGAGTACTCTCCTCGGCTCCGAGCAGTGTGAGGGTCTCGTACTGGGCGATCAGGTCCTTCAGTACCGCGGGGTGTGCCATCAGCATGAGATCCGCCTTCCTGGTGCGAAGCCGAGGTCGATCAATTCGAGAGCCGACTACCCGCGCCCCGGTCCGGCATGTCCCCCGATCCGCCGTGAAACCGGTCCGCCGCGAAAGCGGTCCGCCCGGCGGCCCTCGGCGGCCCCCCGGCGAAGCCGATCACGCCGTCGCGGGGACGTGGAAAGCTGGGGGTGCCCATGTCCCCGCGACCCAGGAGGAGTTGCCGCGTGGCCGTCATCCACCGCACCACCCTCACGCCGACCAAGCTGGAACTCCTCGCCGAATGGCTGCCCACCCGCCCCTGGTACCGCGGGGGAGCCGCGCCCGAACTGGAGAAGTCAGGCGGCTTCCGGCTGGACGACCCGGCGGGCGAGGTCGGGATCGAGTTCATGGTGACCACCGACACCTCCGGCCCCGAGCCGGTCGCCTACCTGGTCCCGCTCACCTACCGCGGCGCCCCGCGGGCCGGCGACGGGCACGGGCTGATCGGCACCTCGGAACACGGTGTGCTGGGCAAGCGCTGGGTCTACGACGGCTGCCACGACCCGGTGCTGGTCACCGAGCTGCTCTCGCTGATCGAGGGCCGGGCCGGGGCCATGGCGCAGAGCATCACCGACACACCCGACCGGGAGGTGACCCGCGCCTACACCGGCGAGCCGTTCCCCCGGACCGAACTCACCCCTCACCCCGCCGACGACGAACGAGGCACCCACCTGCCCGCGCCGCACGGCACGACCCTCCATGTCCACCGTGTCCCCGTGCCCGTCGCCGGGAACCCGCCGCTTCCCGGCGGTGACCCGCTCGGTCATGTCGCCGGCGGCTGGGCGGGACCGGACGGCACCCGCCTCGGCGCCGTCCTCATGACCCTGGGCACCCGCTGAGCGCCGCACCCGCATGGCCCAATGTCCGGCCGGAGTGACACCGCACGGCCGTATCCGGAGTGCGGCCCGGTCCGACCCCGGGTCAGATGGATCCCGTGCGAAGCCATATAACCCTTCATCGCCGCCGCTCACGCTGGTCCGTCACCGGCGCTCTGACCGGCCTTCTGCTGTCCCTGACGACACCCGCGGCCGCGCCCTCCCCGGCCGGCGGGTCCACGCCCGAGCGCGGCAGCGCCTACATGGGCATCGGAGTACTGACCCACGACGGCACCGGTCCCACGGACGAGGCCACGCCGACGGTCCCCCGGGCCACCCAGACCGAAGGCGTGGACGTCGCCAGCTACCAGGGCAACGTCGCCTGGCCGACGCTGTGGAACAGCGGCGTCCGCTGGGCCTACACCAAGGCCTCCGAGGGGACGTACTACACCAACCCCTACTTCACGCAGCAGTACACCGGGTCCCATGACGCCGGCATGATCCGCGGCGCCTACCACTTCGCGACCCCCGACACCACCAACGGCACCACCCAGGCCGACTACTTCGTCGACCACGGCGGCGGCTGGTCCAAGGACGGCAAGACCCTGCCCGGTGTGCTCGACATCGAGTGGAACCCGTACGGCGACGACTGCTACGGGAAGTCGAAGAGCGGGATGGTCACCTGGATCCGTGACTTCCTGAACCGCTACAAGACCCGCACCGGCCGCCACGCCGTCATCTACACGGCCACCAGCTGGTGGACCCAGTGCACCGGCGACTACGGCGGCTTCGGCGCGAACAACCCGCTCTGGATCGCTCGTTACGCCTCGTCGGCGGGGACACTGCCCTCGGGCTGGTCGGCGTACACCGTGTGGCAGTACACCTCCACCGGTCCGACCGTCGGCGACCACGACAGGTTCGACGGGTCGGTGGACAAGGTCGTCGCGCTCGCCAAGGGCTGACGTGCCGCCGGCGGCGGGCGTCGGACCGCGCCGGCCGCCCTGCCGGCATCAGGACGGCACGACGAGGCGGTCGGCCAGCCGGTGGGCCTGGGCGAGCAGCGCCCCGTAGGTGGCGATGTCGTCGGGGTCGTCCGTCGTCGAACGGACCAGGTCCCGGCGCAGTTCCTCCAGCGTGTCGCGCAGGTCCGCCACGGCCTCGCAGAGCCCGTCCTCGCTCGACTGACCGAACCGGCTGTGGCTGTAGAGCCGCAGGGCGTGGGCGGTCTGGTACAGGAACGCCGCGTAGCGCCGGGCGAGTTCCGGGTGCGGCCTCGGTGCCGGGCGGTCCTGCGCGGCGGCCTCGAGCACCGTACGGGTCACGCCCGCGGTGTGCACGGCCGCGTAGTCCAGCACCAGGACGGCGTCGTCGTACCCCTTGCCGGGCGGCGCCGCGGCTCCCCTCCGGCGGCGGGGATTGACCCGCAGGCTCTCCCTGCCGAGGTCCACCGCGGCATGGGCCTGGTCCACCCGGGAGCGCAGACGCAGGGCGCGCTCGTGCCAGGCCCCGGCCTCCTCGGCGTCCCAACGGCCCTCGGCCAGACCGTCGGCCACGTCGCGCAGGATGTCGTGGGCCTCGTCCGTGGCGCCCCGCAGCACCGCACTGGTGTCGCGCAGGTACACCGGCGGCCGGATCAGCGCGTTGACGGTGATGCCGACCAGCGCGCCGAACAGGGCCTCACCGAGCCGGGCCGCCGAGGTGCCGACCGACACGGACCCCCCGGTCAGGACGAACAGGGCACCGGTGGCCGCGTAGATCCCCTGACTGCCCAGGCGCCGCCAGTACCCCAGCAGCATCGCCGCGGGCAGGACGATCGCCATCGCGGTCATCGTGTCGCTCAGCAGCAGCCCGACCGCGGTGGCGACGACCGTGCCCGCCGCGATCGCGCCGAGCTGCTGCAGCCCGCGCGCGATGGACCGGTACACGGTCGACTCCACCAGGACCACCGCAACCCAGGGCGCGACGAACGCCACCGGCGCCTTCAGCCACCAGCCCGCCACCGCCCACGCCACCCAGGCGGCCAGCGCGGCCTTCAGCGCCTGCACCACCAGATCCCGCTCCCGGCCGGGCCCCGCGGCGGCCCGGCGCACGGCCGCCACCGCCTCCGACAGATCCCGCCGTACCCCTTGCCACATCAATCGCATTCCACGCACGACGCACCGAGTGCCACCCGAAGCGGGTGCCCATGCCCGGGCCGCCCCGCTCAGGGCGGAGCCGGCCGCAGCGCGCGCAGCACTGCCCAGACCACCGAGACGAACGGGACGGCCACGACCGCCCCGATCACTCCCCCCACGATGCTGCCCGCGATGACGGAGACGGCGACGACGAGCGGATGCAGGCGGACCGCCCAGCTCAGCACCAGCGGGTGCAGCACATGCCCCTCGAACTGGCCGATGACGACGATGAGCGCCAGCACGGCGAGGGCCGTCAGCGGCCCGCGCCCGGCAAGGGCCACCACGGTGGCCACCCCGAGCGCCACCGGCGAGCCGACCAGGGGCACGAACGCGGCGAAGAACTCCAGCAACGTCAGGGGCAGCGCCAGCGGTACCCGCAGCACGAGCAGGGCGATGCCCACGAGCACGGCGTTGGTGGCCGCGACGATGATGATCCCCCGGGTGTACCCGGCGAACGTCCGCCAGGCCGTGCTTCCCGCCCGGTCCCAGGCGCCGCGGGCTCCGCTCGGCAGCAACTGGTCGCGCACCCAGGACCACAGGCGCTCACCGGAGTGGATGAAGAACACCGAGGCGAAGAGCGCGAGCGCGCCGCCCGTGACCAGTTCCACCACCTTGCCCAGCTGGGTCAGCGCGCTGCTGAGCAGCCTGGACCGGTGGGCGTCGAGGTAGTGCGTCACCTGGTTCTCCAGGGCGGAGAGCCGGCCCGGGCTGAGCCGCAGTGGTGGGCGCTGCAGCCACAGCTCGATCCGGTGCACCCCGCCGCGGAACTCACCCGCCAGCGTGGCCGACTCGCTCGCCACCGCGTTGCCCACGAGGGCGAGCAGGGAGAGCAGCAGCAACAGGCTGCCGACCAGGGCGACGGCGACGCTCAGCGGCCGGGGCAGGACACGGCCGAGAAGATCGGCGAGCGGGCGCAGGACCGAGGTGACGATGAGAGCCAGGAACAGCGCCACGGCGATGAGCTGGAAACGGCCGAGCACGGTGAAGACGCCGTACACCACGACGCCGACCAGGATGAGCCGCCAGGCGTAGGCCGCGGTGATCCGCAGCCACGGAACCACCCGCGCCGCCACCGCGGCGTCGGGTCCGGTGCGGGCACCCGGCGGCAGCCGTACGGAGTGCGCCGGGCGGCTGCCCGGCACCGTCCCACGCGTCCGGCGTCCCCGGACCGTCCGCCGTCCCGGACCGCCCACCCGGCCTCCCGTGCGCTCACCGTACTCGAAGTGTGACCATCGGTCACCGGCGAGAACGTTACGGGCAGGCGGACGCCGTACCGGCACAACGCGCCCGTGCCCGCCCGGCGCCGTCCGTTTCCACCGGCGCGCCGGGGCGTCACAGGACCTTCACACACCGTGGACGTTGGGACGGCGGCGGCACGGGCACTCGCCTGCCCTACTCGCAGGGAGGAGTCCCTCCAGTGATCTTCGTCGCACTCCTGCTGCTTCCCGCGCTCGGCGTGCTGCTCTTCGGCCTCGACCAGGTCGAGGACCGCTGGGTCACCCGGCCGACCGGAGCGCGGCACGCCCGGCGGCGGCCGTTCTTCCGGCGCCCCTGGACACGGGTACCGCACCATCGGTGACGGCCGGCCGCTCCCGGCCGGCCGTCACCGTCCTCTCACTCCGCGCCCTCTTCCGCGGCGCGCTCCACCGGGAGCAGCTCCCGGATGTCCGCGGGGAGCGCGCCGGCCATCCGTTCGGTCAGCTCCGGGGCCAGGGCCGCGTCGAGCACCTCCAGAACGGCCGCGGCCTCCCTGAGGGCCGTGTCCTCGTCCGTGCCCGCCCGGTCGGCGATCCGGCCCGCGAACACCGCGAGACCGAAACGCTCACCCGCGTGACCCGAGTCGGCGCCGGCCTCGTCGGCCGCCCGGCGCATGGGGGCCGCCAGGTCCGGTGGCAGCTGGGCGGCCACATGGCGGGCCAAACCGGACGGCAGCCGTTCCGACAGCGTGCACACCACCGCACGCGTCGCCCGCTCCGCCGTGTCGCTGTCGGGCAGCCGGGCCAGCGTCCGCACCTTTCCGATCATCTCGTCGTGATGCATCAGGCCGGTTCCTTCCTCGTGGGCGGCGGCCCGGCTGCCCGGCCTGGCGGCCGGCTCAGTCGGCCGCCCGCTGGGTCCACGTCCACGCGTACTGCAGCCAGTCCGCCACCGCCAGCGCGCCGAAGCCCCCGCCGACCAGCCGGGTCAGCCGCGGCGAGGCGGCGTAGGAGCACATCAGAGCCGTCGCCACCCAGGCCGAGGTGCAGAACGGGCACGCCAGCAGGTCGCCCACCGCCCTGCGCATGCCGGTGCCCCGCGGCTCGTCCATGACCTCGCCGGCCTCGCCCTCGTCGGCGCGGCGGGTGAACGGGGCGCGCAGAAAACTGGTGATCTTGTCCTTGGTCAGCAGCCGGGACACCTTGTACGTCGCCGTGCCCAGCAGGGCGACGTCCCACGGCGGCAGCTCCCGCGGCAACCGCACGCCCCGGCGCCGGGCCACCACCGCGTACGTGCCCACGCCCGCGGCGAACGCAGAGGCGAGAGCGGCGTAACCCGCCAGGGGCACCTCGCCCCGGTCGTCGTACTGTGCGTCGTCCGTCGTCATGGGGCCTCCCGGTGCGCGCCTCGCCCGGCGGCGGGCCCGCCCCGGGTTCCCCGGGCGCCCCGGGCCACACGTCACCGCCGCGCCGTGACGTGGCCGAAGCCACATATGACGAACTTCCCAGCCGTCCCACGGCCGCCCGGCCCGGGGCTACCGTGGCGTGGAGCCCCCTGTTCCCATACTCATCTCGGACGGCCCGGCAGTGCTCACAGATCTCTCCCCCCTCATCGCCGCGACGGCCCGCTGGCTGACGGGCGCCTACCCGGCGAACGGCGGCGCGCTGGCCACGGCCCGCTGCGAGGCGCAGGCCCGGCAGGCCGTGACGGCCGCCGCGTGGCTGCGGTACCCGACCGAGACCGACGCGGCCCTGGTCGCCATGGCCGGCCCCGGCGGCGCGATGCGCCTGGACTGGGCGACCGGCGCGGACTCGGGCGGCGGCGGCACGGCCGAGGAGTGGGCCTGGCGCACCTGGGTCGACGAGGTGGTGGCCAGCTGGGCCGCGGGCCTGCTGACCGATCCCGCGCTGGCCGTGCTGGCCGTCGGCGTACTCGCCGGCTCGGAGCACACCTGCGGCCCGCCGGAGGAGTTCCGGCGCCTCCTCGCTCCCGACGACGGCGACCGCAGTGCCGCCGCGCTGCTGCGCCACCCCGACCTGCTCGCCCCCGTGGCCGCGCTGCACCACGATCAGCTCCTGGACCGCCTCACGGGCGGACCGGCGCTCGCCGCCTGACGGCCGGACCGGCCCTTGCCGCCTGACGGCCGGCCGAACCCCGCTTCCGCCGCGCGCCGCCCCCGGCGAACGCCAAGCGACGCCGAACGTTCAGAAAGCGCGCCGTGCGAGCCGGTTGGCGGAAGGTATCCGACCGACCCTGACGAAACGCCGCACCGGTTCTTCACGGCACCCCGTGAAAGGGCGAACATGCCGCGTCATGGACATTCTGCTCGTCGCAAGCGCGTTCAACAGCCTCTCCCAACGGGTGTACGCCGAGCTGTCGGACCTGGACCACCGGGTGGACGTCGTGCTCGCCACGCAGGGCACCGAACCGGTCCGGGCCGCCGTCCGCGAGCTGCGCCCCGACCTGGTCGTCGCGCCGATGCTGAAATCGGCCCTGCCCGAGGACGTCTGGCGCGACCACACCTGCCTGATCGTGCACCCGGGACCGCCCGGTGACCGCGGCCCGTCCGCACTGGACTGGGCGATCGCCGAACAGGCCCCGCACTGGGGCGTGACCGTCCTCCAGGCCGAGGCCGCCATGGACGCCGGCGACATCTGGGCGTCGGAACCCTTCCCGGTACCGCCCGTCGGCAAGAGCGATCTGTACCGCAACGAGGTCTCCGACGCCGCCGTGGCCGCCGTCCTGCTCGCCGTGCGCCGCTACGCCGACGCCTCCTACAAACCCCGCCCGC
This sequence comes from Streptomyces sp. NPDC047869, assembly GCF_040704065.1. Taxonomy (NCBI): domain Bacteria; kingdom Bacillati; phylum Actinomycetota; class Actinomycetes; order Kitasatosporales; family Streptomycetaceae; genus Streptomyces; species Streptomyces sp. NPDC047869. The sequence continues at coordinate 85,513 of NZ_JBEYRK010000020.1, forward strand.
AGACCGGCGACCCGGGCACCGCCCCGCACATCGTGTGGCGCGACTTCTTCCGGCAGGAACGGCGCCGCATCGACTGGGAGAACGACGGCACCGAGGACGTACTGCGCAAGCTGCGAGGCGCCGACTCCCAGCCGGGCGTCCTCGACGAACTCCTCGGCCGGGAGGTGTTCCTGCACGGCGGGCACCCCGAGGACCTGCTCCGCGGCCGCCCCGGCGAACTGCTCGCCACCCGGTCCGGCGCTGTCTGCCGCGCCACCCGCGACGGCGCCGTGTGGATCCCGGAGCTGCGCCCGCGCAGAAACTCCGGCGACCCCGCGCCCTTCCGGCGCCCGGCCGCCTCCGTACTCGCCTCCTTCCCGGACGCCCCCCGCCTGCCCGAGGACGCCGTCCCCCTGGAACCGTCCCCGGACCGGCGCACCTGGAGCGACATCCGCTACCGCACGCGCGGCGACACGGGCTTCCTGACCTTCGCCTTCTCCGGCGGAGCGATGAGCACCGAGCAGTGCCGCAGGCTGCTCACCGCCTACCGGTACGCGCTCGCCCGCCCCACCTCCGTACTGGTGCTCGGCCCGGACCGGGACTTCTTCTCCAACGGCATCCACCTGAACGTCATCGAGGCGGCCGAAGACCCGGCCGAGGAGTCCTGGATCAATCTCAACGCCATGGACGACCTGGTGGAGGCGGTGCTGCGGACCACCGACCGGCTGGTGGTCGCCGCGCTCCCCGGCAACGCGGCCGCCGGCGGCGCCATGCTCGCCCTCGCCGCCGACGAGGTGTGGTGCCGCACCGGCACCGTCCTCAACCCGCACTACCGGCGCATGGGCCTGTACGGCTCCGAGTTCTGGACCTACACCCTGCCGCGCCGGGTGGGAGACGGCCTTGCGCACCGGCTGACCGGCGAGGCGCTGCCGCTCAGCGCCGCCTCGGCCGCCCGGATCGGACTGGTGGACCGGCTGGTGCCCGCCGCGCCCGGGGAGTTCGGCCCCCAGGTCGAGCGGCTGGCCGCGGACCTCGCCGCCGCCCCGGACCTCGCCCGGCGGATCGCCGCCAAGGACGCGGCCCGCCGCCTGGACGAGGCACGGCGGCCGCTCGCGGAGTACCGGCGCGAGGAACTCGCCCGTATGCACGCCGTCTTCTTCGACCCCGGAGCCCCGTACCACGCGCTGCGCTCCGCCTTCGTGCGCAAGAAGCCGGCCGGTTCCGTCCGGCCACTGGCCCCGGTCGCGGGAGACCTCGGATGAGCGCCCCGCCCGGCCGGCTGCTCGTGGCGGGCGTCGGCAACATCTTCCTCGGCGACGACGCCTTCGGCCCCGAGGTGATCAGCGCCCTCGACCGGCGTCCGCTGCCCCCCGGCGCCACGGTGCGGGACTTCGGCATCCGCGGCATGGACCTCGCCTACGCCCTGCTCGGCGGCTGCGCCACCGCCGTCCTGGTCGACGCGGCCACGCGCGGGCACCGGCCCGGCACCCTCACCCTGCTCGAGGCCGAACCGCCCGACGCGAGCGTCGCGCCCGAGGCGCACGGCCTCGACCCGGAGAAGGTGCTGGCCCTCGCCACCCACCTGGGCGAGGAGCCACTGCCCCGCGTCCTCGTGCTCGCCTGCGAGCCCGCCGTCCTGCCCTCGGGCGACGAGGACATCCTGCCGGGACTGAGCGCACCGGTGCGGGAGGCCGTCGGCCGGGCCGTCGACGCGCTGCACACGCTCGTCCCCGTCCTGCTGGCCGATCCCGCCGCACCCGCGCCGCCGTTGGGCCGCCCGATGGAATCCGGGCCCCCGCACACGGCTGCGCTGCCCCGCCTCACGGCCGGCGCGGCCGAAGATCGGTGAGACCCCGGGCCGCACAGGGCGTGGCCGGGGCCTTCCGCCCCACGACCGCGAGGAGCTGCGCCCATGTGCCGGTCCGACGTCAAGCAGGCCGTCCTGGCGAAGAACGACGACCTGGCCGCGAGTCTGCGCGAGGACCTGGCGCTGAAGGGCGTGACGGTGGTCAACCTGCTGTCCAGCCCCGGCAGCGGCAAGACGGAACTCCTCGGCCGGGTCCTGGCGCGGGCGGTGAAGCGGGGCGTGCCCGTCGCCGCGCTCACCGCCGACCTCGCCACCGAGAACGACGCCGTCCGGCTGGCCCGCTCGGGCGCGCCGGTCCGGCAACTGCTCACCGACGGACTGTGCCATCTGGAGGCCCGGCAGGTGCGCGGGCACCTCGAGGGCTGGCTGCCGGAGGACACCGCGGTGCTCTTCGTGGAGAACGTCGGCAATCTCGTCTGCCCGGCCTCCTACGACCTCGGCGAGACCCTGCGGATCGCGCTGATGGCGGTCACCGAGGGCGAGGACAAACCGCTGAAGTACCCGACCGCGTTCGGCTCCGCCCATCTGGTCGTCATCACCAAGACCGACCTGGCCGAGGCGGCCGGCTTCGACGAGGACGCCTTCCGGGCCAACGTCCAGCGCGTCAATCCGGGAGTGGAGATCGTACGGTCCTGCGCCCGCACCGGCGACGGGTCCGACACTCTCCTGGAGCACGCCCTCGCCGCCCGCGACACGGCCCCGCCGCACCGGCCGCCGCTCGCCCCGCACCCCCACGGGCACCACCACCCCGCCTCCGCCCCCGCCTCGTGACCGCGCCCGTCGCCGGCCGGGTGCGCCGCCGGATCACCGTGTACGGCACGGTGCAGGGCGTGGGCTTCCGGCCGTACGTGCACCGCCTGGCCGCCGAGCTGGGCCTGGCCGGATTCGTCGGCAACACCGCGAGCGGCGTGCTCATCGAGGTCGAGGGCCGGGCGGAGGACGTGCTCCTCTTCCACGACCGGCTGGTGAAGGAGCCGCCCCCGCTGGCCGTCGTGACCGGCGTCGGCTGCGAGGACGTCCCCGCCACCGGTGCCGCAGGCCCCTTCGACATCCGTCCCACCGGTGGGTCCACGGGCCGCACCCAGCTCCCGCCGGACACCGCGACCTGCCCGGACTGCCTGCGCGAGCTGGCCGATCCGGCCGACCGCAGGCACCGCCACCCGTTCATCACCTGCACCCACTGCGGCCCCCGCTTCACCATCGCCACCGCGATGCCCTACGACCGCGCCGCCACGACCATGGCCGGCTTCCCGCTGTGTCCCCCCTGCGCCCGGGAGTACGGCGACCCCGCCGACCGGCGCTTCCACGCCCAGCCCGTCGCCTGCCCCGACTGCGGACCCCGGCTCACCCTGATCCCGGCCGCCGGCACCGGCGTCCGCCCGGCCCGGGACGCCGGTGCCCTGGCCACGGCACGGGCGCTGCTGGCCGCCGGCCGGATCGTCGCCGTCAAGGGCGTCGGCGGCTACCACCTGGCCTGCGACGCCACCGACGCCCGGGCGGTCGCCACCCTGCGGGACCGCAAGGAGCGCGGCGGCAAGGCCTTCGCCGTGATGTGCGCCGACCTCGGCACCGTCCAGGACATCGCCGACCTCGCCCCCGCCGAACGCGCCGCCCTCACCAGTGCCCGCCGCCCCATCGTCCTGCTGCGCCGCCGCCGGACCACAGCGGGCCCCCGGCTCGCCGAGCAGGTCTGCCCGGGCAGCCCGCACGTGGGCGTCATGCTGCCCTACACCCCCCTGCACACCCTGCTCCTCGGACTGCCCGGCGATCCGCCCGGGCCCCGCGTCCTGGTCATGACCAGCGGCAACCGTGCCGGCGAACCCATCGTCACCGACGACACCGAGGCGCTGGACCGCCTCGCCGGCCTCGCCGACGCCTGGCTCGTCCACGACCGGCCCATCGCCTCCCCGTGCGACGACTCCCTGCTGCGGGTCCGCGCCGACGGCAGCGAACAGGTGCTGCGCCGCTCCCGCGGTTACGTCCCCCGCCCACTGCGCCTGCCGGTCCCGGTGCGTCCCGTGCTCGCCGTCGGCGGGGACCTGAAGAACGCCCTGTGCCTCGGCGACGGCGACCAGGCCTGGTTCGGACCGCACATCGGCGACATGGGCGACCTCGCCACCCTCGACGCCGCCGCGCGGGCCGAACGCCATGTCACCGGCCTCACCGGCGTCACCGCCGGGGTGGTCGCCGCCGACCGGCACCCCCGCTACCACTCGACCGGCTGGGCCCGGCGCCTGTCCGCGGACCGCGGCCTGCCGCCGCCCGCGCTGGTCCAGCACCACCACGCCCACATCGCCGCCACGATGGCCGAACACGGCCTCGACGGCAGCACACCGGTGATCGGCGTCGCCTTCGACGGCACCGGGTACGGCGACGACGGCACCGTGTGGGGCGGCGAGGTGCTGCTGGCCGACTACTCCGGCTTCCGCCGCTTCGCCCACCTGGCCACGGCCCCGCTGCCCGGCGGCGACGCCGGCGTCGCCAACCCGTGCCGGCTGGCGCTGGCCCGGCTGTGGGCCGCCGGACTGCCGTGGGAACCGGACCTGCCGAGCCTGCTCGCCTGCACCGACGCCGAACTCTTCGTACTGCGGCAGCAGTTGGAACGTGACGTCGCCTGCGTACCCACATCCAGCATGGGCCGCCTCTTCGACGCCGTGTCCTCACTGACCGGGGTCTGCCACCGCACCGGGTACGAGGCGCAGGCCGCGCTGGAGCTGGAAGCCTCGGCGGCCGAGGCCTGGGGCGCGGACACCGGGGCCTACCCCTTCCGCTTCGGCGCCGGCCACCGGATGGAGGCCGCGCCCCTGCTGGAGGCGCTCCTCGCCGACCGGCGGCGCGGCACCCCCGCGCCGGTGCTCGCGGCCCGCTTCCACCGCGGGGTCGCACGGGCCGTCGCCGAGGTCTGCCGGCGGGCCCGCCGGTCCGCCGGCCCGACCACCGTGGCCCTCACCGGCGGTGTCTTCGCCAACGGACTGCTGGAGGAGGACTGCGCCGCCCTGCTGGACGCGCACGGCTTCACCGTCCTGCGGCACCACGAAGTGCCGCCCAACGACGGCGGGCTGGCGCTCGGCCAGCTCATGGTCGCGGGAACGGCAAACCACCACGAGACGGAGTGACCCATGTGTCTGGCAGTGCCCGGCAAGGTCGTGTCCATCGACCATCGCGCCGACCCGCTCACCGGGCTGATCGACTTCGGCGGAGTGCAGAAACAGGCGTGCCTGGAGTACCTGCCCGATGTGCGGGTGGGGGAGTACGTCATCGTCCACGTCGGCTTCGCCCTGCAGCGCCTGGACGAGGAGTCCGCCCGGGCCTCCCTGGAGCTCTTCGGGCAACTCGGCCTGCTGGAGGAGGAGTTCGGCGACGCCTGGGAGCAGGCGGCCCGGCAGCAGAGCGGGAGTGAGGTCCAGTGAAGTACATCGACGAGTTCAACGACCCGGAACTGGCTCGCCGGTTGCTGGACGAGATCCGTGCCACGGCCACCCGTCCCTGGGCGCTGATGGAGGTCTGCGGCGGCCAGACGCACTCCATCATCCGGCACGGCATCGACCAGCTCCTGCCGGAGCAGGTGGAGTTGATCCACGGGCCCGGCTGCCCCGTGTGTGTCACGCCGCTCGACGTCATCGACAAGGCGCTGGCGATCGCCGCCCGCCCCGATGTCATCTTCTGCTCCTTCGGCGACATGCTGCGGGTGCCCGGCACCGACCGCGACCTGTTCCGGGTCAAGAGCGAGGGCGGTGACGTACGGGTGGTGTACTCGCCGCTCGACGCCCTCGAACTCGCCCGCAAGAACCCCGGCCGGCAGGTCGTGTTCTTCGCGATCGGGTTCGAGACCACCGCCCCCGCCAACGCCATGGCCGTCCACCAGGCCCGCCGGCTGGGCCTGAACAACTTCAGCCTGCTGGTCTCCCACGTGCGGGTCCCGCCGGCGATCGAGGCCATCATGACCGCCCCCGCCTGCCGGGTACAGGGCTTCCTCGCCGCCGGGCACGTGTGCAGCGTGATGGGCACCGCCGAGTACCCGGAACTGGCCGAGAAGCACCGGGTGCCGATCGTCGTCACCGGGTTCGAACCGCTGGACATCCTCGAGGGCATCCGCCGCGCCGTCCACCAGCTCGAACGCGGTGAGCACCGCGTCGACAACGCCTACGCCCGGGCCGTGCGCGACCAGGGCAACCCGGCGGCCCAGCGGATGATCGAGGAGGTCTTCGAGGTCACCGACCGCAACTGGCGCGGCATCGGCCGCATCCCGGCCAGCGGCTGGCGGCTCAGCGAGGCCTTCCGCGACCACGACGCCGAGCACCGCTTCGACGTCACGGACATCCGCACCGAGGAACCCGCCGTGTGCCGCGCCGGCGAGGTCCTCCAGGGCCTGATCAAGCCGACCGAGTGCGAGGCGTTCGGCAAGGCCTGCACCCCGCGCACGCCGCTCGGCGCCACCATGGTCTCCAGCGAGGGCGCCTGCGCGGCCTACTACCTGTACCGCCGGATGAGCGGCGGCCCGGCACCCCGGGGATCCCGCATTCCGCAGGAGGAGATGAACCCCGTTGGCTGACCTCGCCACCGATGCGGCCCGCGGCGCCACGAAGGCGCCCGCCGACGCCGCCGAAGCGCCCGTCGATCCCGCGAACTGGACCTGTCCCGCCCCTCTGCGCGACCAGCCGGTCGTGGTCATGGGCCACGGCGGGGGCGGCGCGCTGTCCGCCGAACTGATCGACCAGGTCTTCGCCCCCGCCTACGGCAATCCCACGCTCGCCACGATGGCCGACTCCGCAGTGTTCGACCTGGGCGGCGCCCGCCTCGCCTTCTCCACCGACTCCTACGTCGTACGGCCGCTGTTCTTCCCCGGCGGCTGCCTCGGCGACCTCGCCGTCAACGGCACCGTCAACGACCTGGCGATGAGCGGTGCCCGGCCGGCCTACCTCTCCACGGCCTTCGTCCTGGAGGAGGGCGTGGAACTGGCCGTCGTCGGCCGGATCGCCCTCGCCATCGGCTCGGCGGCCGAGGCGGCCGGAGTCACCGTCGCCACCGGCGACACCAAGGTGGTGGAGTCCGGACACGGTGACGGCGTCTACGTCACCACCGCCGGCGTCGGCCTCGTCCCCGACCGGGTCGACATCCGCCCGCAGCGCGCCCGGCCGGGCGACGCCGTCATCGTCAGCGGGCCGATCGGGCTGCACGGCGTGGCGATCATGAGCGTGCGGGAGGGCCTGGAGTTCGGCGTGGAGATCGCCTCCGACACCGCGCCGCTGGCCGGTCTGGTGGCGGCCATGCTGACGGTCACCAAGGACATCCACGTCCTGCGCGACCCCACCCGGGGCGGGCTCGGCGCCTCGCTCAACGAGATCGCCCGCGCCTCCGGCACCGGCGTACGGCTCCAGGAGCGGGCCCTCCCCGTGCCCGACGAGGTCGCGAACGCCTGCGGTTTCCTCGGCCTCGACCCGCTCTACGTCGCCAACGAGGGACGGCTCGTCGCCTTCGTGCCCCAGGACCGGGCCGAGGCCGTGCTCGCGGCGATGCGGGCCCACCCGCAGGGCACCGGGGCGACGATCATCGGCAGTTGCGTCGAGGAACACGCGGGCATGGTCGTCGTCGCCACCGGACTCGGCGGCACCCGAGTGCTCGACCTGCCGCTCGGTGAGCAACTGCCGCGTATCTGCTGAAGCGGCCCCGTGAGGGGAACGGCCCCGCGCTCAGCGCGGGGCCGGCACCGCTTCCACATCCGTGATCTCCAGCTCCCGTCCGCTGCGCAGCTCCTGCGAGGGACGGTCGCAGCGCGGGCACCAGAAGAACGGCGGCATGCCCACCGCGAACTCCTCGGCGCACCCGCCGCACCAGGCCTGTGCCGTCACCTGTTCGACGACGAGCCGGGCCCCGGACAGTGCCGTACCGTCCCGGGCCACCTCGAAGGCGAACCGCAGCGCGTCCGGCACCACACCGGCCAGTTCCCCGACCCGGACGGTCACCGCCGACACACCGTCGGCGCCGTCCGCCCGGGCGATCTCCTCCGCCTGCTCCACGATCGCGGTCGCGATCGACAGCTCGTGCATGCGGCGGACTCAGGGGTACCGGCGGTGCGCGCGGAGCCCACCGGTCATCCGGTAGATCCGCACCTCCCGCAGCAGGCCGGGCAGCTCCTGCAGGAACAGGGCCACCACCACGCCACCCACCAGAGCGGCCTGCGCGAGCAGCACCTGCCGTCCGGTCGTCACCGACCTCGTCGTCGTCCTTGCCGTTCCACAGCGCTTCGTCACGTTCCGCCCTCTCATCCCGGTGAGATGTTCGGCATGGCGTCGATCAGGGCGTCATGCCGCTTCCAGTGGATCCCGGTGGAGCGGCGGGCGTCGGACGTGCCGTCCTCGTGGAATCCGGTCTGCCGGTCGTACGGGCCGATGTTGCCCTGGTGCAGACCGGGCACATGGCTGGGTGTGTCGGGCTTCGCCTGGGGGCGGCCCACTCGGATGCTGCCCATCGTGTCTCTCCTTCCAGGTCCTCAGCGCCGCTCGGTGAGCTCCGCGAAGAACCGTTCCACGGCCGGCCAGACCAGGCCGCCACCGGACAGGCCCCGCCACTCGCGGCGGACCAGGGCGACCATCCGGAAGCAGTCGTCGACCGGCACGATCCAGTGTTGCTCGGAACCGCGCGCCGTGTTCACCAGCAGCGCCTCCACATCGGGTGCCATCCCGGCGAGCGGCGCACAGGTGCCCGCCAGTCGCTGCCAGGCCGCCGCGTCCACCTCCCACCGCATGGCCCCGGCGGGGCTCGGGCCCTGCGCGGTGACCGTGCCGTCGGAGCGCGGCACGAAGAACACCAGGCCCACCGGCACGCCCAGCACCGCCGTGTCGACCGGCGGCAGCCGCAGCCTGCGCCGCGGCACCAGCCGGTAGCGGCCCTCGCCCGCCCCGTCGTCGGCGAACAGCACCGAGCAGGGGCCGCAAACGCACCGCACGTCCGCGTCCGCGGTGTCGTACAGATGCGGGTGCGTCCCGGCCAGCGGGGCGGCGCACAGTTCGCACACCTCGGCCTCGGCCGCCGCCCGGCTCCCGGCCGAGCGGATGACACGGGCCAGCGCTCCCTCGGCGGTCACCGGGCCTCCTGTGCCGCGGCCCGGCGCCTGATCGAGCCCAGCGGTACGAACGCGGGGGCGGCCCGCCGCTCCTCGGCGACCGGCTCCACCGCTGTCAGCTCCGGGGCGGCGGCCAGTACCGCCGCCCGGACCACCTCGGTGACGTCGGCGGACGCGCCGCCGCACCCGGAGCCGCATCCGCCGCCGCCCGTGACCCGGACCCGGGCCACCCGGCCCTCGATGCCGGCCCACTCGAGGTCACCGCCGCGCTCGCGCACCGCGGGGCGCAGCTTCTCGACCGCGCGGGCGGCCCGGCGCTCGGCCGGTTCGGGATGTACGCGGTGCAGCACCAGCAGGTGTCCCAGCAGCTCGTCCTCGGCCAGCCGTTCGCTCAGCCGCTCGTCCGCCACGTCCACGACCCGGGCCAGCGCCTCGCCGTACACCTCGGTCAGCAGCCGCACCGACTCCAGCGCCTCGCGGGCGGCCGGGCCCGGCGCGGACTCCAGACCCGCCAGCACCTCGTCGAGCCGGGCGAGCCGCGCCTCCACCGCCGGGTCCGGGAGCCGGACGGCGGCCTCAGCCATGGTTGGCCCCGTACGTCGGCGAGTGCACGGTGGTCAGCGTCTTGCCCTTGCCCATGTACATGTGAACGCCGCACGGCAGACAGGGGTCGAAGCTGCGCACGGTGCGCATGATGTCGACGCCCTTGAAGTCGTCCGGCCCGTTCTCCTCGAAGATGGGCTGGCCCTGCACGGCGTCCTCGTACGGTCCGGGCGTGCCGTAGATGTCGCGGGGGCTGGCGTTCCACGGGGTGGGCGGGTACGGGTGGTAGTTGGCGATCTTCTTGTCGCGGATCACCAGGTGGTGCGAGAGGACACCGCGGACCGCCTCGTGGAAGCCGCAGCCGATCGCGTCGTCCGGCACCTCGAAGTTCTCGAAGACCTTGGTGTCGCCCTTGCGCAGCATGCCCATGGCCTCCTCCAGGAACTGCAGGGCCATGGCGGCGGCGTAGGCCACGAAGTACGGCCGGGCGCGGTCCCTTTCGAGGGTGTTGCTCCACTTCGGGATGTGCCACTCCAGCGTGGTCTCCGGCAGCGACTCGCCCTTGGGCAGCGAGATCCGCACGCTGTTGCCGGTGGCCTTGACGTAGGGCGTGTCGACCAGGCCGCTCAGCGCGGTCGACCACAGACGTGCCAGGGGGCCGCCGCCGGTGTCCAGGGCGAGGTGCTCGCCGCTGTCCTGGTGGTACCAGCGCGGGCTCATCACCCAGCTGTAGTTGCCGTCGAAGTCGCGCTTCTGCGGTACGGGGACGGTGGTCTGGTTCCACGGGTGGCGCATGTCGACGGGGTTGCCGAGCGGGTCGTGGGTGACGAACGGCTGCTCGTTGACCCAGTCCTCGTAGAAGGAGCTGCCCAGCATGATGCGCAGGCCCAGGTTGATGTCGACCAGGTTGTTGGTGACGAGCTTGCCGTCCACGATGATGCCGGGGGTGACGTACATCGCCTTGCCCCACCGGTTCATGTTCTCGTACCGGTAGTCGACGACGTCCGGGTTCTGCCAGGCGCCCCAGCAGCCGAGCATGATACGGCGCTTGCCGACCTCCTCGTAGCCGGGCAGCGCCTCGTAGAAGAAGTCGAAGACGTCGTCGTTCATCGCCACCGCCCTCTTCACGAAGTCGATGACGTGCATCAGCCGGCTGAGGTAGTCGGTGAAGGTGTTCGGCTGCGGCATCGTGCCGACGCCGCCCGGGTACAGCGTGGAGGGGTGCACATGGCGCCCCTCCATCAGGCAGAACATCTCCCGGGTGACCCGGCTGACCTTCAGCGCCTCCTTGTAGACCTCGCCCTCGAAGGGGTTGAAGGCCTTCATGATGTCGGCGATGGTCCGGTAGCCGTGGATGTCGCCGCGGGGCGCGTCGGTCCGCTCGGCGCGCGCCAGCACCCCGGGGTTGGTGGCCTTGACCATCGCCTCGCAGAAGTCCACGAACACCAGGTTGTCCTGGAAGATCGTGTGGTCGAACATGTACTCGGCGGCCTCGCCGAGGTTGGTGATGTGCTCGGCCAGCTTCGGCGGCTTCACGCCGTACGCCATCTGCTGGGCGTAGTTGGAGCACGTGGTGTGGTTGTCGCCGCAGATACCGCAGATGCGCGAGGTGATGAAGCCCGCGTCACGCGGGTCCTTGCCCTTCATGAACACCGAGTAGCCGCGGAACAGTGACGAGGTGCTGTGGCATTCCACGACTTCCTGGTTCGCGAAGTCGATCTTCGTGTAGATGCCCAGGTTGCCGATGATCCGGGTGATCGGATCCCAGGACATGTCCACGATCTGGGCGGGCTTGCGCTGTGTCTGACGGGACTCGGTGGTGGTCATCTGCGGTACTGCCCCTCGCTGTTCGGGATCGGCGGTTCGGTGGGGGGTGCGGGACGGAAGCGGTCACGGGCGGTAGCGCGGGTCGTAACCGCTGGTGAGCTTCCGCTTGTTGTGGCGCCACCTGGGCTCGTGGTTCACCATGTCGTTGGTCAGGCCGCGCAGCCGGCGGATGACCGCCCCGTAGGGCTTGATGACCATGGACGACAGCGTGCCGCCGGGCGGCTCGTCCATGAACGGCATGAAGGCGTCGGGGAAGCCGGGCATCGTGCACCCGATGCAGATACCGCCGACGTTGGGGCAGCCGCCGATCCCCGCCATCCAGCCGCGCTTGGGCACGTTGCAGTTGACGACCGGACCCCAGCAGCCGGTCTTCACCAGGCACTTGGGTGAGTTGTAGTCGAGTCCGAAGTCGGCCTGCTCGTAGTACGAGCCCCGGTCGCAGCCCTCGTGCACGGTCTTGCCGAACAGCCACTGCGGACGCAGCATGTGGTCCAGCGGGGGCGGGGGAGCGGAACCGGCCGCGTGCTGGAGCACCCAGATCAGGGTCTCCATGAAGTTCTCCGGCTGGATGGGGCAGCCGGGCACGTTGACCACCGGCAGACCGGCCTGCGACTTGAACTCCCATCCCAGGTAGTCCGCGAGGCCCATGCAGCCGGTCGGGTTGCCGGCCATGGCGTGGATTCCGCCGTAGGTCGCGCAGGTGCCGGCGGCCACCACCGCCCAGGCCTTGGGCGCCAGTTGGTCGATCCACCAGTTCAGGGTCTGCGGCTCGCCGGTGTCCGGGTCGTTGCCGAACGACGTCCAGTAGCCGTCGCCGTCGATGATGTTCTGGTTCGGGATCGAACCCTCGATCACCAGGATGAACGGGGCCAGCTCGCCTCGGGCCGCCGCCCGGTAGGGCGCCAGGAAGTCCTCGCCGCCCAGGCTGGGCGAGAGCACCTTGTTGACCAGGTTGACCTTGGGCAGGCCTGGGATGAGGCCGAGGACGACGTCCTCGATCGAGGGCTGGTCGGCGGCCGTCAGGGAGACGGTGTCGCCGTCGCAGCTCATTCCCTCCGAGATCCAGAGGATGTGGATCTCGTCGATCCCCTCGCGTGCTCCGGCCCCGCCGGGCTCGCGGCTGACTTGGGTGGTACCGCTCTGGCTGCTCATGTCGTCGGCCTTTGCTGCAGTCGGTCGGGGAGTCGGCCGGGTCCTTGCGCCGGCGTCTCGGAGGCGTCCGTCGCGCCGTCCATCGAGCCGTCCCTCCTCCGGCCTGCCGGCCGGGCGTCGGGGCCGCGTGGACCGCGGCCGGGTGGGGCAACCGGGTCCACGGAGGCGAGTGGTTCGACCTCGGCGGGCCGGAAGTAGTGGAAACGGCCGTACCAGCCGTTGAGTTCGGCCGCGGGATCGTCGTCCACGGTCACCGCGAGGTGCGTGCTGCCGTCCACGTCGTGGAAGACGGCCGCCACCCGCGCGGTCCGCCCGTCCAGGAACATGTCCTGGGCGTCGGCGCCCCGGCCGCGCGGCCGCAGCCGCACCCGGCTGCCGCCGCCCACGTCGACGCCGTCGACCACGACCGTGTCGGTGGCCGGGGACAGCCCGTCGTCGGCGCCCTCCTGCCACCAGGCGGGCCGGGCGGCGGGGGCGCCGGCCGGGGCGGGCCGCGCCGGGGTGAGCGAGCGGATGGCGCCGTGCAGCCGGGCGAAGACCTCGGGCGGCATGCTGTCGACGCGGTCCAGGATCCGGGCGGCGCGCGGGTCGGTGGCCCGGGCCTCGGCCTTCTCCTCGTCGGTCAGCAGCATCGTGCGCAGCGTCAGGATCTCGTCGATCTCCGCCGCGTCGTGCAGATCGCCCGGACTCTCCGGCGCCACCTGCGGACGGTCCGGGAGGATGATCGGACAGGACAGCACGACCGGCCCGGTGGAACCCGTGTCCTCGGGCGCGCCGCCCAGCACCGGGTACGTGAACGCGTTGACGCAGCCGCGCGCCTGCTCCGCCAGGCCGGCCGGCGGATCGACGAGCGACACGAACTCCAGGCCCTCGCCGCCGATCAGGGTGTGCGCGGCGAGCAGTGCGTGCCGCAGCGCCTCGCCGCGCACGGCCCGGACATCCGGTGCCCGCCCGGTGTTCTCGGTGCGCACGCGCAGCCGGTACACGTCCTCGGTGAGCCGCTCGGCCAACACCGCGGTGTGCGCCCGGATCTCCTCGCGCCGTCGCACCACCCGCCCGGCACCGCCGGGCAGCACCTCGGTCTCCTCACTTGCCGGCGCCCCGGCCGCGGCACCGCACTCGCCGCGCAGCAGATCCGCCAGTGGCCACGCGAGGTCGACCTCGTGCGGCACCGCCTCGTCGAAGGTGAGGTGGTCGCGCCCGTCGTCCGTCCGCAGCGACTCGACCGGGAGGTCCCGGCCGTCCGGGCCCGCCGCCCGCACCTGCTTGTGCTGCATCTGCAGATACCGCACGCGCACCCGTACGACCGCGCCGGGGCGCCGCACGCGCACCAGGCACTCGGTGCGCTGGTACCAGGAGTCGGCGGATCCGGAGACGCCCGGGACCACGGGGCCGTCCGCCTCCACCCAGTCCCGGGGCAGCAGCACCCCGAACTGCCACCGGACACGGTTCTTGGCCGAGGAACGGCGGTAGGGGTAGAGCAGATAGCCCTCGTAGAGGACGGCGTCGGCGACGCCGCTCACTCGTGCGAAGGCGTCGCCGGGACCGCCGTCCGGCGTGTCACCGCCCATCAGGGCGGCACCCGCCACGCCGCCAACGCCGCCCGACTCCGGCATACCGCCTCCTTGTCACAGGTGTACCGGCCCATCTCTTCCACCACGGAAACACCCCTCACCGGACCTCGCCCCTCCGGCGGAGCCACGTTGGGCCGGTCAGGCGATGGCTGAATTTCCGAGGGCTTCGAAACTTTCGACTTTGGTTGATCAGATATCGATCACACAGGACTCGGGTGCGCGGGTCGCTTTCGGAAGGCGTCTCGCATATGTCGCTTGAACTGCTACTTGTTGCCCACATCGTCGGAGGACCGAGTACGAATGTTTCGAAATATCTACCGAAACCATTGACAGTCCTCGCGGCCGATCCAACACTCTTCGACGACGGCGGAGACCTGAGGAGGCTGCATTGACATGCGCACGTCTTATTTGAACGGCCGCGGAGGCGATCGCCTCATGTCACTCGTCAGGAGCGCCTGCGCCCTGGTGCTGGTGGCCATGGCGGCGCTGCTCCTGCCCGGCACCGCGCGCGCGGACACCGTGATCACGTCCAGCCGGACCGGCACCGACAACGGGTACTACTACTCGTTCTGGACCGACGGCGGCGGTTCGGTCTCCATGAACCTGGCCTCGGGCGGGGCCTACAGCACCAAGTGGAGCAACAGCGGGAACTTCGTCGCGGGCAAGGGCTGGAGCACCGGGGCCCGCCGGAACGTCACCTACTCGGGCAGCTTCAATCCGTCGGGCAACGCCTACCTCGCCCTGTACGGCTGGACCACCAGTCCGCTCGTGGAGTACTACGTCGTCGACAACTGGGGCACGTACCGGCCCACGGGAACCTACAAGGGCACCGTCACCAGCGACGGCGGCACGTACGACATCTACGAGACCACCCGGGTCAACGCCCCCTCCATCGAGGGCACCAGGACCTTCAACCAGTACTGGAGCGTCCGGCAGTCCAAGCGCACCGGCGGGACCATCACCGCCGGCAACCACTTCGACGCCTGGGCGCGCAACGGCATGAACCTGGGCACCTTCAACTACCAGATCCTCGCCACCGAGGGGTACCAGAGCAGCGGGAACTCCAGCATCACGGTGTCCGACTCCGGCTCCTCCGGCGGCACCGGCGGCGGTGGCGGCAGCGGCGGCTGCACGGCGACCCTGTCCGCGGGGCAGCAGTGGAGCGACCGCTACAACCTGAACGTGTCGGTGAGCGGGGCCGCCAACTGGACCGTCACGATGAAGGTCCCGTCCCCGGAGAAGGTCCTCTCGACCTGGAACGTCGGGACCAGCTACCCCGACGCGCAGACACTGGTCGCGAAACCCGACGGCAACGGCAACAACTGGGGCGTGACCCTGCAGACCAACGGCACCTGGACCTGGCCCACCGTGACGTGCGTCGCGGGCTGAAGTGACCACCGGAGCAATGGAGTCGAGGAGGAAGGAACCCCCATGCGAACCAGCCCGCGCCTGCCCTTACGGGCCCTCGTCACCACACTCGCCGTCGCCGTGACGGCCGTGGCGAGCATGACCGCCGCCGGCGCCACCACTCCGCGCGCCGCCGGCTGCGCCGGGTACGTCGGACTCACCTTCGACGACGGCCCGTCCGACGCCCACACCCCGGCCCTGCTGGCCGCCCTGCGGCAGAGCGGGCTCAGGGCCACCATGTTCAACGAGGGCCAGTACGCCGCCGCCTACCCGGCCCAGGTGCGGGCCGAGGCCGCCGCCGGCATGTGGATCGGCAACCACAGCTACACCCATCCGCACCTGACCCAGCTGGGCCAGGCGCAGATGGACTCGGAGGTCTCCCGCACCCAGCAGGCGATAGCGGGCGCCGGCGGCGGCACCCCGCGGCTGTTCCGCCCGCCGTACGGTGAGACCAACGGCACGCTGCAGGCGGTGGAGGCCAGATACGGCCTGCGGCAGGTCATCTGGGACGTCGACTCGCAGGACTGGAACGGCGCGAGCACCGACGCGATCGTCCAGGCGGTCTCACGGCTGGCCAACGGCCAGGTCATCCTGATGCACGAGTGGCCGGGCAACACGCTCGCCGCCATCCCGCGCATCGCCCAGGTGCTGGCCTCCCGCGGTCTGTGCGCGGGGATGATCTCCCCGCAGACCGGCCGCGCGGTCGCACCCGGCAGCGCCGTCCTCGGCACGCGTTGAGCACACCGGCCACGATCGCCGCACCACCGGGGACGCCCCGGTCTCCGGTGGGCGATCGTGGCCTTGTCACGGGCTCGGCCGGGCCGGCGGCGCCCGCTGACGCTCAGCCGTCCCGCCGGCGCTCATCGTCCCGCCGGAGGCGACGCGCCCGGCGGGCCTCCGCCAGCAGCGGCAGCAGCGAGAGCGCCACGATGACGGCGACCAGCGGCAGCAGGTAGTCGTCGACGTGGGAGACCGACGAACCCAGGAGGTACCCGGCGAGCACGAAACTCTGGGACCACAGCAGCCCGCCCACCGTCTGCCAGAACGTGAACGTCCGCACCGGCACCCCCAGCGCGCCGGCCGCCGGATGCAGCACGGTGCGCACCATAGGGACGAAACGGCCGATCACCAGCGCCTTGCCGTACCCGTACCGGGCCAGGAGCTGCTCCGCCCGCGCCGTGCCCGCCTTCACCCGCCGGCTCGACGAGCGCTCCAGCAGGGGCCGCCCGCCGTGCCGCCCGAGCAGATAGCCCACCTGGCCGCCCACCACGGAGCCGACGGCCGCGCACAGCATCACCTGCCACAACTCCAGCCGCGGCCCCTGGCCGTCGCCCGCCGCGCACAGCACCCCGGCGGGGAACAGCAGCGTGTCACCGGGCAGGAAGAACCCCACGACGAGCAGGCCCGACTCGGCGAAGATCACCCCCAGGACGCCCAGCGCCCCGAAGGCAGCGAGCAGCGAGGCGCTGTCCGTCGGATTGACGGCGATCACCACGCTCGCCTCCCTGCGCTCGCTCGCCGGCCGCTCTCCCCAGTGTCCCGTGCCCGGGGTCATACGCCCTTCCGGCAGCCCGACCAGGCATTCCACCGTCCGGAACCGACGCTCTTTGTCCTGGAAGAGGAAAAAGTCTGCGCGAATCCGTGCACGACTTCTTCCCAGGTTCAACGACCACTGCTACTTTCCCTGTGAAAGCCAGCCACTGGCGGCCGAAAACTGGCGGGGAGGGGCACGTGAGACGCATGACGGCACGACCGGCGAACACGCACCAGGCCCGCCTGCTGAAGCTGCTGCGTGACGGCGGCCCCAACTCCCGTGCCCAGCTCGGCGACCAGGTCGATCTGTCCCGGTCCAAGCTGGCCGTGGAGGTGGACCGGCTGCTGGAGACCGGCCTGGTGGTGGCCGACGGACTCGCCGCCTCGCGGGGTGGCCGCCGCTCCCACAACGTCCGGCTCAACCCGGGCCTCAGGTTCCTCGGCGTCGACATCGGCGCGACCTCGGTCGACGTCGCCGTCACCAACGCCGAACTGGAGATCCTCGGTCATCTCAACCAGCCGATGGACGTCCGTGAGGGCCCCGTCGCCGTCTTCGAGCAAGTCCTGGACATGGCCGGGAAGTTGAAGGCCACCGGGCTCGCCGAGGGCTTCGACGGCGCCGGCATCGGCGTCCCCGGACCGGTCCGGTTCCCCGAGGGCGTCCCGGTCGCCCCGCCGATCATGCCGGGCTGGGACGGCTTCCCGGTCCGGGAGGCGCTCAGCCAGGAACTCGGCTGCCCGGTCATGGTCGACAACGACGTGAACCTCATGGCCATGGGCGAGCAGCACGCCGGAGTCGCCCGCACCGTCGCGGACTTCCTCTGCGTCAAGATCGGCACCGGCATCGGCTGCGGCATCGTCGTGGGCGGGACCGTGCACCGCGGTACCACCGGCAGCGCGGGCGACATCGGCCACATCCAGGCCGTGCCCGACGGCCGTCCCTGCGCCTGCGGCAACCGGGGCTGCCTGGAGGCCCACTTCAGCGGCGCCGCGCTGGCCCGGGACGCGGTGCAGGCGGCCGGCCAGGGCCTGTCCGCCGAACTCGCGGCCCGGCTGGCGGCGAACGGCACCCTGTCCGCCGTCGACGTGGCCGCCGCGGCCGCGGCGGGCGACGCCACCGCGCTCGACCTGATCCGCGAGGGCGGCACCCACGTCGGCCAGGTCATCGCCGGCCTCGTCTCCTTCTTCAACCCCGGCCTGGTGGTGATCGGCGGCGGGGTGACCGGCCTCGGCCACACCCTGCTCGCCGCGATCCGCACCCAGGTCTACCGCCAGTCGCTGCCCCTGGCGACCGGCAACCTGCCCATCGTCCTCGGGGAGCTCGGACCCACCGCCGGTGTGACCGGCGCGGCCCGGCTGATCAGCGACCACCTCTTCTCACCCGCGTAACGAGCGACCGCCCACCCGTCCGAGCCGCCCGCACCGCCCGCACTGACTCGTGTAGACAGCACCACCGCCCGCGCCCCCGAGCCCACCCCGTCCGCCGCACCCGAGCACACCCCACCGCGTCACCGCCCGGCAGCCGAGGCGGCCGGCCCCGTCACGGGCCCGCTCCGCCCTGCCGTCTCCACCCACACCCGCACCGACAGCGCCCAGCCCTGCCCGAACGACGTCTGCCCGGCACCGCGCCCGGCAGCAGGCGCGGCACGCCCTGACACCGGCCCGCACGACCGCCGAGGGGAATCCGATGGCACCAGAAGCACCGCTGCTCAGCATGACCGGCATCACCAAGTCGTTCCCCGGCGTCCGCGCCCTGGACGGCGTCGACCTCGACGTCCAGGCGGGAGAAGTGCACTGCCTCCTCGGCCAGAACGGCGCCGGGAAGTCCACCCTCATCAAGGTCCTGGCCGGCGCCCACCAGCCGGACGGCGGCACCATCCACTGGCGCGGCGAACCCGTCACCCTGCGCTCGCCGATCGCCGCCATGCGCCTCGGCATCGCCACCATCTACCAGGAACTCGACCTGGTGGAGCACATGTCGGTGGCCGAGAACGTCCACCTCGGCCACGAGCCGACGGCCGCCGGGTTCGTCGTACGCGGGAAGACCGCCCGTACCTCGACGAGCGCGCTGCTGGGGCGCCTCGGACATCCCGAGATCGATCCGGGCCGCCTGGTCGGGGACCTGTCGGCGGCCCAGCAGCAGATCGTCTCCATGGCCCGGGCGCTCTCCCACGACGTGCGGCTCATCGTGATGGACGAGCCGTCCGCCGCGCTCGACCCCGACGAGGTCGACAACCTCTTCCGGATCGTCGGGAACCTCACCGCCGAAGGCGTCGCCGTCGTCCACATCTCGCACCGCCTGGAGGAGATCCGGCGCATCGGCGACCGGGTGACCGTCCTCAAGGACGGCCGGGCCGTGGCCCGCGGACTGCCCGCCAGGACCACCCCGACCAGGGACGTCGTCGCCCTGATGACCGGACGCGACGTCGAGTACGTGTTCCCCGCCCGGCCCGCGGCGCCACCCGCCGGCGAGCCCGTGCTGCGGATCCGCCGGCTGGCCCGGGACGGCGAGTTCGCGCCGCTCGACCTCGACGTACGGCCGGGAGAGATCGTCGGCCTGGCCGGGCTGGTCGGATCCGGGCGCTCCGAGATCCTGGAAACGGTCTACGGGGCACGCAGACCCAGCGCGGGCCAAGTCCTGGTCGGCGGCAAGCCGTTGCGGACCGGCAGTGTGCGCGCCGCCGTACGGGCCGGGCTCGGGCTGGCCCCCGAGGAACGCAAGGCGCAGGCGCTGCTGATGCTGGAGTCCGTCACCCGCAACGTGTCCGTCTCCACCCTCTCCCGCTTCTCCCGGGCCGGCTGGGTCGACCGAGGAGCCGAGCGGGGCGCCGCACACGCCGCCACCCGCGAGCTGTCGCTGCGGCCCGACAACCCGGACGTGCCCGTGCGCACCCTGTCCGGCGGCAACCAGCAGAAGGCGGTCCTCGCCCGCTGGCTGCTGCGCGGCTGCCGGGTGCTGCTGCTGGACGAACCCACCCGCGGCGTCGACGTGGGCGCCCGCGCCGAACTGTACGCCGTCGTCCGCCGCCTGGCCGACGAAGGCCTCGCCGTGCTCCTCGTCTCCAGCGAGGTGCCCGAGGTCCTCGGCCTCGCCGACCGCGTCCTGGTGCTCCGCGAGGGCCGGGTCGTGCACACGGCACCCGCCCAGGAACTCGACGAACACCAGGTCCTCGACCTCGTCATGGAAGGAAGCCCGGCGTCATGACGCAGCCCGTCTCCCCGCCCCGGGACACCACCGGCAAGCCGCCGTCGGCCGGCCGGCTCCCCGCCTGGCGCGGCCTGCCGGCCCGCGCCGACGTGCGCACCCTGTCCCTGCTCGGCGTGCTCGCCGCCCTCGTCGTCATCGGCGGCGTCACCAGACCCGACGAGTTCCTGGACACCCGCAACCTCCAACTCGTCCTCACCCAGGCTTCGGTGATCGGCGTGGTCACCGTCGGCATGACTTTCGTCATCACCGCCGGCGGCATCGACCTCTCCGTCGGCGCGATCGTCGCCCTCGCCTCGGTGTGGGCCACCACCGTCGCCACCCAGGAGTACGGTTTCACCGGCATTCTCTTCACCGCGCTGGTCGTGGGCCTCGGCTGCGGACTGGTCAACGGGCTGCTGGTCGCCTACGGCGGCATGGTCCCGTTCATCGCCACCCTCGCCATGCTCGCCTCGGCGCGCGGCCTCGCCCTGCAGATCACCGACGGCCGCACCCAGGTCGTCACCGTCGACGGCGTCCTGAAGCTCGGCGAGCGCGACTCCTATGTCCTGGGCGTCCCGCCGCTCGTGCTGGTCTTCGCGCTGGTCACCATCGCCGGCTGGCTGCTGCTGAACCGCACCACCTTCGGCCGCCGCACCGTCGCCGTCGGCGGCAACGCCGAGGCCGCGCGGCTCGCCGGCATCGACGTCCGCCGGCAGCGCCTCTACCTGTACCTGCTGTCCGGGCTGTGCTGCGGCATCGCCGCCTTCCTGCTGATCGTGCTCTCCGGCTCCGGCCAGAACACCAACGGCAACCTCTACGAACTCGACGCCATCGCCGCCGCGATCATCGGCGGCACCCTGCTCAGCGGCGGCCGCGGCACCATCACCGGCTCCGTGCTCGGCGTCCTGATCTTCACCACGATCACCAACATCTTCGCCCTGAACAACCTCCAGAGCGACGTCCAGCAGATCGCCAAGGGCGCGATCATCGTCGCCGCCGTCCTGGTCCAGCGCCGCACCGCGAGAACGAGCTGAGGAAGGGTCCACCGCCATGCCAGAGCACACCAGCCCCACCACGAACGGCCGCACCAGCCGCAGAGGACTCCTCTTCGGGACCGCGGCGGTCTCCGCCGGCGCCTTCCTCACGGCCTGCACCAGCAACGACACCAAGGACGAGAGCGCGGCCGCCGACACCCGCCCGGCCGCCGACGACAAGCCCGGCAAGCACGTCACCATCGGCTTCGCCGGCCCCCAGGCCGACCACGGCTGGCTCAACGCCATCAACGACAACGCCAAGAGCCGGGCGAAGAAGTACTCCGACGTCGCCCTGGAGATCACCGAGGGCTCCAACGACACCGCCCAGCAGATCGGCCAGATCGAGACCCTCATCAACAAGAAGGTCGACGTCCTGGTCGTGCTGCCCGCCGACGGCAAGGCCCTCACCCAGGTCGGCCTGAAGGCGATGCGCGCCGGCATCCCGGTCGTCAACCTCGACCGCATCTTCAACTCCGCCCAGGCGTACCGCTGCTGGATCGGCGGCGACAACTACGGCATGGGCCTGAGCGCCGGGAACTACATCGGCGAGAAGCTCAAGGACAAGCCGAACGCCCGGGTGATCGAGCTGGCCGGCCTGGACAACCTGGAGCTGACCAAGCAGCGCACCCAGGGGTTCGACGACGCCCTGAAGAACTACCCCAACATCAAGAAGGTGGCCCGGCAGGCGGCCGACTTCACCGTCGAGTCCGGGCAGTCCAAGATGGCCCAGCTCCTGCAGGCCCAGTCCGAGTTCGACGCCCTGTGGAACCACGACGACGACCAGGGCGTGGGCGCGCTGCGCGCCATCGAGCAGGCCGGCCGGGACGGCTTCCTGATGGTCGGCGGGGCCGGCGCGCTCTCCGCCTTCCAGGCCATCAAGCAGGACAACGGTGTACTCAAGGCCACCGTCCTCTACCCGCCGACCATGGCCGCCTCCGCGATCGACCTCGCCCGCGCCCTCGGCCAGGGCAAGGGCGTCGGCGGCCTCGCCGAGTACGAGATCCCCGCCTCGATCACGCTCTACTCGGCCGTCGTGGACAAGGACAACGTCGACCAGTACATGCCCACCGGCTTCCGGTGAGCCCGGGGCCTCCGGGTCCTCGCCCGCACCCCCCACCGCGCCACCACGAAGAGGAGGACGAGCGCATGGAACAGCCGCAGCAGTCGACGGAGCCGGCGGCCCCGGCCGGGGACCCGCCGGAGGGGAAACCCCCGCTGCGCGTCGGCATGGTCGGCTACGCGTTCATGGGCGCCGCCCACTCGCAGGGCTGGCGCACCGCGGGCCGGGTCTTCGACCTGCCCCTGCGGCCCGTCCGGGCCGTGATCTGCGGCCGCGACGAGGCCGCGGCCCGCGCGGCGGCCGGCCGGCACGGCTGGGCGGCGGTGGAGACCGACTGGCGTGCGCTGATCGCCCGGGACGACATCGACCTGGTCGACATCTGCACCCCCGGCGACAGCCACGCCGAGATCGCGCTGGCCGCGCTCGCCGCCGGCAAGCACGTGCTCTGCGAGAAGCCGCTCGCGAACACCGTGGCGGAGGCCGAGACCATGACGGCCGCGGCCGAGGAGGCCCAGGCCCGCGGCCGGGTGGCGATGGTCGGCTTCAACTACCGCCGGGTGCCCGCCACCGCGCTCGCCCGGCGCATGGTCGCCGGCGGCAGGATCGGCACCCTGCGCCATGTGCGGGTGACCTACCTCCAGGACTGGCTGGTGGACCCCCAGTTCCCGCTGACCTGGCGGCTGCGCAGGGAACTGGCCGGCTCCGGTTCCCTGGGCGACCTCGGCGCGCACATCGTGGACCTCGCGCAGTACCTGGCGGGGGAGCGGCTCGCCGGGGTGTCCGCCCTGACCGAGACCTTCGTCCGGGAGCGGCCGCTGCCCGGCGGCGCGGGCAGCGGCCTGACGGCGATGCCGGCGGCCGGCACCGGCGCGGTCACCGTCGACGACGCCGCCCTGTTCACCGGCCGGTTCACCTCCGGCGCCCTGGCCTCCTTCGAGGCCACCCGCTACGCCACCGGCCGGAAGAACGCCCTGCGCATCGAACTCAACGGGGAAAAGGGCTCGTTGTCCTTCGACCTGGAACGCCTCAACGAGCTGTGGTTCCACGACGCCACCGAACCGGGCGCCGAGGCCGGCTTCCGCCGCATCCTCGTCACCGAACCCGAACACCCCTACCTGCAGGCCTGGTGGCCGCCGGGCCACGGACTCGGCTACGAGCACACCTTCGTCCACCAGGTCCGCGACCTCGTCCACGCCATCGCCGAGGGCCGCAGCCCCGAGCCTTCCTTCGCCGACGGACTGCAGGTGCAGCGCGTGCTGGCCGCGGTCGAGGAGAGCGCCGAGAAGAACTCCGTCTACACGTCCGTCGCGGACTGAGGAGGCCCGCCCATGCCGCGCCCGTTCACCCTGTTCACCGGCCAGTGGGCCGACCTGCCCCTGGAGGAGGTCTGCCGGCTCGCCCGCGACTTCGGCTACGACGGCCTCGAACTCGCCTGCTGGGGCGACCACTTCGAGGTGGACAAGGCCCTGTCCGACCCCGCCTACCTGGCCTCCCGCCACCAGCTTCTCGACAAGTACGGCCTGAAGTGCTGGGCCGTGTCCAACCACCTCGTCGGCCAGGCCGTCTGCGACGCCATCATCGACGAGCGCCACCGGGCCATCCTGCCCGCCGCGGTGTGGGGCGACGGCGACCCCGAGGGGGTGCGGCGGCGCGCGGCCGACCGGATGCGGGACACCGCCCGCGCCGCTGCCGCCTTCGGGGTCGACACCGTCATCGGCTTCACCGGCTCCGCGATCTGGCACCTCGTCGCCATGTTCCCGCCCGCCCCCGAATCGATGATCGAACGGGGCTACGAGGACTTCGCGGAGCGCTGGAACCCGATCCTCGACGTCTTCGACGCCGAGGGCGTGCGGTTCGCCCACGAGGTCCACCCGAGCGAGATCGCCTACGACTACTGGACGACCCACCGCGCGCTGGAGGCGATCGGCCACCGCCCCGCCTTCGGGCTGAACTTCGACCCCTCCCACTTCGTCTGGCAGGACCTCGACCCGGTCGGCTTCCTGTGGGACTTCCGCGACCGCATCTACCATGTGGACTGCAAGGAGGCCCGCAAGCGGCTCGACGGCCGCAACGGCCGGCTCGGCTCCCACCTGCCCTGGGGCGACCCGCGCCGCGGCTGGGACTTCGTGTCCGCCGGGCACGGGGACGTGCCCTGGGAGGACGTCTTCCGCATGCTGCGCTCCATCGACTACCGGGGCCCCGTCTCCGTCGAATGGGAGGACGCCGGCATGGACCGGCTGCAGGGCGCCCCCGAGGCCCTGGCCCGCCTCAGGGCCCATGACTTCGAGCCGCCGTCGGCCTCCTTCGACGCGGCCTTCTCCAACTGACCCGCACGTAGAGGTCAGTTCGCAACTCCGGGATGACGGCGCATCCCGGCGCTCGCACCCGCCCGTACAACCAGCCCCTTCTGGAGGCATTTCGTGCACGGGAACGATCGCACCAACCGCACCGGAACCCACAGAACACGTCTGCGCAAGGCGGTCGCGCTGCTGAGCGGCGCCCTGCTCGCCGGCGCCACCCTGACCCTGACCACCCCCCAGGCCGGCGCAGCCGTCACCGGCCAGGACACCACCGCGGCGGCCGAGGACTTCCAGCAGGTCACCCTCGCCAAGGGCGAGGCCGAGGTCGGCGAGCCGATGTCGCTCGCCGTCCTCCCCGACCGCTCGGTCCTGCACACCTCCCGCGACGGCGAGCTCCGCCTCACCGACGCGGCCGGCAACACCAGGATCGCCGGCAAGCTCGACGTGTACTCCCACGACGAGGAGGGCCTCCAAGGCGTGGGCGTCGACCCGGACTTCGCCGACAACCGCTTCATCTACCTCTACTACGCACCCCCGCTGGACACTCCGGCCGGCGACGCCCCCGAGACCGGGACGGCGGCCGACTTCGCGCCCTTCGACGGCGTCAACCGCCTCTCCCGCTTCGTGCTGAAGAGCGACGGCATCCTCGACAAGGCCAGCGAGAAGGAGATCCTCGACGTCAAGACCACCCGTGGCCTGTGCTGCCACGTCGGCGGTGACATCGACTTCGACGCGGCCGGCAACCTGTACCTGTCGACCGGCGACGACTCCAACCCCTTCCAGTCCGACGGCTACAGCCCGCTGGACGAGCGCGCCGACCGCAACCCCGGCTTCGACGCCCAGCGCACCTCGGGCAACACCAACGACCTGCGCGGCAAGATCCTGCGCATCAAGGTCAACGCCGACGGCTCCTACTCCATCCCCGACGGCAACCTGTTCGCGCCCGGGACGGACAAGACGCGGCCCGAGATCTACGCGATGGGCTTCCGCAACCCCTTCCGGTTCAGCGTCGACAAGAAGACCGGCATCCTCTACGTCGGCGACTACGGCCCCGACGCCGGCGCCGCCAACCCCAGCCGCGGCCCGGCCGGCCAGGTCGAGTTCGCCCGCGTCACCAAGCCCGGCAACTTCGGCTGGCCGTACTGCACCGGCGCCAACGACCCTTACGTCGACTACGACTTCGCGACGAAGGCGTCCGGCGCCACGTTCGACTGCTCGGCACCGAAGAACGACTCGCCGCACAACACCGGTCTCACCGACCTGCCCCCGGCCCAGCCGGCCTGGATCCCGTACGACGGCCCGTCCGTTCCGGAGTTCGGCACCGGCTCCGAGTCCCCGATGGGCGGCCCGGTCTACCACTACGACGCCACGCTCGACTCACCCGTGAAGTTCCCCGAGGCCTACGACGGCGACTTCTTCGCCGGTGAGTTCGGCCGCCGCTGGATCAAGCGCATCACCAGCGACGCCGACGGCAAGGTCCAGTCGATCAACGACGTCCCCTGGAGCGGCACCCAGGTGATGGACATGGCGTTCGGCCCCGACGGCGCCCTCTACGTGCTCGACTACGGCACCTCCTGGTTCGGCGGCGACGACAACTCAGGCCTGTTCCGCATCGAGAACGCCACCGACGGGCACTCCCCGGTGGCCCAGGCCGCGGCCGACCGCACCTCGGGACAGGCGCCGCTGAAGGTGGCCTTCTCCTCGGCCGGCTCCAGCGACCAGGACGGCGACGCGCTCACCTACAGCTGGGACTTCGGCGACGGAGCCACCTCGTCGGCCGCCGACCCCACGCACAAGTACAAGAAGAACGGCACCTACACCGCCACGGTGACCGCCAAGGACACCACCGGCCGCACCGGCAGCGCGAGCGTCCAGGTGGTCGTCGGCAACACCGCGCCCAAGGTCACCCTGGAACTCCCGCAGGACGGGCAGCTGTTCAGCTTCGGTGACGCCGTGCCGTTCAAGGTGAAGGTCACCGACCCCGAGGACGGCAAGGCGGTCGACTGCTCCAAGGTCACCGTCAACTTCATCCTCGGCCACGACACCCACGGCCACCCGCTGACCTCCGCACAGGGCTGCTCCGGCACCATCCAGACCAGTGCCGACGGCGGACACGACGAGGACGCGAACATCTTCGGTGTCCTCGACGCCCAGTACACCGACGGCGGAGGCGGCGGCCAGGACGCGCTCACCACGCACGCCCGCAGCGTCCTGCAGCCCCGGCACCGCCAGGCCGAGCACTTCAGCACCTCCTCCGGCGTCACGGTGACCGCCCGGACCAGCGCTCACGGCGCCAAGACCGTCGGCGACATCCACAACGGCGACTGGATCGCCTTCACCCCGTACGCCCTCTCCGACGCCAAGAAGATCACCGCGCGCGTCGCCTCCGCCGGGGCCGGCGGCACCCTCGAGGTCCGCGCCGGATCCGCCACCGGCACCCTGCTCGGCAAGGCCACCGTCCCCGTGACCGGCGGCTGGGACACCTATCAGGACGTCACCGCCGCGCTGTCCCGCGCACCGCGCGGCAGCACCACGCTCTACCTCGTCTTCAAGGGCGGCAGCGGCGCCCTGTTCGACGTCGACGACTTCACCTTCACCACCGGCTGAGAGGAGGACACACCGTGCGACCAACTGGCAGGATCACCACCGCGGCGCTCGGCGCCGCCCTGCTCCTCGGCTGCGTGACCGCACCCGCCGTGTCGGACCCGGCCCACGCCAAGCGTGTCCTGGTCTTCTCCAAGACCGCCGGCTTCCGGCACGACTCGATCCCCGAGGGCATCACGGCCGTCAGGCAGCTCGGCGCGGCGAACGGCTTCACCGTCGACGCCACCGAGGACGCCGGGGCCTTCACCGGCAAGAACCTCAGCCGCTACGACGCCGTGGTGTTCATGTCGACCACCGGCGACGTCCTCGACGCCGCCCAGCAGGAGGCGTTCGAGGGGTACATCCGGCACGGCGGAGGCTACGTCGGCGTCCACGCCGCCGCCGACACCGAGTACGACTGGGCGTTCTACGGCGGCCTCGCGGGCGCCTGGTTCCAGAACCACCCGGCGATCCAGCCCGCCACCGTGAACGTCGAGGACCGGGCCCACCCGGCCACAGCGCACCTCGGGCGTACCTGGGAGCGCACCGACGAGTGGTACAACTACCGCTCCAACCCCCGCGAGCGTGCGCACGTCCTCGCCTCGCTCGACGAGGCGTCGTACTCCGGCGGCGCCATGGCGGGGGACCACCCCATCGCCTGGTGCCAGGAGTACCAGGGCGGCCGCGCCTTCTACACCGGGGGCGGCCACACGAAGGAGTCGTACACCGACCCGGCGTTCCGCGCCCACCTGCTGGGCGGGCTGCGGTACGCGATCGGTGACGTGCGGGCGGACTGCCGCCCGGAGAACGGATACAGCCGGCTGTTCGACGGCACCTCCGCCTCCCTGGACGGCTGGAAGCAGGCCGGCCCCGGCTCCTTCACCCTCTCCGCCGACGGCACGCTCACCTCGACCGGCGGGATGGGCCTGCTCTGGTACGCGGGCAGAAGCTTCGGCTCGTACTCGCTGAAGCTCGACTGGAAGACGGCCGGCGACGACAACTCCGGTGTCTTCGTGGGCTTCCCGCCCTCGGACGACCCGTGGTCGGCCGTGGACAACGGTTACGAGATCCAGATCGACGCCACCGACGTGCCCGAGAAGACCACGGGGTCCGTCTACGGCTTCAAGTCCGCCGACCTGAAGAAGCGCGACCGCGCGCTGAACCCGCCGGGCGAGTGGAACACGTACGAGATCCGGGTCCAGGGCGAACGCCTGCGGATCTGGCTCAACGGCGTGAAGATCAACGATTTCACCAACACCGACCCGGCCCGGAGCCTCACCGACGGACACATCGGCCTGCAGAACCACGGGGCCGGCGACCAGGTGTCCTTCCGTGACGTCCGGATCAAGGAACTGCCCGGCAAGGGCCACTGAACGGCGGCGGGCGGGAGACGCCGGACTCCCGCCCGCCGTCACCTTCCCTTCCCTCACGGGGAGTTCATGCCCTGGACAAGGAGGCTGCTCATGTCCGCGTCCCTCTCCCGCCCCCCTCGCACCGGCGTCTGGCTCGTCGGGGCCCGGGGTTCGGTCGCCACCACCGTCGTCGCCGGATGCGCCGCCGTGACGGCCGGCCTGCGCGCGCCCACCGGTCTGGTCACCGAGGCGCCCGCCTTCGCCGGCAGCGGCCTGCCCGCGTGGTCGTCCCTGGTCTTCGGCGGCCACGACACCACGGACTGCCCGCTGCCCAAGCGCGCCGAGGAACTGGCCGCGGGCGGCGTCCTCCCGCCCGGACTGCCCGCCGCCGTCGAGGCCGAACTCGACGAGGCCGAACGGGAGATCAGGCCCGGCGGCCCGCTGCCCGGCGACACCCGGGACGAGGACGGGCTGATCACCGCGTTCGCCGCCGACATCCAGGACTTCGTACGACGGCGCGGGCTGGCCCGCGCGGTCGTCGTGAACGTCGCCTCCACGGAACCGGTCCCGGCCGGACCGCACCTGCCGCCCAGCTCCCTGTACGCGGCGGCCGCCCTGCGCGCCGGCTGCCCCTACGTCAACTTCACCCCGTCGGCCGGCCTGCACCACCCGTCTCTCGCCCCGCTCGCCGCGTCGAGCGCGGTGCCGTACGCGGGCCGGGACGGCAAGACCGGCCAGACCCTGCTGCGCTCCGTCCTCGGCCCCATGTTCGCCCAGCGGGCACTGGACGTCCGGGCCTGGTCCGGCACCAACCTGCTCGGCGGCGGCGACGGCGCCTCGCTGGCCGACCCGGCCGCCGCCGCGGCCAAGAACGCGGGCAAGGAACGCGTCCTCACCGACACCCTGGGCGGCACCCCCGAGGGCGAGGTCCACATCGACGACGTGCCGGCGCTCGGCGACTGGAAGACCGCCTGGGACCACATCGCCTTCGACGGCTTCCTCGGCACCCGCATGATCCTTCAGACGATCTGGCAGGGCTGCGACTCGGCCCTCGCCGCACCCCTCGTCCTCGACCTGGCCCGTCTCACGGCCCGCGCCCACGAGCGCGGCCTGACCGGACCCCTCGCCGAACTGGCCTTCTTCTTCAAGGACCCGGTCGGCAGCGCCCCGGCGGCACTGGCGGAGCAGTACGCGGAACTGGTGCGGTTCGCCGCGCGGCTCGGGGAGGGCGAGTGATCCGGTTGCCTGGATCGGCCGCGGCACCGGAACCGCGGACGCTGTCCGCCACGCGGGCCCGCCCGGCCGCGGTAGCGGCCCCGGTCACCGCCGCCCGGCGCCGTCGGGCCGGGGACGGGCCGGAGGACGGGCGCACCCGAGCGGTCGCGGCCGGAGGGACCGGCGCGGCCGGCCCGGTCGCGGTGCCGGGGGACTCCGCCGGCTCCCGTCCCCCCTCGGCCACCACACCCCCTCCCGGCCCTTCCGGCCGACTGAAGGCCTGGGCCGAACTGCTGCGGCTGCCCGCGCTGTTCACCGTTCCGGGGGACGCGCTCGCCGGAGCCGCCGCCGCGGCCGGGCGGCCCGGCCGGCGCGCGCTGCTCACCGTCGGCTGCTCACTGTGTCTGTACGAGGCCGGGATGGCGCTCAACGACTGGGCGGACCGGGCGGAGGACGCCGTCGAACGCCCGCACCGGCCCCTCCCGTCGGGCCGGGTCCGCCCCGCCGCGGCCCTCACCGCGGCCTGCGCGCTCACGGCCGCCGGTCTCGCGCTGGCCGCCCGCGCGGGCCGCCCCGCGCTGACGGTCGCCGTGCCGCTCGCGGCCACCGTCTGGTCGTACGACCTCGGCCTGAAGCGCACCCCCGCCGGCCCGGGCGCGATGGCCGCCGCCCGCGGCCTCGACCTGCTGCTCGGGGCCGCAGCCACCACCGGCCGCGTCCGCCCGGCGCTGGCCCCGGCCGCACTGCTCGGCACCCACACCCTCGCCGTCACCGCCGTCTCCCGCCAGGAGACCCGCACCGGCTCCCCGCTCGTCCCGCTCGCGGCCCTGACCGCGACGGCGCTGCTGGCGAGGGCACTGCCGGCGCGCCCGCCCACCCTCCTCGGCACCGCCCTCGCCGCCGGCTACGCCGCGACCGCCGCCCGCCCCTACCTGCACGCCGCACTCAACCCCTCGCCGCCGCTCACCCAGCGCGCGGTCGGGGCCGGCATCCGCGCCACCATTCCGCTGCAGGCCGCCCTCGCCGCCCGCGCCGGAGCCACCGCGACCGCCCTCGCCACGGCGGCCCTCGGCCCCCTGGCCCGCCGGTTCGCGAGGCGGGTGAGCCTCACATGACGCCCGGGCGACCGGCGTCCCCGCCCCGCGCATCCGTCCCGACGTCCCGGCCGGCAGGAAGGTGAACCCCGCATGACCCCCCAGCCATCGGCCCTGCGCTTCGGCTACGGCACCAACGGCCTCACCGACCTCCGGCTCGGCGACGCCCTGGCCCTCCTCGCCGATCTCGGCTACGACGGTGTCGGACTGACCCTCGACCACATGCACCTCGACCCGCTCGCCCCCGGCCTCGCCGACCGCACCCGGCAGGTCGCCCGCCGCCTCGCCGAACTGGGGCTCACGGTGACCGTGGAGACCGGTGCCCGCTACGTCCTCGACCCGCGCCGCAAGCACGGCCCCTCGCTCCTGGACCCGGACCCGCGGGAGCGTCTCCGGCGCGTGGACCTGCTGCTGCGCGCGGTGCGGGTCGCCGCCGACCTCGGCGCGCACGCCGTGCACTGCTTCAGCGGAATCGTTCCGCCTGGCAGCGACCGCGCCACGGCCTGGCTCCGGCTCGCCGCCGCCCTCGCACCCGTCGTGGAGGCGGCCGACGCCGCCGGGGTCCCGCTCGCCGTCGAACCCGAGCCCGGCCATCTGCTGGCCACCCTCGCCGACTTCCACCACCTGCGCGGCCTGCTGGGCGACCCGCCCGCCCTCGGTCTCACCCTCGACATCGGCCACTGCCAGTGCCTGGAACCCCTGCCGCCCGAGGACTGCGTGCGCGCCGCCGCGCCCTGGCTGCGGCACGTCCAGATCGAGGACATGCGGCGCTCGGTCCACGAGCACCTCCCGTTCGGCGAGGGAGAGATCGGCTTCCCGCCCGTCCTCGCCGCCCTCGAATCGACCGGATACCGCGGACTGACGGTCGTGGAACTGCCCCGCCACTCCCACGCCGGCCCCCGGTACGCGGAGGCGTCCCTGCCGTTCCTGCGCGCCGCGGCCACCGGTGGCCCGGACACCGCGGCCGTGCCAGAACGGAGCACCGCATGAACATCCCGCCCGTCGCGGACACCGGACCCGAGGCCCTCCGCGACCACCTCGACACCCACCTCGACCCGGAGGCCCGCGCCTGGTTCCACCGGGCCCTCGAGGAGGCCGCCGCCCATTCCGGCGGGCGCGGGCCGATCTCCGTGTGGGAGCTGCGCCTCGCGGAAGCCGGCCGCCGCTGCGGCCCCCGGCACGCCGACGCCGTCCGCGTCCTCATCCTGCACGCGGCCCGCGCCGACGCGACCGTGCTCAGCCGCGTCTACCACCAGGGCACCGCCGCCGAACGACGGGCCGTCCTGCACGCCCTGCCCCATCTCGTCCCCGGACCCGGCGCCGTCGGGCTGGTCGAGGACGCCCTGCGAACCAACGACACCCGGCTGGTCGCCGCCGCCCTCGGCGCCTACGGAGCCCGCCACCTCGAACCCCACGCCTGGCGGCACGCCGTCCTCAAGTGCCTGTTCACCGGAGTCCCCGTCGACCTGGTCGCCGGCCTCGACGAACGCGCCCGCGGCGACACCGAACTGGCCCGCATGCTGGCCGACTTCGCGGCCGAACGCACCGCCGCCGGCCGGCCCGTGCCCAGCGGCCTCCACCACCTCCTGACCCTGGCCGCGCAGCCCCGCGAGGAGTCCTGATGCGCCTGTTCGACCCCCACATCCACATGACCTCCCGCACCACCGACGACTACGAGGCCTTGCGCGCCGCGGGCGTCCGCGCCGTCGTGGAGCCCTCGTTCTGGCTCGGCCAGCCCCGCACCTCGCCCGCCTCCTTCCTCGACTACTTCGACTCGCTGCTCGGCTGGGAGCCGTTCCGCGCCGCCCAGTACGGCATCGCCCACCACTGCACGCTCGCCCTCAACCCCAAGGAGGCGAACGACCCCCGCTGTCTGCCCGTCCTGGACGAACTGCCCCGCTACCTCGTCAAGGACCACGTCGTCGCTGTCGGTGAGATCGGCTACGACTCCATGACCCCGGCCGAGGACAAGGCCCTGGCCGCACAGCTCCAACTGGCCGCCGACCACGGTCTGCCCGCCCTGGTGCACACCCCGCACCGCGACAAGCTCGCCGGGCTGCGCCGCACCCTCGACGCCGTCCGCGAGTCCGCCCTGCCCCTCGACCGGGTCCTCGTCGACCACCTCAACGAGACGACCGTCGAGGAGGCCAAGGACAGCGGCTGCTGGCTGGGTTTCTCGGTCTACCCCGACACCAAGATGGACGAGCACCGGATGGTGGCGATCCTGCGGGCGTACGGACCCGACCGGGTGCTGGTGAACTCCGCCGCCGACTGGGGCAGGAGCGACCCGCTGAAGACCCGCCGGGTCGCCGATCTGATGCTCGCCGAGGGCTTCACCGAGGACGAGGTCGACCGGGTGCTGTGGCGCAACCCCGTCGCCTTCTACGGCCTCAGCGGCCGCCTCGACCTGGAGACCCGCCCGCCGGAGGCCACCCACGAGGGCAACTCCCTGCTGCGCGGCGGGGAGTGACCGCGATGCGGCTGCGCCACCCCGACGGCACCACCGTCCACCTCGCCTACTGCACCAACGTCCACCCCGCGGAGACCCTGGACGGCGTCCTCGCCCAGCTCCGCGACCACTGCGAGCCCGTGCGCCGCCGCCTCGGCCGCGACCGCCTCGGCATCGGCCTCTGGCTCGCCCGCGACGCCGCCCGCACCCTGGACGGCGACCCCTCCGCCCTGCGCACCCTGCGCCGCGAACTGCGCCGGCGCGGCCTGGAGGTCGTCACCCTCAACGGCTTCCCGTACGAGGGGTTCGGCGCCGCCGAGGTCAAGTACCGCGTGTACCGGCCCGACTGGGCCGACCCGGAGCGCCTCGCGCACACCACGGCGCTCGCCCGGATCCTCGCCGCGCTGCTGCCCGACGACGTCACCGAGGGCAGCATCTCCACCCTGCCGCTCGGCTGGCGCACCGCCTGGACCGCCGACCGGGCCCGCGCCGGGCACCAGGCCCTGCTCACCCTCGCCGAGCGCCTGGACGCCCTGGCGGAACTTACCGGCCGCTCCGTCCGGGTCGGTCTGGAGCCCGAGCCCGGCTGCACCGTGGAGACCACCGGCGACGCCCTGGCCCCGCTCACCGCCGTGGCACACCCCCGCATCGGCGTCTGCGTGGACACCTGCCACCTCGCCACCTCCTTCGAGGAGCCGCGCGCCGCGCTGGACGCCCTCGCCGCCGCCGGTGTACCCGTCGTCAAGTCCCAGCTCTCCGCCGCGCTGCACGCCGAACACCCCGCCCGGCCGGACGTCCGCACCACCCTCGCCGCCTTCGCCGAGCCCCGCTTCCTGCACCAGACCCGCACCGTCACCGAGACCGGACGGCACGGCACCGACGACCTCGACGAAGCCCTCGGCGGCGACACCCTGCCCACCGGCGCCCCCTGGCGGGCCCACTTCCACGTCCCGCTGCACGCGGCCCCGGCGGCACCCCTGACCGCCACCCTCCCCGTGCTCAAGACCGCGCTCGGCCGCCTCGTGGGCGGCCCCCGCCCGCTCACCCGGCACCTGGAGGTCGAGACCTACACCTGGCAGGCGCTCCCGCCCGGGCTGCGCCCCCGCGCCCGCGACCGGCTCACCGACGGCATAGCCGCCGAACTCGCCCTCGCCCGCGACCTGCTGACCGACCTCGGCCTGAAGGAGCTGCCATGACCGCGACCGGCCGGCCCACCCCACTGCTCGTCCTCGACGTCGTCGGTCTCACCCCGAAACTGCTCCACCACATGCCGCACCTCCAGGCCCTCGCCGCCGCCGGCTCCCGGGCCCACCTGGGTACCGTCCTGCCCGCCGTCACCTGCGCCGCCCAGTCCACCTTCCTCACCGGCGCCCCGCCCGCCGAGCACGGCATCGTCGGCAACGGCTGGTACTTCCGCGAACTCGGCGACGTCCTGCTGTGGCGCCAGCACAACGGGCTGGTCGCCGGGGACAAGGTGTGGGACGCCGCCCGCCGCGCCCACCCCGGCTACACCGTCGCCAACATCTGCTGGTGGTACGCGATGGGAGCCGACACCGACATCACCGTCACCCCGCGCCCGGTCTACTACGCCGACGGCCGCAAGGAACCCGACTGCTACACCCGGCCCCCCGCCCTGCACGACGAACTCACCGAGAGGTTCGGCACGTTCCCGCTCTTCCACTTCTGGGGGCCCGGCGCCGACCTGGTCTCCAGCCGCTGGATCATCGACGCCACCCGGCACGTGATCCGCACCCGACGGGCCGACCTGACGCTCTGCTACCTCCCGCACCTCGACTACGACCTCCAGCGCTACGGCCCCGACGACCCCCGCGCCCTGCGGGCGGCCGCCGACCTCGACGCGGCCATGGCCCCGCTGCTGGACGACGCCCGGGAGGAGGGCCGTACGGTCGTCGCCCTGTCCGAGTACGGCATCACCCCGGTGAGCCGGCCCGTCGACATCAACCGGGCCCTGCGCCGCGCCGGTCTGCTGGAGGTGCACACCCAGGACGGCATGGAGTACCTCGACCCGATGGCGTCACGCGCCTTCGCCGTCGCCGACCACCAGATCGCCCACGTCTACGTCCGCCGTCCCGAGGACCTCGCCGCCACCCGGGCCGCGCTCGACGAGCTCCCCGGCATCGGCGAACTCCTCGACGACGAGGGCAAGAAGGCCCGCCACCTGGACCATCCCCGCGCCGGCGAACTCGTCGCCGTCGCGGAACCGGACTCCTGGTTCACGTACTACTACTGGCTGGACGACGACCGCGCGCCCGACTTCGCGCGCCTGGTCGAGATCCACCGCAAACCCGGATACGACCCGGTCGAGCTGTTCATGGACCCGCTCGACCCCTACGTGAAGCTCAGGGCCGCCGCCGCCCTCGCCCGCAAGAAGGCCGGGCTGCGCTACCGCATGGCGGTCGTCCCCCTGGACCCCTCACCCATCCGCGGCAGCCATGGCCGGCTGCCCACGAGCGACGACGACGGTCCGCTCCTCCTGTGCTCCACCCCCCGCGCCGTCGGCGACCGCATCGCGGCCACCGACGTGAAGTCACTCCTGCTCGAACTCGCCGGCCTCGGCACCGGCGACCCGTCCTGAGGGAAGGCACCCGTGAACAACACCCATGACACCGAAGACCAGTTGCGCCGCAGCCTCGGCATCGGCCGCCGCGGCTTCCTGAGCACCTGCACCGCCGTCGCGGCGGGCGCGATCGCCGCGCCCGTCCTCGGCGCCGCCCCGGTGCACGCCGCGCCCAAGGCGGCCGCCGACACCGGCGAGGGCCACACGCTGGTGCCCGCGGACAAGCGCGGCATCATCCTCTACACCGTGCGAGACGCGATCGGCCGCGACCCGCTGACCACCTCCCTCCCTTCCGGCTTCCGCGCCGTGTTCGAGCAACTGGCCCGGTTCGGCTACCGCCAGGTCGAGTTCGCCGGCTACGGCCAGCACGCCAACGCCCCCGGCGGCGCGAACCTGGAATCCGTCGAGGGCGCCAGGCTGCTGCGCCGCTGGCTGGACGACAACGGACTGCGCGCCCAGGGCAACCACGGCTTCATCCCCGGCTCCTGGCCGCTCGGCAGCGCCGACCTGGACACCTTCAAGAAGCACCTGGAGATCGCCAACATCCTCGGCATGGCCCACGTCGGCACCGGTGGCGACCCCACCAGCAGCTCCTACAAGGCCGACTGGGACGTTGCCGCCGACAAGTGGCACGCCCTCGGCGCGCTCGCCCGCCGCGAGGGACTGAAGCTCTACACCCACAACCACGACGCGGCCTACGGCTTCCTGCTCGACGGCGGCCCGCTCGACGCCCAGGGCCGCCCCACCCGCAGCTCCGGCATCCGCAAGCTGGAGTACTTCCTGTCCATCACCGACCCCAAGCTGGTCTGGCTGGAGATGGACATCTTCTGGGCGCACGTGGCCCAGTACAAGTTCCGTACCTACACCGCCCACGACGGCTCCACACTGACCGACATCTTCGACCCGGCCGGCCTGGTCGAACGCCACGACAAGCGCTACCCGCTGTTCCACGCCAAGGACGGCGTCGTCAACAACACCAACGGGATGGGCTACGACATGGTCCCGTTCGGCACCGGCGTCATCGACTACACGACGTTCTTCTCCCGTGTCGGCCACCGCAACTACCACAACCCGATGGTCGAGCAGGACAACGCCCCGAGCGGCACCAACCCGGGCCAGTCCCTGGAGCACGCGGCGATCGGCTACCGCAACCTGGCGGCCCTGCGCCGCTAGCGACGGGCCGCGGCGCAGGGCCGTGCCGTACCCCGGTACGGCCCTGCGCCGCCCCCGGCGGACACCGTCCCGGACCCCCTCTGTCGAGCCCGCTCCAGCGGCCTTACACTGCCCATCCTCAGACATGTGGGGACAGTTGACGGGGGGAGCCGCCATGTCCGGAAATCCGTATGGTCCGGGACCGGGATTCGCCGTACCACCCATGCCGCAGGCACCGCCGCCCGCACCGCCGGACGGCCTGCGGGCGGCCGCCGTCGCGGTGCTCAACCTCAGCGGCCTCGGCCTCGGTTACGCACTGGTCCGCAGATGGCTGCCGATGGCCGCCTGCTGGGTGGCGACCGCGGTCCTGCTGTTCGTCGCCCTGCCCGCCGACGCGGACGGCGTCCCGGGACCCGCCCTCGTCCTCTACGGTGTCCTGCTGCTGCTCGCGGCCGTGCACGGCGCGGTCGTCGGACTGCGCACCCGGCTCACGGGACCGGCCGGCGCACCCCTCGCCCTGCTGCTCGCCGTGCTGCTGCTCGCCGTACCGGCGGGCGGCGCCCTCTGGTACCAGGACGCCAGGGAAGAGGCCGTGCAACAGGCGCTCCTGGACCGTCTCGAACGGGCCGACCACCTGGTGACGGCGGCCGGCCGGCACTCCTTCGCCACCGCCCGCTCCGACTACCGGAGTGCCCTCGACGTCTACCGCGACCTCGCGGTGAACCACCCCGGCTCCCGCGCGGCCGGCCAGGTCCCCGACCGCATGCGGACCTACTACACGACGGTCGGCGCCGCCTACGACCACCGGGACTACTGCGCGGCCGTCGAGCCGCTCACCTACCTGCGCACGGTGCCCCGCACCATGCCGAAGCGGCAGCTCGGCTCGCTGGCGCGGTGGCCGGACGACCGCCTCGCCACCTCGCTGTACGAGTGCGGCTCGGCGGGACTGACGGACGGTGAGGCGGACTGGGTCGCGCGCTTCGGCGACCTGCTGACCACCTTCCCGTCGTCCGCCCCGGCGGCCAGGGTGGCGCCCGCGGTGGACGCGGCGGTGAGCAAGGCCGAGAAGGGCGTCCGCGGTGGTGAACCCTGCGCCGCCGTGGAGCGGTTGAACACCCTGAACGGCCGGATCACCGACCTCGCGCGCAGCGCGTCCGGCGCGGCGGACACGGCGGACGACCTCACCAGGACCGCCGGCCGGGCGGGCCGCAGCGGGAACGCCGGGCAGTACTCCTGCGGCGTCGACCAGTTCAAGGACGGCGACTTCGACGCGGCGCAGAAGACGATGGAGGGTTACGTCGACGGCAACAAGCACGGCGGGAACCTGGAGCGCGCCAAGAAGATAGCCATCGGCGCCGAGGTGGCCCGGACCCTGCCGGCCGCGGGGAAGAAGCTGCCCAGCACCGCCTCCGGTGGCAGCATCTCCGTCACGGTCAAGAACGACAGCCCCGACGACGTCACCGTCCTGTACACGGGACCGGTCACCGGCAGCTTCACCCTCAAGGGATGCGGCGCCTGCAAGGCGTACTCGCTCTCCAGCACGCTCATGACCGGTTTCAAGCCCTGTGACGACAGCGGCCGGCACTACCCGCAGCGCACGCTCAGCCTGCCGGTCGGCACCACGTACTTCGTGCACAAGCCGCACGGCGGCAGCACCGCGACGCCCGCCTCCGACACCGCCAAGCTGCGGTCCGGGTACGTCTACACGGAATGCGCCTACACGACCCGGACGCTGGGGTCCAGCTACTGACCGCGCGGGGCGGGCCGGGCCCGCCCCGCGTCCGGCGGTACCGTCAGCGCTGCCGGGCGGCGCGACGGCGGACCGCCAGCACGGTGCCCGCGCCGAGGACCACGGCCCCGGCCGCCGCGCCCGCCAGCGGCAGGGCGGGCCCCGCGCCGGTGTCCGCCATCCCGCCGCCGGTGGCGGCCGTCCCCGCGGTGCCGGCCGTGGCGGTGCCGCCGGTGCCACTCGACCCGGAACCGGAGGCCGACCCGGACGCCGAGCCGCCGCTGGTCCCCGTGCCGGAGCCGCCGGTTGAGGACGTCGAGCCGCCGCCCGTCGTGGAGCCGCCGCCGGTGGCGTCGAGCACGATGTCCGCGGTGTCGTTCGCCTTGTGGATGTCGAACGGCCGCGGCTGCCCGGCGAGCGCCACCGAACCCCTGGCCCCCGGCACCGCCTTGTCGATCCGCAGACTGAACCGGTAGGTCCCGCCTTCGCCCTCGTTGATCCAGGCCTGGGCGGTGCCGCATTCGTAGGTGCCCGACCCGAGGCTCTCGCAGAATCCGTCGGTCTTGGTGACCGAGGTTCCGGCGGGCATCTTGATGCGGATCCGGGTCGCCCCGGCGCCGATCTCCCGCAGCACCCAGCCGGGCCCGGCGTTGGTGAACCTCACCACCAGCGGCACCGTGTCACCGGCCCGGCCCTTCAGCCGGGCTCCGCTCACCTGGAAGTCGGCAGTGTTCTTCGCGGTCACCTTCACGGTCGCCCCGTCCCAGCCGGCGTGCTGGGCGCTGCCCGGGGCGGCTGGGGTCTCGTCGGGCCGCTCCACCAGCTTCAGCGCCGGCCCGGTGCCGCGCACCGGCTCGGAGGCGCCGTCGCCCTGACCGGTCTCGGTGCTCGTGACCGTCACCCGCAACTCGTCGTAGAGGGCATGGTCGAGGGCCTTCAGGGTCAGCGGTCGCTCGGGGGCGTAGACGACGCCCGGCTTGACCGTCTGGTCGAACTGGCAGACCACGACCGAGTGGCTCGGCTCCTCGTCGAAGTCGGTGATCTCGTAGCGGAGGCAGTTGGAGGGCACCTCGGTGTGGCCGAGCCCGCGGGTGACGGAGTACGACATCCAGACCTTGCCGAGCGCCGCGGTACCCGTGTTGGTGAAGGAGGTGGGAACCGTGAACCGGCTGCCGGGCCGCAGCCCGTCGAGCGGGGCGATCTTCCCGAGGACCAGGGCGGGTTCCGGGTCCGCGGCAGCGGCGGGGGCGGCACCGAGGGCGATCAGGGCGACGGCGCCGACGGCACCGGCGGTTCGGCGCGTCGCACGGGAGCCGGAGAGCGTGGGGGGCATGGAATCCTCGTGGATGGAGCGGCTGTTGCGGACAGGTGAACCTGGAGGGAACGCGCGTTCCCCGAAGGAAGACCGCCCTGACCGCCCGAGGGTTGTACCCGGACCCGGTCCGGCTGCGGGTGCCGGCGCCGGGCGTCGGGTGCCGTCACTCCCCGGCCTGCCGGGCCAGCCACTCCAGGGCGCCGGCCGCCGCGGCCAGCACCGAGATGTGCCCGTCGTCGGGCCCGGGCCGGAGTTCGGCGGAGGGGCAGCGGCTCGCCAGCCACTGTCCGTGGGCGAAGGGGACGACCCGGTCCCGCCCGCCGTGCAGGAGCAGCACCGGAGCGGTGACCGACGCCGGATCGCACCCCCATGGACGCACGTAGGCCAGATCGTCGTCGATGAGCCCGCCGGGACCGGCGGCGACGGCCGGCCGGACGACCTTGTCGAACCAGGACCAGTCACCGGCGAGCGCCGCGTGGTCGGCCGGGGTGAACATCTCCGGGTCGTACTCCGCGTCCGCCTCGTGCCGTTCCTTGGCCTCGCGGCCCGCCGCGGCCGATGTGAGCGAGGCACGGCAGGACGGGGCCATGCCCGCGAACCAGTCGAGCCCCCCGGCGCCGAACGGGGCGAGTCCCGACACGGCGACCACGCCCAGCACCCGCTCGCGCAGCACCGCGGCACACGCCAGGGCGTGCGAGGCCCCGCCGGAGTGGCCCATGACCGCGAACCGGCCGAGGCCGAGCGCGTCGGCGACCCGGCGGGCGTCGTCCGCGGCCGACGCGACGGTTCGGCCGGGGACCGGGTCGGACCCGCCGTACCCGGGCCGGTCGTACGACACCCAGCGGATCCCGAGCCGGGCGGAGACGGCGAAGAGCGGCTCGGGCGGCAGGCCCACGTTGGGCGTGCCGTGCTGCCACAGGACGGGGAGACCACCGGTCCCGGTGTCGTAGACGCGCAGCCTGCGGCCGCCGGGCGAATCCACGGTGGACTCGCCGACTCGAACGTTCTCCATGGTGCGGGTCCTTCCGGAGGGGCGCGGACGGGGACACTGCCGGCGTAGTGACCCCGCGGCCGCCCGGAAGTCATCGCTCCTCAGGCGCCCACCGCGCGCATCGTCTGCGCGGGCCGCCCGGCGCCCCCGCGTGCCAGCCACTCCTGGTACGCCGGCGCCTGCCTGGCCGCCTCCCAGTAGGCTTCCTCCAACTCCGGGCAGCCGGCCTCGAGTTCGTCGGCCGTCCGGGCCGCGAGCAGCAGCCGTACTCCTATCGGGTCACCGTGCAGGGGCCGGATCACCAGGTCGGAGCGGGGCGGGACCGCGGTCGGCTGGCTGACCGTGACCACCTCGCCGATGGCGGCCAGGAAGTAGGCGGTGAGGTAGTCGCCGTGCAGCAGATCGGGCGCTATCCCGGCGGCGCGCAGCACCCGGCAGACCCCGTCCCACTCGCCGTCGACCGTGGCGTCCACCATCCAGCGGTCGTGTGCCAGGTCCGCGAGACGCACCTCGCGCCGGGCCGCGGCGGGGTGGTCGGCGGCCATGGTGACGAACTGGGGCTCGCGCTCCACCAGGACCCGCAGAGACAGCCCGTCCGGGACGCGCAGCGGGCTGCCCTCGACCTCGTGCACGAACGCCAGGTCGAGCCTGCCCTCGGCGACCTGCCGCAGCAGGGCGTTCGCGGACACGTCCATCTGCAGGCTGGGCTCGACGGGTGGAACACGGGAACGCAGCCGGCTGAGCCAGCCAGGGATCGCCCGGCTGGCCGTCGCACCGATGCGCAGCCGGGGGCCGCCCGCCGCGCGGGCGGCCGCGGCCCGTGTCTCGGTCACGATCGCGGTGAGCTCGGCGACCAGCGGCCGGGCGCGGCTCACCACGATGTGTCCCAGCGGCGTGGGGCGGCTGCCCGTGCGGTCGCGGGTGAACAGCCGGCCGCCCAGCAGCTGCTCGATACGGCGCAGCTGGGTGCTCAACGAGGGCTGCGCCATGCCCAGTTCCCGAGCCGCCTTGTGCAGGCTGCCGGCGTCCGCGACGGCGCACAGCACGCGTAAGTGCCTCACCTCG
This sequence comes from Streptomyces sp. NPDC047869, assembly GCF_040704065.1. Lineage (NCBI taxonomy): Bacteria > Bacillati > Actinomycetota > Actinomycetes > Kitasatosporales > Streptomycetaceae > Streptomyces > Streptomyces sp. NPDC047869. Next base: position 127,562 of record NZ_JBEYRK010000020.1, read on the forward strand.
AGCTCCATGCGCGGAGCGTAAGGGCTGTGTCTGATGAGGCGCCAGATGTTCAAACGCCAACGAACAGCACGAGTCGCCCTGATAGCCGGGAGCTATCCCCAGTTGCCATCATCCGCCGGGGCACCGGGCTGACCCAGACTCTTGGGCGACCGATCGTTCACCACCCCACACGAACGAGTAGGAGCCCCCCACATGACGTCCACCCGTACGTCCTCCACGTCCGCGAAGGCCTCCAGGAGACTGCTGGCGCTCGGCCTGGGCGTGACGTTCGCGGCCCTGGGCGGCGCGATCCCGGCGAGCGCCCAGACCACCGGCTCCACCGCCACCGTCCGGGCCGGCTACACCGGCTCGGCCCACGAGGCGGCGAACAACAAGGCGTTCTTCGAGGCCGTGCTCAACTCGGTCGCGAAGAAGCAGGCGGCCCACCCGAACCTGCAGTCGGTGACCGTGTACTACAACGCCTCCCAGGCGCCCTCCTTCCGCTCCCAGATATCGAGCGCCGCCTCGATCTGGAACAGCTCCGTGAGCAACGTCAAGCTGGCGTCCACCTCGGGCAGCGCCGACTTCTCGTACTACGAGGGCAACGACTCACGGGGCTCGTACGCCTCCACCAACGGCCACGGTAGCGGCTACATCTTCCTCGACTACGCGCAGAACCGGCAGTACGACTCGATCCGCGTCGCCGCGCACGAGACCGGTCACGTGCTGGGGCTGCCCGACCACTACAGCGGCCCGTGCAGCGAGCTGATGTCGGGCGGCGGCCCCGGCACCTCCTGCACCAACCGCTACCCCAACTCCACTGAGCGGGCGCGCGTCAACCAGCTGTGGGCCAACGGTCTCGCCAAGGCCCTCGCCAAGCTGAACAAGGTGAGCTGACACCCCGGGGCATCCTCCGCCCCCGGCCGCGAGCGGGCCGTGCCACCGGCGGCACGGCCCGCTTCGCCGTGCCGCCCGCCGCCCGCCGGCAGCGGGACTACGCGGGTTCCTCCGGCCGCCGCTGGCGCGGCCGGTTGAGCTCCGCGGTCAGCAGGTGGGCGTCGAGCAGCGCGACGTCGGCGGTGCGGGCGGCCCGAGAGTGGCCCGCGAGCATGCGCTTGGTGAGGGTGACGGCCTCCGGCGAGCGCCGGACGAGCGGCCTCACCCACGCCTGGACGGCGGCGTCCAGTTCGCCGGGCGGGGTGACCTTGTGCAGCAGACCGAGCCGGTGCGCGGTGGCCGCGTCGAAGAGGTCGCAGGTGAGCATGAGTTCACGGATCCGCGCGGCACCGCCCTCCACGATGAGGCGGCCCATCGCACCTCCCCAGGCCGGCGGCAGCCCCACGCCGATCTCGGGCATGCGGAACCGGCAGGTGTCGGCGCCCGCGCGCAGATCGCAGAACGAGGCGAGCGCGAGGCCGGCGCCGATGACCCGGCCGTGCAGCCGGGCGATGGTGACGGCGTGGGTGTTCTCCAGGGCGTCGCACACCCGGTGGGCCTTGTCCGCGATCCGGCGCATGACGGCCCCGGTCGGGTCCTCCTCCAGCGCGGCCCGGTACTCGTCGCGGTCGGCGCCCAGACAGAAGTCGTCACCGGCGGCCGACAGCACCAGCACCCGGACGTCGGGGCGGTCGTGCAGCCCGTACAGCAGGTCGGCGAGGTCGTCGAGGGCGGCCACGGTCAGCGTGCTGTCCCGCCCCGAGGGGTTGAGCCGGACCCGCAGGACCGGACCGTCCTGCTCGGCGTCCAGCGCCTTGCCGTGGAACGCGGCGGCGGGGGAGGGGGTGATGATCTCGGTCATGAGAGGGCGACGTCCAGGTTCAGCAGGCGCCGGAAGGCCACACGCGGTGCCCATGACGGCCGGCGTACGAGGGTCAGGCCGGGGAAGCGCCGGACCAGGTGGTGGAGCAGGGTCTGGGCCTCCAGGCGGGCCAGCGGCGCGCCGAGGCAGTAGTGGATGCCGCCGCTGAAGGACAGGTGGCCCGGTTTGCGGTGCAGGTTGAACAGTTCCGGGTCCGTGTGCCGGGCCGGGTCGCGGTTGGCCGCGCCCACCATGAGGTGGACCATGTCGTCCTTGCGCACCTCGGTGCCGCCGAGCACCTGGTTCCGGGAGGCGACACGGCTGATGACGTGCGTGGGCGGGTCGTAGCGCAGCGACTCCTCGACAGCCGCGGGGACGAGATCGGGGCTGACGGCGAGCCGGTCCCACTGGCGGGGGTGCTCCAGCAGCAGCAGGGCCGTCGTCGACAGCAGCATGGACGTGGTCTCCAGCGCCGCCAGCAGGAAGAACAGCGCCAGGTGGTAGACCGCTTCGTCGGCCTTGTCGCGGTCGCTCTCCATGCCGTCCCACACCGCGATCCAGCGGGACACGGGGTCGGTACCGGGACGCGCCCGCCGGTCGCGGACCAGTTCGGTGAAGTAGGTCCGCAGCTCGGCCGTGGCCGCGTCGGACAGGGCCAGCTGGCTGGCCGAGGGCAGCAGTTCCTGGGTGAAGACCTGGTCGTGGGTCAGCTCCCGCAGCCGGGGGAAGTCGGCGGCGGGCAGCCCCATCCAGTGGCCGATGACGGCCACCGGCAGCTCCTCGCTCACCAGGGCGTTGAAGTCCGCCTCGCCGTCGCGAAGCCGCTCGGCGAGGGTGTCGAGGAGTCCGCCGGTGATCTGCTCCACCGTCCCGCGCAGTTCCTCCAGGGAGGAGCGGTCGAACACGCCGGCCGACCGGCGCACCCAGGTGTGGTCCGGCGCGTTGAGCGCGGGCAGCGTCCTGCTCATCTCCCGTGAGGAGGGCGCCGTCCAGCGCGTTCCGTCGCCCTGCTGCTCCCGCCAGCGCGTGTCGGGTTCCAGCCACTCGCGGCTGCGCAGGACCTGGTCGCACAGGCCGAAGCCGGTGACGAGATGGCCTCCCCAGGGTGCCGCGACCACTCCGCCCCTCGACCGGAGCTCCGCATAGATCGGGAAGGGATTCGCCTGGCCTTTCGCCGTCCGCAGCCGGGAGAAGAGCGAGACGGCGAAGCGTCTGTCTGCGGGCGGAGTTGTCGCGAGTTCCACGACGGTCCCTTCTTGATCGTCAGCATCCGGCGCGCCATGCATACCCCACCGATGGCTGATACATACAAGATGACTATGGGCGGCCTGAGTTGCCTATGTCACTCTCCTCTGGTCCATGCCAGGAACCGGCTGAACAGACCGGGCCTCGCCTTGGCCGCGGCCGGCGCCACCGACTGCGGCGCGGGGCTCTGAACCCGGTGCGCGGTGCTCGTGGCCGGCTGGGGTTCCGGCGACTGCGCGGGCGTGACGCTGCGGGGCGTGAACCGGACCGGCAGGTTCACCAGGGACCGGCTCCAGGGGGCCGGCACCCAGTTCAGGTCCTTGAAGGGAACCCGGACCTCGACGTCGGGCAGCCGGTTGAGCAGCGTCTCGACGGCGGTGACCGCGATCACGAACGCGGGGTCCTTGGCCGGGCAGGCGTGCGGCCCGGCCCCGAAGGCCAGATGGGCCTTGGCGCTGAGCTGTTCGCGGTGCTCGGCCAGCCGGGGGTCGGTGTTGGCCGCGGCGAAGGAGATGAGCACCGGGTCGTTGGCGCGGACCGTCCTGGCACCCAGCTCGACGTCGTGGGTGGGGTAGTGGGCGGCGTAGTTGGCGATCGGCGCGTAGTTCCACAGAACCTGGGTGACGGCGTCCTCGACCGGCAGGCCGGCCTGCCAGTCCTCGCCGAGGATCAGGGCGCCGGCGCTGCCTATGGTCGCCGACAGGGGAGCGGTGCCACCGGAGAGCAGGGTCACCAGCTGGTGCAGCACCTCCTCGTCGGTGAGCTGCGCGGAGTGCTCCATCAGACGGGTCGTCAGGTCGTTGCCGGGCCGGCGCCGCTTCAGCGCGATCAGCTCGCCCAGCGCCTCGCCCAGCACCTGGTCCGCGCCCGCCGTGCCGTCGAAGATGCCGCTGATGCCGACGATGACACGGTCACCGATCTCGGGCGGGCACCCGAACAGGTCGCTGAACACCAGCAGCGGCAGCGGCTGGGCGTACTCGGCCATCAGCTCGGCCTGGCCGAGCCGGTCCGAACTGAACCGGCTGATCAGGTAGTCGGCCGACTGCTGGGTCTGCCGCACGAGCTGCATCTCGTTGACGCCGGCCAGACTGTCGGTGACCGCCTGGCGCAGCCGGGCGTGGGCCGCCCCGTCGCTGAACAGCGCGTTGGGCCGGTATCCCATCATCGGCACGGCCGGGCTGTCCGCGGGCACGCGTCCCTCGTTCAGCGCGCGCCAGCGCCGGGAGTCCCGGACGAACGAGGCCGGGTTCTGCAGGATGTACAGGGCGGCGTCGTAGCTGGTGACCAGCTCGACCTCCACTCCCGGGGCGATGTCCACCGGTGCGCTCGGGCCGAGCCGGCGCAGCTGTTCGTAGTGGGCGTCCGGATCGGAGCCGAACGCGGGCCCGTAGAGCGGGACGTTGCCGTGCGCGGGGCAGCCGGGCGGTGGCCCCTGGATGCCGGGAGGCTGCTGCATGTCGGGGTGGCTCCTAGTCGAGAAGGGACAGAAGGTGGTGGACGAGGGTGATCAGAGCCTGTGCCGACGACTGCTGGTCGCGTACGTCGCAGGCGACGACAGGGGTCCGCTCGGACAGGTTCAGCGCCTCGCGGATCTCCGCGAGCGGGTAGTCGACCGTGCCGTCGAAGTGGTTGACGCCGATGGCGTACGTCAGGCCGAACCGCTCGACCAGGTCGAGGACGGGGAAGGACTCCGACAGCCGCTCGGGATCGACGAGCACAAGCGCGCCGAGCGCGCCCCGGGACAGTTCCTCCCACATCTCCTTGAAGCGCTCCTGACCGGGCGTGCCGAAGAGGTAGAGCACCACCTCGTCGCTGATGGTCAGGCGGCCGAAGTCCATGGCGACCGTCGTGGTGATCTTGTCCGGGGTTCCCGACAGATCGTCAAATCCCACGCTGGCCTCGGTGATCTCCTCCTCGGTCTGCAAGGGCTCGATCTCCGAGATGCTCCCGATGCACGTGGTCTTCCCGACCCCGAAGTGCCCCACCACAAGGACCTTGACCGCGGTGAGGACACCTGAATCCAGGTACACGAATCACGCTCCGAATCGGGCTTTGAGGCCGTCGAGTACGGCGTTGAGCACTTCCCGGTCGACACGTTCGGCGGGTGGAACCGGCTTACGCGCGATGATGTGGCCGCTCTCCTCCATCTGCGCCAGGAGAATCCGCACGATCCCCAGGGGCAGATGTGTGTGGGCGGCCACTTCGGCGACGGAGAGAAAACCCTCCGCCACCAGTTCCAGAACCCGGCGCGCCTCCGGTGAAAGGGTGCGCACCGATGCGGCGGCACCCTCTTGCGCGGACACCAGTGTGGTGCGCTCGTAGGCATTCTCCGGTGGCAGGGCCCGCCCGTTCGTGATCACGAAGAGCGGGACTAATGCCGAGGTCAGCTCGAGTTCCTCGTGCGGCTCGTCATTCACGTACGGCTCGCCTCCCCGCGTGGTGCCAGATATCCGTTCAGCCGGGGTACCGCCTGATGCAGACGAGTGGTGAACTCCTCGATGTCGGCCTCGTGTTCGGCGGCCGCGGCCAGGAAGGCACCGTGCCCGGCCGAGATCAGGAAGATCCAGCCGTGCTGGAACTCGATGACCGTCTGCCGCCACTGCGCCGCCGGATCCGGCCCGGCGAACTGCGAGGTGGCCCTGCTGTAGGCGTGGATCCCCGTCATCGCCGCCGAGATGGTGTCCGCCAGATCCTGGCTCATGCCCGTGGTGGCCCCGCGGGGCAGGCCGTCGTGGCCCAACAGGACCGCGTGGCGGGCGCCTTGCACCTCACCGACCGCCGCGTCGAGGTCCGCGAGGGGGATCCCCGTGCCGCCCACCGCCACCTGCCGGCCCCCGCCGAGACGCCCTTCGGCGCTCTCCGTGTGGACGCGCGGCGGCGAGGTGAGGTTGTTGCCCAGCCGGGCGACGAGCCGGTGCATGCGGAAGGAGATCTGCTGCATGTCGACGTCGGGCGCCGCGGCGGCGGCGAGATAGGCGCCCTGGCCGGCGCCGATCAGGAAGATCCAGCCGTGCGAGAACTCGATGATCGTCTGGTTCCACTGCCTGTCCGCCCCGGGCCCGGCGAAGTGGGCGGTCGCCCGGCTGAGCGACTGCATGCCCGCCATGGCGGCGGAGATCGTCCGCACGTCCTTCTGGTCCATGCCCTCGGTCGCGCCGCGGGGCAGGCCGTCAGCGGACAGCAGGACGGCGTGGCGCGCCTTCGGCACGTTCTGCACGATGTCCTCGAGCATCCACGACAGGTCTGTGGTCATGCCTCATCGGACCCTTCGGACGGCGCCGAGGCGAGATTGCGGCCCGAGAGCGTGCCGCGCTGGAAGGCTCCCAGGCTCCGGCCGACGGCGCGGCCGGCCTCCTCCGGCGCCGGGGCGGGCGACGTGGTGGTGTCCTGGTCGGGGACGCTGGCGATGGGTACCTGACGGGCTCCCCGCCGGGGCAGGCCGTGCGCGGTGCGGGCCGCCGGCTCGGGCCGGCCCACGCTGCCACGGATACCGCTGACCTGGGGCTCCTCGGGCACCGCCGGCTCCTCCTCGGTCCACAGTTCCTCCGGCAGCAGGACGACCGCCCGCACACCGCCGTAGCGGGAGACGCCGGTGACGTCCACCCGGAATCCGTACTGCCGGGCGAGCAGGCCGATCACCGGGAAACCGAACTTCGGCTGGTTCCCGAGGTGCGAGAGCCGGGGGCTGAAGTCACCGGAGAGCAGCGCGGAGGCCTTCTGCCGGTCCTCGTCGTTCATGCCGACACCGGCGTCGTCGATGACGATGCACAGGTTCTTCTGCACCCGCTGGAAATTGACCTCGATCGGCGAACCCTGCTGGGAAAAACTGGCAGCGTTGTCAAGAAGTTCAGCGACCGCGAGAGCGACCGGGGAAACGGCGGCCGCCTTCAATGCGAGGCCGGTCTGCTGCATGATTTCGACGCGCCGGAAGTTTCGAATCTGACCCTGTGCGCTCCGCACCACGTCATAAACACTCGCGGGCCTATTGCGACGACCCAGGGGTGCACCGCACATCACCGCAATGCCCTGTGCCTTGCGTGCCATCTGCGCATTGGCGTGACTGACTTCCAGCAGATCGCCCAGTACGGAATGGCCGCCGTATTTGCGCTGAATTTCCTCGAGTAGCGTGAGCTGTTCTGCGGCAAGACTCTGCAGAAAGCGCGCCGATCCCTTGAGGACGGCCTTCGTGCTTTCCTCGGCCGCCTCTTCGGCGTCCGCGATGGTCTTGTCGTGCTCGGCTCTGTGCTGCTGCAACTCTGCGCTTAAAGCAGCCAGTTGGCTGTCGGCCACGCTCAGCTGCCGGGTGAGTTCGGCCTCGGCCAGGCGCTTCTTCGCGGCGATGGCCTTGTTGCGACGACTGAGCGCGAGCGCCGCGGCGACGGCAATGACCGCCACTGCGACCAGGCACCAAACGAGTGCGTCTCGAAACATGGATACCTTTCCTATGTGTAGCCCGCAACCATCGGTGGACGGACGTCGGGGGAATCCGTGACACAACCGCTCGGAACGACTCGGCCGACTTCGGGTCGAGAAGCCGGTCCAAGTGCAGCGCCCGAGCCGAGTGGACCAAGGTCGCAGACGCGGGGATGCTATCACTGACTTGGGGAAACGTTTGCAGCGCGGAGTGGCCGTATCGGACCGTACCGGAGCGCTGGTTCCGCCTGTTTTGTGGGCGTACAGGTTGCCGTGCGCGGGCCCCGTAACTACAGGTTGTTCGCCGCCGCGCCTATTGAATGCGCGGCGGTCGTCATTTCCCCGACATCTCGCCGGACTCATTGCCCTTTGTCGGACTTGGGATCACGCGCGCCCGTATGCGAAGTCGAGCCGCCGTCCCGTCCTGCGGTCGGAGGCGGGTGCGCGCCGCCGTCCCGTCCGCGGTGCTGTACCCGCCGCGCTATGTCAGGTAATCTGACATTCACTTCGCAGAGCAGCGGAGATTTCCGCATGACCATCCAGGTCTTCTACGTCACCCAGGGCGCGGTGCGGCTGTTCGTGGAGGACCTGGAGGGCGAGCAGCACGAGAAGCTGCTCGTGCCCGGCGACTTCGGCTTCGTCCCGAAGAACTGCGCGCACGCCTACCGCATGGAGCGCCACCACTCCGTGATCGTCGGCGTGGCCGCCGGACCGGGCGGCACCTTCGAGAGGTTCTTCGAGAACCTCGGCACCCCGTCCGACGAACTGGGCCTGCCCGAGCGGCCCGGGCGCCCCCGTCGACTACGTGCCGGTGACCGGCGGGAACCACCTGTGGGTCGGGCTCGGCGAGGAGGACGTGGCGCGCTGCTTCACCCGCACGCGCGACTTCGTCATCCGCCGCTGCGGGTGACCGCGCGGCCCGCCGCGGCCCGGGCGGCACGACCGCCCGGGCCCCGGAGGCGCCCGGAGGATAATCCGCTGGGTACCCGACCCTCCGAGGAGCCATGAGCCACCGCGCCGCCAACCTGCCCCAACTGCTGTCCGAGGCCCGACGCTGGTTGGAGGACGCCCTGTTCGCCGGCATGGAGGCGGCGGGCGAGCAGCCGGTGACGACGGCCCAGGCGTCCGTCTTCGCCATGCTCGACGCCGACGGCACGACCGTCTCCGAGCTGGCCCGCCGCACCGGAGTCACCCGGCAGACCGCGCACCAGGCGGTGCACGGCCTGATCGGCATGGGCCTGCTGGAGCAGACGCCCGACCCCGCCTCCGCGCGCCGGCGCCTGATCCGGCTGACGGCCGAGGGACAGCGGGTCCACGAGCGCGCGCAGGCCACCATCGAGGTGATCGAGACGCTCCTGGTGGACCGCATCGGCCCGTCCCAGGTCCGTGCCCTGCGCGAGGCACTCACCGCCGACTGGGGAGAACCGCCGCTGGTCACCGCCCCCTGATCCGCTGAACGGCCCGGCTCAGCACCATCACGCCGACCACGATCAGCAGGGCCCCGCACACCGAGGGCAGCAGCCACCAGCCCGTGCGGACCCGCTCGTCGAACAGGGTGATGCCCAGGGCCAGACTCACCACCGCGTCACCGATGGTCAGCGCGGGCTGCGCCGCGGCCAGCGGACCGGCCTGCAGCGCGTTCTCCAGCAGCAGCACCGAGGCCGCGCCGGCCAGCGCGAAGCCGTACGTCTGCCAGGACCGCAGAAAGGCCGTGAACCCGTCGTCGGCGAAGGTTCCCGTCGCCGACTTCAGCAGAGCCGCGGTCAGGGCGTTGCCGGTGGCGGACGCCGCCGCGAGCAGCGCGGCGCGCCGGGCCGCCGGGCGCCCTCGCCCGGCCAGCAGGACCATCGCGGCCATGCCGCCCAGGCACAGCGCCAGGGCCGGGACCCAGCGCACCATCCCCGCCTGGTCGGTGGCCCCGTGCGGCGCGGCCGCCGCGAGCAGCACGGCCAGGCCCACCACCACGCCGCCGACACCCCACCAGCCCCAGCGGGGCAGCCGCCGGTGCATCAGCGGACCGGCGATGAGCAGGGCGAACGGCAGTTCCAGGATGAACAGCGGCTGCACCAGCGCGAGCGGCCCGTTGACCAGGGCCAGGCTCTGGCACACCGCCGCGCCGATCACTCCCGCCATGCCCAGCACCCACGCGGGTCTGCGGGCGAGCTCACCCAGCAGCCGCAGCCCGCCCCGCCGGCTCGCGGAGGCCGCCTTGCGCTGGAAAGCGGTGCCCGCGGCGTTGCTCGCCGCTCCCGCGACGGCGAACACCGCGGCCAGTTCGATCACGACCGTCTCCCGCCTGCGGACACTGCCTTCCGGAGGAGCCTCGGGCACCCTCAGCCTACGAAGGCCTCGCCGGGGCGCCGCCGCGCCACGAGCCGGTGCGGCCGTACGGAGTCCCGCCGCGGCGGCGGGCGCGGCGGGACGCCGTCAGCCGAACAGCGGGAAGCGGTGCGCCGCGGCGCCCAGCGCGGCGCGTTCGGCGTCGGTGAGCGCGGCCCGTCCCGTGCCCACGCGCGCGTAGTGCGTGTCGCTCCACCACGGCGGGGCGGGTCGGCCGAGCAGGCCGTCGAGGGTGGTGCGGACCGCGGCGAGTCCCCCGGCCGACGGGGCGGCGGCGAGGGGGAGCCGTACGACCATGTCGAGATGGTGGACGGTCGCCTCGACGGTGAGAGTGGTCATCAGATCGCCCGCGGTCAGGACGTGCCCCTGGGTGGCCACCCGCGCGGCGGGGTCGGCGGAGGCCGCCGCGTGCCCGGCCGCGGTCACGGTCTCGGTGTAGAGGTCGCGCAACTGGCCGAAGTCCAGGAACATGCTCGCGTTCACCCGCGCCCAGCGCCGGCTGTTCGCCGCGCCGGGGGCCTCGGGGCGCGAGTCCGACCAGTAGGTCACCGCGTCCAGGTCCACCGGTTCCTCGCACGGCGTGTGCAGGGCGACCAGGCCGCGCCGGGCGTCGTCGAGGCAGTGCAGGACGAGATCACGGACGGCCCAGCCGGTGCAGCCGGTGGGCAGCCAGGACTCCTCGTCGCCCAGTTCCGCCACCACCGCCGAGGCGGCCTCGTAGGCCGTGCGCAGCGTCAGCGCCGGGTCCGCGGGCCGGTCACCGCTCATGCGGATCGGCATCGGTGGCGCCGGGGCCGTGCCGGTGATCGGCCAGCGCCGCCCGCATCCGGCACAGCCTCTTGTGCTGGAGGTTGCCGTAGGGGACGAACCAGCCGAGGAAGACCACGGTGAGCAGCCCGAAGCCCAGGGTCTGCCGCGGCCCGGCGGTCAGTGCCGTCCCCGCCGTCACCGCGCAGAAGAGCAGGGCGAGTACGACCTGCGCCGCGACACGGTGCCGGGTGCGGTGCAGACGCTGCTCCACCAGGGCGCGCATGGCTTCGCGCTCCGCCGGGTCGGTGGGCACCTCGCCCCGGCGCAGCCTGCCGTCCAGTCCGACGAGCCGGTCCGTGGAACCGCCGGCAGCTCGCTTCTCCCTGCGGCGCGCCGTCAGCACCACGGCGATGCCGCCCAGCGAGCACAGCGCCGTCCGCGTCAGGACCGAGGCGGCCGAACTCGACGGGTACAGAAGCAGGATCAGGGCGCTCGCGAGAAGAACGGACAGCAGGATCTGCACCCACAAGTGCCGGCCCAGGAAGTCGGTCAGGCGTTCCACGACCGTTTCCTGCCCTCAGCGGAGCGACCGGCGGCGGCCGGCCACCCGGGCGGTCAGCGCCACGACGAGCAGGACCCAGGCCACCGCGCTGTACACCCAGGCCGTCGTCCCGCGCACCGCGCCCAGCGAACTCCACACCGCCCAGAGGGCGAGGACGGCGCACCCCGCCGTCCAGGCGATGTCGGTGACCCGGGCGCGCAGCTGCGCGCGCTGCCCGGTGCCCGGTTCGAGATCACCGAGCCCCCGGTCCAGCGGTGTCCCGCGAGATGTCACGGCCGGTCTCCTCCCGTTGCGGCGTCCGAGGCCTGTCGCGTACCCGGCCGCGGGCGGGACATGTCGTCAAATGCCGTGTGCCACATGGAAGTTGGTGATGCGTTTCGGGCTTCCGCCGCTCGGTCGCGCGGCCCCTCACACCCGGCTCGACGTGGCCGTGTCCGCGGACAGCCGCTGGGCGGCGTAGATCGGGACGACCGAGAGCAGGACGAGGACGGCGGCCACGACGTTCACCACGGGCGCCTGTTGCGGCCGGGTCATGTTGTTGAAGATCCAGATGGGCAGGGTCTCGATGCCGGGGCCCGCGGTGAAGGTCGTGACGACGATTTCGTCGAAGGACAGGGCGAAGGCGAGCAGGCCTCCGGCCAGCAGGGCGGAGCGGACCAGCGGGAAGGTGACGTCCGCGAAGGCGCGGAAGGAACTCGCTCCGAGGTCCATCGCCGCCTCCTCGTACGACGCGGCCGTACGGCGCAGCCGGGCCACGACGTTGTTGAAGACGACGACGATGCAGAAGGTGGCGTGGCCGACGATCACCGTGAACAGGCCGAGGCCCACGCCGAGCGGCTCCAGGACGGTGCCGAACGCGGAGTTGAGGGCGATGCCCGTGACGATGCCGGGCAGCGCGATCGGCAGCACCACGACGAAGGACACCGTGCCGCGGCCGAAGAAGCGGTGCCGGGCCACCGCGAACGCGATCAGCGTGCCGAGGACCAGCGCGATGGCCGTGGCCCCGAGACCCGCCTTCACCGACACCCACACCGCGGCGCGCGCACCGGAGTTGCCCGCGGCCACGGACCACCAGTGCAGGGTGAGTCCCGGTGGCGGCCAGCTCGCACTGCGGTCCGGGCTGAGGGAGTTGACGAGGACGAGCAGCAGCGGGACGTAGATCACCGCGAAGCCGAGTGCGGCGCCCAGGCGCAGGGCGATCCGCGCGGTGCGGCCGAGATGCATGGCGCTCCTCCTCTACAGGTTGTTCAGGGCGCCGGTACGGCGGATCGCCAGCAGGTACAGGACGATCACGACCACGGGGACGGTGCCGAGCGCGGCGGCCATGGGCAGGTTGAGTTCGATGTTGGAGTACACGAGGTTGCCGATCAGCTGGGTCTTGCCGCCGACGATCTGCACGGTGATGTAGTCGCCGAGGCTGAGCGAGAAGGTGAAGACCGATCCGGCGGCGACCGAGGGCAGCACCATGGGCAGGACCACCGAGCGGAAGGTGCGGCCGGCCCGCGCGCCGAGGTCGGCCGAGGCGTCGAGCAGGTTGTCCGGGAGCTGCTCCAGGGCCGTGTGGACGGGCAGGATCATGTACGGCAGCCACAGATAGGTCAGGGTGAGCACGGTGGCGGGCAGACCGAAGCCCGGACCGCTCAGCCCGAACGGCCGGAGCATCCAGTCGGCCAGTCCGCCCTCGGCGAGTATGAGCCGCCAGGCGTACACCTTGACCAGGTAACTCGCCCAGAGCGGGGTGAGGATGGCGACCACCATCAGCGGGCGCCACCGCGGCCGGGCCACCCGCGCGGTGCAGAAGGCGACCGGGAAGGCGATCACGGCGCACAGCACGGTCACCGCCAGGGCCACACCGACACTGCGCAGCACCACCTGCCGGAACACCGGCGTGGTGAACAGCGAGTGGAAGTTGTCCGTCGACCAGACCTTCACCACCTGGGAGGTGAAGGAGTTCGTCGTCCAGAAGGCCGAGACGAACAGGACCGTCAGCGAGCCGAGATAGAGGACGGCGAGCCACAGCAGCGGGGCGGTGAGCAGCAGCGTCAGGCGCAGCCGGGGCCGGCGGTGCAGGGTTCCGGCGAGCCGCCGGACGGTGCCCCGTCCGGCGGCCGGCGTCACATCGGTCGTCACCGCTCAGCCCTTGATCTCGGTCCAGGCCTGCACCCACTTGGCGTACGGCACGCAGCGGACGCCGGTACGGCCGTCGAGGCACTGCTCGATGGGCGTGTTCCAGAAGGCGATGTTCTTCCAGTAGCCCTCGTCGGAGGCGTGGTAGGTCGCGCAGAAGGTCTTGTCACTGGTCTCGGAGCAGGCCTTGGCGTTGGCCGGGGCCTCCCCGAAGTACTCGGCGACCTGGGCGTTGACCTTGGGGGAGACGATCCAGTCGAGCCACTTGTAGGCGCAGTTGGGGTGCTTGGCCTTCGCGGACACCATCCAGGTGTCGGACCAGCCGGTCGAACCCTCCTTGGGAACGAACGCCTTGACCTTGGCGCCCTCGTCGGCGGCGAGTCCGGCGATGACCTGCCAGGCGGTGCCGATCACGGAGTCCCCGCTCTTGAAGGCCGAGACCTCCTTGAGGTAGTCGCTCCAGTACTCGCCGACGTCGCCGTTCTGCTTCTTCAGCAGCGCCACGGCGGCGTCGAACTGCTTCTGGTCGAGCGCGTAGGGGTCCTTGATCTTCAACTCCGGCTTGGTCGCCTTGAGATACAGAGCCGCGTCGGCGATGTAGATCGGTGAGTCGTACGCGGTGACGTGCCCCTTGTGCCGCGCGGCGTCGTCGAAGACGGCCGACCAGGAGGTGGGCGCCGGGCTCACCTTCTCGGTGTTGTACATCAGCAGGTTGGCGCCCCGGCCGTGCGGGATGCCGTACATCTTCCCGTTCACGGAGTTCCACGAGCCGTTCTTCAGCCCGCTGAAGACGTCCTTGTAGTTGGGGACGAGCGCGGTGTTGACCGGAGCGGCGTCACCGGAGGCGATCAGGCGCAGGGAGGCGTCACCGGAGGCGGAGACCGCGTCGTACTCCCCGGTCTTCATCAGCTTGACCATCTCGTCGGAGCTGGCGGCGACCTTGGAGTGGACCTGGCAGCCGGTCTGCTTCTCGAAGCCGCTGACCCAGTCGGTCTTGGGGTCGTTGGAGCCGTCCTCGACGTATCCGGCCCAGGCGATCAGATTGACCTGGCCCTCGGTCCGGCCCAGTTTCGTGGGCGCCTTGAGGTCGGGCGGGTTGAGGCCGGTGGCGGCGGAGCCGCCGGAGCCGGAGGAGTCGCAGGCGGCGGCGAGCAGCAGCGCGGCGGCGCCGGCCGCGGTCTTCAGGGTACGGGTGAGACGCACGACGTTCTCCAGGGGTGAGGGAGCCTTGCGCGGAGCGGGCGAGGGTGTGAGGGAGCCTTGCGTGGAGCGGGAGCGGGAGCGGGAGCGGGAGCGGGAGCGGGGGAGTGGGGACGGGGCGTGCGGGGTCAGGTGGGCAGCAGGACGGCGTGACCGCGGTGCCAGCGCAGCCTGACCCGGGTGCCGCGGTAGGCGGCGACGTCCTCGGAGGACGTCTCCAGGTTCTGCTGCAGGGCGGTGAGACGGCCGCCGCCGTCGAGGTCGACGAGGAACCGGGTGGCGTCACCGAGGTAGACGACCTCGGCCACGGTGCCGGTCGCGGTGGCGTGCCCGGGCTCGTCCGCCTCGGCGGACTCCTTGAGCACGCGGATCTTCTCCGGGCGGATGTTGTACGTGCCGGGCGCGCCGACGATCCGCCGGGCCGTCTCGCCGTCGAGCAGGTTCGAGGTGCCGACGAAGGAGGCGACGAACGGCGTGGCGGGCCGTTCGTATATCTCCGCCGGAGTGCCGACCTGGGCGATGCGGCCCTGGTCGAAGACGGCGATGCGGTCGCTCATCGTCAGGGCCTCCTCCTGGTCGTGGGTGACGAAGACGAAGGTGATGCCCACCTCCCGCTGCAGCGCCTTGAGTTCGACCTGCATCTGCTCGCGCAGCTTCAGGTCGAGAGCGCCGAGCGGCTCGTCGAGCAGTAGGACCCGGGGACGGCCGACGAGGGCGCGGGCGAGGGCGACGCGCTGGCGCTGGCCGCCGGACAGCTGGGCGGGGCGGCGCCGGCCGTAGCCCTCGAGCCGGACCTCGGCCAGTGCCTTGCGGGCGCGCACCAGGCGTTCGGCCTTGGGCACCTTGCGGATCTTCAGGCCGTAGGCGACGTTCTGCTCGACGGTCATGTGCGGGAACAGGGCGTAGTCCTGGAAGACCGTGTGCACGTCCCGTTCGAAGGGGGCGAGGCTCGTGACGTCCTGCCCGGCGAGTTCGATGCCGCCCCCGGTGGGGGTCTCGAACCCGGCGATGAGCCGGAGGACCGTGGTCTTCCCGGATCCGGACGGGCCGAGCATCGAGAAGAACTCCCCGTCCCGGACCTCCAGGTCGACTCCGGCCACGGCGGTCGTCTCACCGAACGACTTCCGCAGATCCTGCAGCCGGATCGCAATCCCCTCCATGCGGGAACCTTTCTGGCGCGCTCAACGTTGACCGCAAACATATGAAGTCATAGTTCTAATCTCAAGAGCCCCTTAAGGTAAAGCTTGAGTCAATGCACGAGGTGGTGGCCGTGAGGCAGGACGAGAGGGAGGGCGGCGCGCGCTTGGCCCTCTTCACCCCGGTGGACAGCCGGGCGCGCGTGGACGCCGTCGTCCGCCGCATAGGGGACGCGATCGAGCTCGGCCTGCTCGCCGACGGCGAGCAACTGCCCGGCGAGAGCGACCTGGCCGGGCAGCTCGGCGTCTCCACCGTGACCCTGCGCGAGGCCCTCATGGCCCTGCGGCAGCAGGGCCTGGTCACCACCCGGCGGGGCCGCGGCGGCGGCAGCTTCGTCTCCCTGCCCGAGGTCCCCCCCGCCGACCGGCTGGAGGGCCGGCTGCGCGGCTGGAGCACCGACGAACTGCGCGACCTGGGCGACCACTGGGCCGCCCTGTCCGGCGCCGCCGCCCGCCTCGCCGCCCGGCGCACCGAGCCCGGCGACCTGGACCCGCTGCGCCGCACCGCCGAGGAGCTGGCACGGACCCGGGAGACGGCCGCGCGCAGCCGCCTGTACGGCCGCTTCCACGTCGAACTGGCGGCCGCCGCCCAGTCCGCCCGGCTCACCCGCGAACAGGTGGCCCTGCAGAGCGAGGTGGGCGCTCTGCTGTGCCTGGTCCTCGGCAGCGACGAATATCGTGAAGAAGTGGCGGAGCGTCACCGCTCCGTGATCTCCGCCGTGCAGGATGGGGCCGACCAAACGGCCGGCACGCTGGCCGAGCGGTGCGTCAGGGACGCCACGGAACGGCTCGTCGCCGTGCGACTCACCCTCTGAACGCGCCGCGTCCGGTTCCCGTCCGCTGGAGGACACCATGGGCTGGAGCCCCGGGCAGGCCGCCTCGGCGGCCGCCACGCTGGACACGGACGCCGAGGCCTGGGTGGCCTCGCGGGTGGGCGGCGCGCTGGAGACGGTCTTCGAGGCCGTCGCCGCGACCCGTGCCGACGCCACGGCCCTGCTCGCCAGGGTGTCGGCGCGCGGCGGGCACCCCGCGAGCGCCGACCTCGCCGCCCTGCGCCCCGGACTGCACCACCGCCTGACCGGCCAGGAACTGGTCTCCGGCGCCGGCTTCGTGGCGGCCCCCGGCCTGCTGGCCGACGTACCGGCCTGGCTGGAGTGGTGGCAGAAGGGAACCGACGGAGACCTGCGGCCCCTGCTGCTCGACCTCGACCCCGACCACTCGGCCTACTCCGACTACACGCACTGGGACTGGTACACCCTGCCCCGTGACACCGGCCGCCGGGCCGTCGCGGGCCCCTACGTCGACTACCTCTGCTCCGACGAGTACAGCCTCACCCTGTCCGCGCCCGTCGAGACGGGAGGGCGCTTCGCCGGGGTCGCCGCCGCCGACGTGTACCTGCGGCACTTCGAGGCCGCCGTGCTGCCCCTGCTGCGCAGGCTGCCCCGCCCCGCCCACCTGGTGAACGCCCGCGGCCGGGTCGCCGCCTCGGCGGACCCAGCGCACCTCGCGGGCTCCCTCACCAAGGGCCCCGGCTTCGGCGACCTGATCGCCGGGTCCGCGCCCGCCGAGCACGCCGGCCTGCGGCTGGTGCCCTGCCACGGCGTCCCGCTGGTCCTCGTCCTGCGCGAGGACTGAGTACGCTCCGGCGCGTGCGCGGGCGCCCTTCACCCGGACGGGTCAATCCCGCGGCGTTC
Source organism: Streptomyces sp. NPDC047869 (assembly GCF_040704065.1). Lineage (NCBI taxonomy): Bacteria > Bacillati > Actinomycetota > Actinomycetes > Kitasatosporales > Streptomycetaceae > Streptomyces > Streptomyces sp. NPDC047869. Next base: position 144,866 of record NZ_JBEYRK010000020.1, read on the forward strand.
CGGCCGTCCCGGCGCATGGGCGGGCCCCAGCCGGTGAGACATCGGTCATGGAACAACCGACACCGAGCGGCCCGGTTCCGGCTCCGCGCACTCCGTCCGGGCCCGACGTGGTGCTCACGGCGGACTTCACCTCCGAACGCCAGTGGGTCGCGGGCCGTTCGTGGGCGTATCCCGACGGCGGCCCGGTCAACCCCGGCGACGACAAGCTCGACCACCTGGTGTCCGACGCCGCCTACAGCCGCTCGGGCGTCTTCCGGGCCGGGCGGAGGCCGGACGGCCGATGGAACACCGGACTGCTGACCACGGAGGGCAGCGAGGAGGCGTTCCTGCTCCGGACGGGAGACGTCCTCACCGCCCGGGTACGGCTGCCCCGGGAGACCGGCGCGTGGCCCGCCATCTGGACCTGGCGCGACGGCGGCCAGGAGGTCGACGTCTTCGAGTACCACCCCGACAACCCGGATCTGCTGGAGCTCTCCAACCACGTGCGCGGCAGCGGCAGTTACTTCCGTGACGACGCCGTCCGCCCCGGCGCCTGGATCGACCTGCGGACCGAGTTCGGCGCCCGGTCCGTCGTCTGGTGGGTGAACGGCACCCGGGCGTTCGCGGACCGGCGCGGGGTGGGGTCCGGCTGGCACGCCCACCTCATCGTCAACCTGTCCGTGTGCGCCGGGCGCTACCACCCCCCGCCCGACCGCTCGACGACCGCGATGTCGTTCGAGGTGAGAGACCTCGTCGTGCGACGGCCGCGAAGCACCTCGGCGCGGGAGGGGGAGACGGTGCAGGGCGGCGAGGAGCAGCCCGCCTGACGGAGGGACGGACGGACGGCCGTCGGCCCGGCCGCACCGCCGGGGGAGCCCGGCCCCCGTCGCCGCCGCGGCGGCCGCGCTCCGCGAACCACCCCGTCAGTCCACCGGCCAGGTGTGCACCGGGGCGTTGAGGTGCATGTAGTCGATGTACAGCTCGGTCATCCGGCGCAGCGCCTCATGGCGGCCGGCCTGGGTGCCGGACTCGATGCGGTGGAACATCTCCTTCTGCCACACCGCCCCGTTGCGGGCGGTGACACAGCGCTGCTCGATGATGCCGAGCAGCGGCTCCCGCCAGGCCGAGTCCATGCCGGAGTGCTCCAGACCGCGGTGCGCCAGCGGCAGCAGCCGGCGCAGCACCAGTTCGGGCACCGGCACCTCGCCCATGCCAGGCCAGTACAGCAGGGCGTCGATCCCCCGCCGGGCCGCGGTGTGGAGGTTGTCCTCGGCCGCGGCGAAGGACATCCGCGACCACACCGGCCGGTCCTCCTCCACCAGGGCCCGCGTCAGCCCGTAGTAGAGGGCGCCGTTGGCGAGGGTGTCGGCGACGGTCGGCCCGGCGGGCAGCACCCGGTTCTCGATCCGGACGTGCGGCTTGTCGTGGGCGATGGCGTAGACCGGCCGGTTCCAGCGGTAGATGGTGCCGTTGTGCAGGGACAGTTCGGACAGCTCGGGAATGTCCCCGCGGTCCAGCGTCTCTCCGGGCTTCTGCTCGTCGCACAGGGGCAGCAGGGCAGGGAAGTAGCGCAGGTTCTCCTCGAACAGGTCGAAGACGCTGTTGATCCACCGCTCGCCGAACCACACCCGGGGCCGTACCCCCTGGACCTTGATCTCCTCGGGGCGGGTGTCGGTCGCCTGCTCGAACAGCGGCACCCGGGTCTCGTGCCACAGCTCCTTGCCGAACAGGAACGGCGAGTTGGCCGCCAGCGCCACCTGCACCCCGGCGATGGCCTGCGCCGCGTTCCAGTAGCCGGCGAAGTTCTCCGGGCTCACCTGCAGATGGAACTGGGTGCTGGTGCACGCGGCCTCCGGGGTGATCGTGTCGGCGTACGTCCGCAGCCGGTCGACGCCGTCCACCTCGATCCGCAGGTCCTCGCCGCGCGCCGCGAAGACCTGGTCGTTCAGCAGCCGGTAGCGCGGGTTCTCCGACAGGGTCCCCTCGCCGATGTCGTCCTGCCGCAGCGTGGGCAGGATGCCGATCATGACCAGGCGCGCGCCCACCGACCTGGCCCGCTCGTCCGCGTGGTTCAGCGCCGCGCGGATCTCGGACTCCCAGGCGTCGGGGCCGCCCTCCGTCAGCGCGCGGGGCGGCACGTTGATCTCCAGGTTGAACCGGCCCAGCTCGGTGGACCAGGCGGGGTCCGCGATCGCCTCCAGCACAGCGGTGTTGCGCATCGCGGGCTCGGCGGCGTCGTCGACCAGGTTCAGCTCGATCTCCAGCCCCACTTGCGGCCGCTCCGCCTCGAAGAGCTGCTCGCGCAGCATCTGTGCGAAGACGTCGAGACACTCCTGCATCTTGATCCGGTACCGGCGCCGGTCCTCACGGGTGAAGACGAGCGCCGGGACGTCCCGTCCCATCGGCCCTCCTGGATCGCGCTCCTCGAAAGACCTCCCGTCCCAGGGTGGCACCACCGGGCGAACCGCACCATGCGGGACGGGGATTGCCCGGCACCGGGCGGGTCTCACAGGGCCCGGGCGACGAGCAGCGCCACGTCGTCGTGGTCCTCGGGATGCCGCAGGCCGTACAGCAGCAGGTCGCAGGTCTCCTCGAGCGGCCGTCCCGGCTCGTCGAGGAAACCGAGGAGCACGTTGAGACGGTCGTCGATGGGGTGCTGCCGCGTCTCCACGAGGCCGTCGGTGTACAGCACCAGCAGATCGCCGGGGCCCAGCTCCACGGTGGCCGTCTCGAACTCGACGCCCCCGACGCCGAGCGGTGCCCCGGCGGGCAGGTTGAGCAGTTCGGGCACCCGGCCGGGCCGGGCGAGGGCGGGCGGCATGTGTCCCGCGTTGGCGATGGTGCACCGCCGGGTGCGGGGGTCGAAGACGGCGTACAGGCAGGTGACGATGTAGTGCTCCAGGTCGCAGGTGATCCGGTCCAGATGCTGGAGCACCGCGTCGGGGGCGAGGTCCAGGTCCGCGTAGGCACAGGTCGCGGTGCGCAGCCGGCCCATGGTGGCGGCCGCGTCGATGCCGTTGCCCATGACGTCGCCCACCACCAGCGCGGTCTTGTCGTCGGCCAGCGGGATGACGTCGTACCAGTCGCCCCCCACCTCGCTGGTGGCCTGCGCGGGCTGGTAGCGGGAGGCCAGCTCCAGGCCGGTGTGGTGCGCCGAGTGGTCGGGCAGCAGGCTGCGCTGGAGGGTGAGCGCGGTGTTGCGCACGCTCTGGAACCAGCGGGCGTTGTCGATGGCGATCGCGGCACGGCCGGCCAGCTCGCCGGCCAGCACGACGTCGTCGTCGTCGAAGGGCAGCGGGTTGCGGGTGCGTTTGAGGTCGAGCGCGCCGAGCACCTCGCCGTGCGCGATCAGCGGTACGGCGAGATACGAGTGCACGCCCGCCCGGGCCAGATAGGCTCCGGCCTCCTCGTTGCGGGCGATGCGCGACAGGTCCCGCTCGCCGACGTGCCGGACCAGGACCGGACGGCCGGTGTGGACGCACAGGGTCACCAGCCGGTCACCCTCGTAGGAGGCGAGGTCACCGGGCGGGTCGGCGGCCCGCAGCGCCACGGTGGGGTGCGCCGCCCTCAGAGCGAGGGCGCGGAACAGTTCCGGGCCGTTGTCCGGGCGGCGGACGCGCCGGCAGGCGAGGGCGGAGTCGAGGACGTCGACGGCGACCACGTCGGCGAGCACCGGAGTGGCGATCTCGGCCAGCTCACGCGCGGTCTGCTCCACCTCCAGCGAGGTGCCGACCCGGGTCGAGGCTTCCGCGATGAGCGCAAGCCGCCGCCTGGCCCGGTCCGCCTCGGCGGCCGCGTGGTGGCGTTCGGTGACGTCGACGACCGAGGCGGCCGCGCCCAGCACCCGCCCGCCGGGGTCCTCGAGGCGGTAGAAGGACAGCGACCAGGCGTGCTCGTGTTCCGGGTCGGAGGGCGGCAGGCCCACGTGGTACTGGTCGAGCAGGGGGAGGCCGGTGGCGAGCACCTGACGCAGACAGGACTCGACGGTGCCCACGTCGAAGAAGGGCAGCATCTCCCGCAGCCGGCGCCCGATGTGGTCCTCGGCGGGAACACCGTCGATCCGCTCCAGCGCCGGGTTGACCAGCAGGTAGCGCAGGTCCGGGTCCAGCAGGGCCAGGCCGATCGGGGACTGGTTGATCAGCCGCTCGCACAGGGCCAGATCGGTCTCCACCCGCTGCAGCAGCGTGTGGTCGGCCGCGATGCCCAGGGCGTACACCTCTCCCACGTCGTCCAGCAGCCGCATGGTGCGGAACTCCGTGAGGCGGCTGCTGCCGTCCTTGTGCAGGATGGGGAAGGCGCCGGCCCATCCCCGGCCGGTCCGCAGGACCTCGGAGAACAGGCTCACCACGGCCTGCAGATGCTCGGGACGGACCAGCAGGTGCGCCGCGTACTGGCCGAGGACGTCCTCGGCGGCGTAACCGAACAGGTCCTCCGCCTGCGGGGTCCAGAAAACGATGCGCCCGTTGGTGTCGAGCGCCACGGCGGCCACGCTGAGCACGTCCAGCAGGCCGGTCGGGCGGGGCCGCTCGGGACTGTGCTCGTCGTCGGCGCGGAAGGAGTCCACTGCCATACCGGATCCACCTCCACCGGTCGGTCGTCGGGGGTGCACTCCGAGCGCTGAGGACCGGTACCTCCATGCTGCCCCCGGCGCCGGGCCCGTCCCAACCGCAGAACGGCCCGTGCGCTGCGGACGGACCGCCGGCAGCGCGGGGGAGACGGAGGACGGCACCGGCGGAACCTGCCGGAAAGTGGCGCGACGCGTCCATGTCCGCCCGGTCGCCTGATCTTCTCGACGCCTCCACCGACGCGGTGGTGCCGCTGCCGGCCGACGGCGTCGAGGCCGGCCGGCCGCGGAGCGCCGAGGCGCTGCCCGGCGTGCGCCGGACGTCGTCGGCCGCCCGGAGGCCCGTCCGCCGGCCGGCCCCGGGGCCCCGACCCCGGCGGCCGTCGTCGCGCGGCACCGCGGGGCCGGAACGTCGGGAGCGGCCGGATCCCGCTGCGGCACCGGGGCCGGCCGCGGTGTCGCTCGACGTCCGGTGCTCGATGGCCTCCGGTATTCGCGTGCGGAGGGCTTCCCCGGTCTGCTGCCCTCCGGCGTCCGCGGTGCGGAGGGCTTTCCGCTCTCGGCCTCCGTATCCGCGGTACGGAGGGCTTTCCGGTCTGGTGGCCCTCGGTTTCCGCCGTCCTGGAGACGGTCTCGGCACGTGAGCAGCGGACGTGGTGGACGGTGAGCCGGGCCCTCCTCGGCGGATTCCTGCCCCGCTCGCCGGTCGGCATGGCCGCCGGCACTCGGCGAGGCCGGTCAGCCCTCGGAGCCGTCGGGGGAGGGGTCGGTGCAGTGGCCGGCGAGCGAGACCGGGCCGAGGCCGGTCATCGGGTCTCCTTCGTGGATACCCCGGCCTTCAGGCCGGGGAGGAAACGAAGCTCCCGCGTAGCGTGGCAGGGAAGGGCGAATCGCCGACAGGGCGATTCGCCGTCTATGGCCACCGGCCGACACCCGTCGCTCACACGGGAACTGATAGAATGTGAGGCGTGACGCAGCAGGTCAAGCGGGCGTTCAAGTACCGCTTCTACCCCACGGGCGAGCAGGCAGCAGAGCTGTCCCGCACGTTCGGCTGTGTCCGCCTCGTGTACAACAAGGCGTTGGAGGAGCGCACTCGCGCCTGGTACGGCGAGCAGCGCCGCCTGTCCTACGTGCAGTCGTCGGCGGCGCTGACGAAGTGGAAGAGGACCGAGGAACTGGCCTTCCTGGCGGAGGTGTCCTGCGTCCCTCTTCAACAGGCGCTGCGCCACCTTCAGACCGCGTTCGGGAACTTCTTCGCCAAGCGCGCGAAGTACCCCCGGCACAAGAGCCGGAAGAAGTCCCGAGCGTCGGCCGAGTACACCCGCAGCGCGTTCAAGTGGCGTGACGGGAAGCTGACGCTGGCGAAGATGGCCCAGCCACTGGACATCCGCTGGTCGCG